>NZ_CP012945.1:600000-930000 GCF_001402915.1 Devosia sp. A16
CGACTCCCGAACGTATGTAGGATTTGTCGGTTCCTTAGGCGATTCGAATCGCCGGTATGCTGCGTCGCTATGGGAGAAGCCGACATCATCCTGTCCTGCTGGCGGAGCCTCGTAGGCGAACGGGAAGTCGAACGTTGGCCCGGTGGACTGCGCGCCACTTGGCGCACGCTCAGCAAGGGTAGGCAAGACTCAGATCTGCCTCGCCACCAAAAGCAAAGGGGGGGCCGGAACCGGCCCCCCCCTATCGTTGAAGCTCTATGGGCAGACGTCAGAACGACCAGTTCAGACCGGCACGAACCACATGCGCGCTCGAGGTAAAGTCTATCGGCGTATCAGAGTCATCGAGCACGGTCTCAGTCGGCAGCCCGATGTAGAGGTATTCCGCCTTTACCGACATATTGTCCGAGAGAGCGTATTCGGCACCGACGCCAGCGGTCAGGCCAACCTGAATGCCGTCAAACGATGCAAAGTCATCCACATAGCCATAATAGTAGCTGGTGTCGACGAACGCGGCACCCGCCGTTGCGTAGATCAGAGCCTGGTCGACGGCGAGGCCGGCGCGGGCGCGCAAGGTGCCATACCAATTCCAATCCACGTTGTTTTCGATGTCGCCACCATCCCAACTAGAAGATGTGCTGAGACCCGACCAGTTGATGTCCGCCTCGACGCCGACAACTCCAGCACCGAACTGAGCGTTCGCGCCGATCGTCGCGCCGACGGAGGCGCCAAAGCCACTCGCGGAAAAGTCACCGTAGTCCCAGATGTTGCCTTCGTATTCCGTTGTCGTATGCGAAAGCAGGCCAACGCCGGCGTTGAGACCGATATAGAAGCCACTCCAATCATAAGACGCCGAATCAGTGACGACTACCGGCTCCATGAAGTCCGCCGCCACCGCAGGTGCAGCGACGCAGATCGTCAGCGCCGACACCAAAATTGCTAGTTTGTTCATTGCCTCAACTCCTGAAGGTCTATGACGGTCTTCTATCCAGCGCGTCCGAATGCAACAAATCACGAATTGCCAACGGGATAGTCTGCGCAGCGTCTGTGGCGTTTGAGCCACATCTCTTACAACGGTGCCCGGTTTAGCTGTGAGCGCCCTCAAGGTCCAAAGGCTCTGCAAGGTACGGCCCCCGGGTCCGAAAGGACCGGGGCTTTTTGCTTTTCGGGAATCTGCTACGCCAGCGGCATGCAGGACTATGACCTTCCCCAGCACGTCATCGACGAACTGATCCGGCTGAGCAAAGAGGTCGGCTCGCCGATGGAGGATCGGCCCGAGTTTCAGGTGCTGTGGGACGAACGGCTGATCATGGGCGGCGACAAGAAGCGCGTGCACATCACGCAGCGCGGCAACAGCTGGCTGCAGCGGCGCGGGCTGGTCGCCTGACGAGGTGGGCGCCGAGTTCGTTGAACATAGCGCCCTCCCGTTCCTGGCGTTGTGGACGCGCCGTCAGGAGCGGCTGCCGTAGTCAGAACGACGGTCGGTGCCAAATACTAGCAAATCGCGGCAGATAGGAGTACTGTCCCGGTCGGATCGGCTCTGCAGAAGGGGCTGAGCTGGATCCTCAGGCGGCTTCGGCAGCGGTCTCTAGTGGACGCGAGACCGCCTCCAGTAACGAGTGTGCGAGGCTCCGCTTGGTGGCCCTGGCGTCGAGCCTCGCCGCACTCGCCCGTGACGATACGCACCTTGGTCAGCCACATCCAGGCCCACCTCAGCAACTACCTGGCCTCGCAGACTGCCGCCATGGAGGTTTTTGGCAGGCGGGTTTCAGCCGTAGAGGATGCCAGCGGCGCGGTGGCGACGCGGGTCACTACCATCGAAACCCGGATCAGCCTCGGGCAACAGCAGCAGGACGATTTCCAGCGGCGCACCGACGGCACGCTGGACGAGCTGCGGAAACAGAACCTCGCCATCCTGCAGGCGATTGCCCGGCTGGAGGCCCAGGGCGGCAGGTAGCCATCACATTCTGGCGCTTCCTGTCACTCTCTGTCGAAATCTGACACCTTGCGGCCCAGACGCTCCGCAAGGCACTGGCCCCGGCTCCGAAGAGGACCGGGGCTTTTTGCGTTTCAGGAATCTGCTACGCCACCGGCATGCAGGACTACGACCTTCCCCAGATCGCGATCGACGAGCTGATCCGCTTGAGCAAGGAGGTCGGCAGTCCGATGGAGGATAGACCGGAGTTCCAGATCCTCTGGGACGAGCGGCTTGTGATGGGCGGCGACAAGAAGCGGGTCCACATCACGCGGCGCGGCAAGAGCTGGCTACAGCGACGCGGGTTGATCAAGTAGGCGCGTGCCTTCTCTCACGCCGATAGAAAGCTCGCCTTCACTGGCGTGAGGATAGAGAATCGAAAACCAGAGCCTCGTGGCCGTCCGACCAAATATATACCGTGGCGCGGCCGCCGTTCATGGTGTGGTACTTCTTGGCAGCCTCGATCCCCTCGGCAACCGCCGCCGCCTGGGTGTCACAAAAGCGCAATTCTGGACCGCTTTGGGTAACCACCCAGTGTCCATTGTACCGCAGCACTTCGATCCGAATGTCCATGCCCGCACGATAGGAACATCACGGCCGGTGCCCTTGAGGTAGATCAATTCAGGACACGATGGCCTCGGTACTGGGCCTGTCCAGTGTGCATGTGAACCGAACCCTGCAGGAGTTACGCCAGCTGGTCGACCACTCCAACTTCGAACCGAGGATTTACTACTTCGACAGCCTGGCCTTAATGGGTCACTTCAATGACGCCTACCTCACTCCGGTTTGAGGTCCGTCCTTCAGTAGCCGCGGAAGCCCCAGGGGGCGCTGAGGCCGCAATAGGCGGCGACTGGGGCGAGGCGCCGCCGACAGGTCAAGCGGTGTGGACGCGAGACGAGTCGCCTGACTGATAGCCCAGCGAACCTGTGATGCAGCTGACATCGACGGACCATCCTCCGATCAACTGGAACCGCAGCGCTGGAGCTGACCACTCCTCGGGATCAATTGGTCCCGGCAAGCGTTTACTAGCCGCAGGGAACTAACGCGGAAGACTGTCATGGCCCATCAGAAGCGAACGCAGGTTGCAGAAGTTGTCGCGCGTCGGGCTGCCAAGGCCCTTGCCTCTCCCTACCTGGGAAACCTCGCAGAATGGCAGCAACAACTTGCGAGGTTGCGAGTGCAGAAGAGCGGATCACGTTTTTCAGAGGGGGAGCGCCTGCAGGCCCGGATGCAGTTGGGAGAGCTTCTCGACACGGTTCAACAGCGACGACTGGAGTTCCATCAAGCTATCAAAGATCATCCAATGGTTGGCGCTCTCGCGGATCTGGATCGCTCGCTTGATAGACTCTCGGACGACCTTCAGCATGAACTACGGAGCTAGCCTCCGGGTAGCCTTGCCTCATAGAGGAAATGGGTTCGGCAGCGCTCCTAGCTGAGAGAGCCCGCGCTCGGGTCATGCATTCCTAGCGCTTCCTGTCACTTCATGTCGAAACCTGAGACCTTGTGGCTCAGCCCCGCAACGCGCTGGCCCTGGCTCCGAAAGGATCGGGGCTCTTTCGTTCGTGGTCGGAACGGAACGCTATCGGGATATCTAGCTTGTCCCCTTGCAACCACATAAGGGCGCTCGAACGATGCCGCGGTTCTACTTCGACCTTTATGAGGACGACGTGCTGTTAGTCGATCACGAAGGAGGCGTTCTGCGGGACGCGCTGCTGGCGCGGCGGGAGGCAGGACGGATACTTGCCGCCATCGCCCGCGACAATTATCGTCCCGAGGGACCGTGGCCCACTCTACGCATCGTGCTTAGATCCCACGATCGCGAGGGTCTATGGGAAACGGTGCTGCGTTGGGAGGAACGTCAGCTATCGCGTCTCAACTGATGCCGTCGGCTCACTCGACAGTAGGGCCCCTTACCAGCCAGACGCGCCCGTGCCGCTCGAAGGGCTCCACATCCTCTTCGAGCCCGAACCAGCCCAGCCAATAGCGGTATTCCTTCCGCTGCTCGGCGGGGTCGTCGCTGGCGAAGGTCCAGCGCTGCACGCCGGGTTCCGGCGACTCGACCAACGGCATGCCGGGCTTGGGCAGGTTGGCCATGGCCGATCACTCCATGTCCGAATGCAAGGCCTCGGGGACGGCGACGTCCCCACTAAGGCTTACTTCCCCAGTTTTTCCTCGACCTTCTTGCGGCTGTTGCCGGCCGACTTCACCGCTGCTTTCACGTCTTCCTTGCTGGCGCCGGTCTTCTTGGCTTCGTAGCGGACTTCGTGATCCTGCCCACCGGCAACTTTCGCCCGGTCCTGAGCGCGGCCTCGCGTGGTGGTAGCCATCGTGCTTCTCCATTGCATTTGGGACCGGTCCAACGTCCTTCCGCAGGGATAGGTTCAAATTGCCGGCAGGGGCTGGCAACCGAACCGCGTTGGCGGCATTGATTCGCCGATGTTCACGAGTTCCCCATGCCGGCCGTAAAGGCCGCCCTCCGCACGAAGCGGCCAAGCCGCAGGGACTCGGAATCTACCCCTCTCGTCCTCCCCCAGTTTCGGCCGCCTCAACTGGCCACGCTCGAACGCCGCGTCCCCACCGGGGATAACTGGCTGTTCGAGATGAAGCTCGACGGCTACCGAATGCAGGCGGCCATCGCCGGTGACCAGGTGCGGCTCTATACCCGCAAGGGCCATGACTGGACGCGGCAGTTCGGCTACGTGGCGCCGGCGCTCTCAAGGCTCACCAAGGGTACCGCCCTGATCGACGGCGAACTCTGCGCCATCGACGAGCACGGTCGGACCAATTTCACGCTCCTCAAAAACAGCCTCGATGGGCATAAGCCCGTCGTCTTCTACGCCTTCGATCTGCTGGAGCAGGACGGCGAGGATCTGGCGCCGCTGCCGCAGCTCGAGCGCAAGGCGCGGCTCGAGGCGCTGCTCTCCGATCTCCCGGATGATGCCCCGATCGCCTATTCGGATCACATCGTCGGCGATGGCGAGGCCGTCTTCCGCGCGATGTGCGAGGGCGGGCACGAGGGGGTGATCGCGAAGGCGATCAACGCTCGCTACTACGGCGGCGATCGGTCGACCGCCTGGCAGAAGATCAAGTGCGTGCAGCGCCAGGAGTTCGTCGTCATCGGCTGGCGCCCGCCGGAGTATGGCGTCGACAACGTCCGGGGCCTGTTCCTCGCCACCTATGAGGACGGCAAGCTCGTCTACCGTGGCGGCGTTGGAACGGGCTTCACCGACAAGCTGCGGCGAGATGTCTGGGAAGTGCTGCAACTGATCCGCACCGACGAGCGGCCGCCCGTGGTGGGTATGCCGCGGACCGAGATGCGGGTCGCGCGCTGGGTCGAGCCGCGGCTGCTCGCCGAAGTCGAATATACCGAGATCACCCCGGATGGCCTGATCCGCCATCCATCGTTCAAGGGCCTCCGAGAAGACAAGCCAGCCTCCGAGGTCCACCTTGAGGAGGCCGAAGATGCCCACAACACATCGTCTCTCTGAAGCTGAAGCCAAGCTCGGCCGCCAGCCCGTGAGCGCCGACGACATCGTCGTGATGGTCTCGGACGTCCTCTACGACTATCTGTCATCGGACAGCGGCATGAGCCGAGAGGAAACCATCACCCGGCTGCTCGAAATCATCGAGAGCCCGCTAGCGCTCGAAATCTACGAGCAGGAGATGCAGCGGCGGAACCCGCGCGATGTGGACCGGTGGCATTGATGCGCCGGCCGAACGTGGCTCACAAACCGGCGGCGCCAAGCGTCCGCGAGACCGTCGGTCCAGCCATCGAACGCAGCCGCAGCCTCATAACCGGCGAGCATCCCATGACTGAAAGTGAGCTGATCGAGGACATCATCGCAAAGCTGCCTGACTTACCGCCGTCGGTAGCGGCACGGCTAAGGGAGCGGCGCAAGCCCGAATAGGCCTGCTACTCCATGTCGGGGATAGCGCCCCACTGGAATATCACCTCAGGGTCGCCGAACACCCCGTTAGTTAAGTCGGCTGACCTCGACCAGGCAATCGCACCGACGTACTGTCCAGAACTCGCCCACAACCGAGCTTCTCTGCCGGCGCGCTCCTCGCTCTGCATCTCGCGCGGCTCGAACGCTGGGCGCAGCTCGCCCTCCTCGTCGCGAACGAAGGCCATGGCGACGATGAGCTTGGTCGGCTTGATCTGGGGTTCCATCGGGTCCTCCTGCAAGCATGGTAGCGTTGCGTCGGAAGGGCCTACAACCCCTCGTGGCTTGCACGGGTCAAAGACCGGCGCATAGCGTTCAGGACTCCAGACAATCGGAGTTCAGGCCATGGCCAAAGAAACCTATGGCGCCCCTGGCGGTGCCCACAGCATGAGCATCGTGACCACAACAGTGGAAGAAGCGACGGCGCATGCTCTCGAAATACGAGCTCGTGACCGCGCCATCGAAGGCTCGGCCGCCTGGCGGGAGGATCAGCGGGTCAAGGCCGCGATCGAGAAAGCCAAGAGGGCCAAAGAGCAGCGACGGGCCCGGAGGCCCTACGACTTCGGCTAGAACAAATCCTGCTGCGCCGGAGGGGCGGGAAAGTTCTCCTCCGGCGGGTCTTCCTTGTTCCCGACCGAGACCACCTGCAGCACGCCATCGGGGAGCGGCCGCTGCAGCTTCTGCGCTTCCTCCCATGGGGCCGTCATCCAGATCTCTGTCTCTTCAGGCGTTCGCAGGATCACCGGCATGGCGTCGGGATTGGCGACGGCGACGACATTGTTCGGGTCGGTCGTGAGGAAGGCGAAGAGGTCAGTGGTGATCAACCCCTCCGAGGTCTTCCGGACGCTTGTCCATTGCGGTGCGAAGATACCGGCGAAGAACGCAAGCGGCCGGCTGTCGTTGAAGGCGAACCAGGTGTTGCCCAGCTTCTTGCCGTCCGGTCCGATCTCGCTGCTCACCTCGGCGAAGCTGGTGAACGGCACGATGCATCGGAACTCCGGCCCCAGCCATCGCTTCCAGTGCTGGCTCTTAGTGTTCCGGACGTTGTGCGTGCCACGGTCGGGCTCCATCCGCAGCAGCTCGGCGAACTCATCGGCGGTTAGGTCCCTGCCCTGCTTCTTGGCGATCTTGTCGGCGCGAGCCTGCGCCGCCTGGTAGAGGGCTTGCGACGAGGTAGGCATGCCCCATCGAACCTTAACCAGCTCTCGCTCGAGCCCCGGGCGGTTCCGGATGATCGGCGCCAGCATGTCCGGGTAGACGCCCGTTTGCGGCGCCAGGTTGCCGATGTTGGCCGCCACGTCGAAGCGGAAAATGGTCTGCACCATCTGGCGAATGGCTTCGATGTTGGTGGTGACAGAGTAAGCGTGGCACATGGGCGGACGCTACTGGTGGTATCGGCCAGTGGCAAGGTGAGCTTCCTAACCTACGGCGCGATGCGTTTCCGATGAAAAGAGAGCGGTAGCAGCGACGTGGGGGATCGCTGGTGTCACATCTCCGCTACCAACATTCACCGGCAGAATCAGTGGGTATGACGCACGTAAAGTTCTCTCGCGCAGCAAGCCTGGGCTCCGGGTAACGCATGGGTTCGCAGTCTCCGCTTTGCGCCAGAAGCAGAAGTCACGGCACGCGTCGGACGCAGCGAATTTCGGGGCGATGTTGGAACTCTCACGCCCCCATATTGGGCGTGGGAGTTGGTCTTGTAAGCTTCCGTTGCGAGAACAATCGCTGGTGCCGCCTGCGCAGAGGTCAGGCCGCCACTTGCAGAGCGTGGCCGATGAACCTGATTGCAGATGCCTGCCGTCCGATCGCATGGGCGTCTGCGTGGCCTGCGCCCGGGATCGGATGAAATTCGTGTGGCACCGAGAGCTTCGTCAGCACACGATCCAGGTACCTTGCGCCGTCGAGGAGGCCATACTCGTCCAGCTCGCCGCAATCGATGAACATACCGAGGTTCGCGCTGCGGACCGCACCCAGGTTGCTCTGCAGGACGCTGTAGACGCTGCATGCATCGTAGCCAGCTGATCCCATGGCCTGGTTGAGTTCGTTAAGAACCGCTGGCCGGTTCCGTGCTGGCACACTCGCCAGGTCCTCGGCTGGAAACACCGTCGGGCAAAGTGCCGCCACAGCCTGGTAGGCATCCGGACGCCGCAAAGCCATCTTGAGCGCCCCGTAGCCGCCCATTGAAAATCCTATCGCAGCCCGGCGGGAAGCGAGCTGATGGTGCTTCGCCAGATAGTCGGGCAACTCTTGCGCCACCAGAGTTTCCCAAAGCGGCCCGCCGGGATAGTCGATGTAGAAGCCGCCTTGGGTCGGCGTTGACGCACAAGCGACGAGTGCGGGAGGCAGGTCGCCTGCGACCCAGGCGGCCTCGTATGCCGCGCGTGCCATTTCCAGTGACGCAGCGGACGACATCGCGCCGTGCAAGTGGAGAATGAGAGGAAGCGGTTGATCCGCAGATACATGCGCCGGTGCAAGTGTCTTGCACTCGACCTCAGTGGAGGTAGACCGGGCAAAAAAACGATAAGACTCGAGTTTGGCGACAGACGTCGACATTTGATTACCTTGGTGAGAGTTGAGCAGTCGCAGATGCGTTCGGCCATCAGCAGCGCTTGTCGAAGGCGTGCGGTGTAACGAGGCCAATCTCTGACGACGACCACTGTCCGTACCAAGGGACCCGAAGTCTTCGGTGTAATTGGAGAACGTGCTCCAATTTGCGTCATCGCTCCGATCGAATGGACTGTCAAGCGGCCTCAGGCGCCAGCGCCCATGACCGCGCCGCGCCAAATGCGGACCACGGCGCCAAACGCGATGTCGCTGAACCGCGCCGGCCCACCCAGTAACTGGGGCGCTGTTCCGTTCGCAGCGAAAGTGCGTCGCCGCCGATCGCGGGAACACGGCCACAAGACCCCTGCTGGTTCGATTGGATGGCGCTGCCTGCCCTTTTGCCGGCAACGCGATACGCCACGAGGTCCGCTGGCACAAGCAAAGCGAAATGCCCGCTCCCAGGCAACCCGGCCGGTTCCGGAAGCGTCGAGTAATGTGTCTGACCGACGTGAATGGGCCTCACCGCCAACTCGGCGCAGTTCTTGGTGGGGTCCGCCTCGGGCCAGAGCCAGGCCTCAAGCTGTGGCCACTGTGCGCCCGCTGCGGTCATCGAAGGTCATGAACACGTAAAGAAAAGGGCCGGTCGAAACCGGCCCTTCCAACTCAGAAGTCCATACCGCCGGGGGACGCCGGCAGTGGAGCTTCCTTCTTGGGCTTTTCAGCGATCATCGCTTCAGTGGTGATCAGCAGGCCGGCTACGGATGCAGCATCCTCGACGGCGACACGCACGACCTTGGCGGGGTCGATGACACCCCATTTGTAGAGGTCGCCATACTCGCCAGTCTGGGCGTTCCAGCCGTGAGAGTAGTCACTGCTTTCCAGCAGCTTGCCCACGATGACCGAACCGTCTTCGCCGGCGTTGAGCGCGATCTGCTTGGCGGGCCACTGGATGGCGCGCCGCACGATCTCCACACCGGTACGCTGGTCGGCGTTGTCCGGCTTCAGGGCTTCGAGGGCCTTTGCCGCGCGAAGCAGCGCGACACCGCCGCCGGGCAGCACGCCTTCCTCGACTGCGGCTCGCGTCGCATGCATGGCGTCATCGACCCGATCCTTCTTCTCCTTCACTTCGACCTCGGTCGACCCGCCGACGCGGATCACCGCCACGCCGCCGGCGAGCTTGGCCAGTCGCTCCTGCAGCTTCTCGCGGTCATAATCGGAGGTGGTTTCCTCGATCTGCGCCTTGATCTGGGCGACACGGCCCTGGATGTCGGTCTTGGAGCCGGCACCATCGACGATGGTGGTGTTCTCCTTCTCGATCGTCACCTTGCGGGCGGTACCGAGCATCTCGAGAGTGACGTTCTCGAGCTTGATGCCGAGGTCTTCGGAGATGACGTTACCGCCGGTGAGCACGGCAATATCCTCGAGCATGGCCTTGCGGCGATCACCGAAGCCCGGAGCCTTCACGGCCGCAATCTTCAGGCCGCCGCGCAGCTTGTTGACGACCAGCGTTGCGAGGGCCTCGCCTTCCACATCCTCGGCCACGATGAGCAGCGGCTTGCCGGTCTGCACGATTGCTTCGAGGACCGGAAGCATGGGCTGCAGGTTCGAGAGCTTCTTCTCATGCAGCAGGATGTACGGATCTTCGAGCTCCACCCGCATCTTGTCGGGGTTCGTCACGAAGTACGGGCTGAGATAGCCGCGGTCGAACTGCATGCCTTCCACGACATCGAGTTCGGTTTCGGCAGTCTTGGCTTCCTCGACCGTGATGACGCCCTCGTTGCCGACCTTCTGCATGGCCTCGGCGATCATCTTGCCGATCGCGGTCTCGCCGTTGGCCGAAATGGTGCCGACCTGGGCGATCTCGTCGTTCGACGTGATCTTGCGGGCATTCTTCTTGAGCTCGCCCACGACGGTGCCGACGGCGAGGTCGATGCCACGCTTGAGGTCCATCGGGTTCATGCCGGCCGCCACCGCCTTGGCGCCTTCCTTGACGATGGCCTGGGCCAGCACCGTCGCCGTGGTGGTGCCGTCGCCGGCGAGGTCGTTCTGCTTGCTGGCAACTTCGCGCAGCATCTGCGCGCCCATGTTTTCGAACTTGTCGGAGAGTTCGATCTCCTTGGCGACGGTGACGCCGTCCTTGGTGATGCGCGGGGCCCCGAAGCTCTTTTCGATCACCACATTGCGACCCTTGGGGCCGAGGGTCACCTTCACCGCGTCGGCGAGGGTATCGACGCCCTTCAGCATCCGGTCGCGGGCATCGAGGGAGAACTTGACTTCTTTAGCAGCCATTTGTCGTCACTCCTTGAGACGTAACGAGATTTGACTCTGGGTGGAATGAAGGCCTCAGGCGGCCTTCCTGACTTCAGCGGCGGGCTCGATCACGCCCATGATGTCGCTTTCCTTCATGATCAGGAGCTCTTGGCCATCGAGCTTGACCTCGGTGCCGCTCCACTTTCCGAACAGCACCCGGTCGCCGGGCTTGAGTTCGGTGGCAACCAGCTCGCCGCGCTCGTTGCGGGCGCCAGGCCCGACGGCGACGACTTCGCCTTCCTGCGGCTTCTCCCTGGCAGTGTCGGGGATGATGATGCCCCCGGCGGTCTTCTGCTCCGCGTCGATGCGCTTGACCACGACTCGGTCATGCAAAGGACGGAACTTCGTCAAAGCTTCCTCCATTGAAATGCAACGATGTGAGTGTCGCCCGGACGCGCCCGCGCCCGAGCGAAAATGAACTAGGAGCGCGATTTTTCGCGTTCAAGAGGCTCCGCCAAGATTTTTTTGGAACCAAGCTACCGCCTTGAAATCAATCGCCATCAGCCTCAATCTGGCTTCCGGCTACACTGCAAAACCAGAGGTTTTAGGATGTCTTCCTGGTCTTCCGATGAGCAAGCCAATGTCGGCTACGGGCTGACCACCGCGCAGATCGTCTACCGGATGCCCGACCATCGCCACCTGTTCCAGGATTTCATCTGGCAGCGCTACGACACCTATCCGAGCTTCCCGGCGCTCGGCGCCTTTCTGACGTTTTGGGAGGAGACGATCGAGGGTCCGATACACTCGGTCACGGTGGCGCATGCGCGGCTGATCCGGCCCACCGATCTGGTGGCCATCCGACGCGCCCACTGATCGCGCCTGAGTGCACGCCACAGCGTGAATCTCGCCCCTTGACGACGGCAACGCGCTCCCTAAATCAACTCCGTCGGTGCCTTCGGGGCCGATGAAAACGGGGTGGCCCGCAGGTGGGTCCGTCCCTCGTATCTATGTTGCTCCAAGGAGAATGTGGCTATGAGAACCTTCGACTTCGCACCTCTCTATCGTTCCACGGTCGGCTTCGACCGGCTGTTCGACATGCTGGACAGCAGCATTCGCCCGGACTGGCCGCCCTACGACATCGAAAAGCTCGGCGAGGACAGCTATCGCATCAGCATGGCGGTTGCCGGTTTCTCGGCCAGCGAGATCGAGCTGACGCAGGAAGGTACCGCGCTGCTCGTGACTGGCTCCAAGACGCGAGACGATGACAAGCGGCAATACCTGCATCAGGGGATCGCAAACCGCAGCTTCAAGCAGACTTTCAGTCTCGCCGACCATGTAAAGGTGGACGGCGCCTCGCTCGAAAACGGTCTGCTCACGATCACCCTCGTCCGCGAGGTACCGGAGCAGTTGAAGCCGCGACGCATCGCGATCGGAAACGCGCCAGCCGGAGCGAGCCTCGGCCAGCAGCCCCAGCAGATCGAGCAGACGGCGCGGGCCGCGGCCTGACTCACGCTTGAGAACTGGTCCTCCCGGCAAGCTCCGGGAGGGCGAGCGCATGGTGAAGATGATGAGCTTTTACCCCTCTGATGAATATGACAGCTCGGAGCTCGAGCGCGAACGCGCATCTGGGGCGAAGTGGCACCTCAAGCGGTGGTTCGGTCGCAGTCGCCAGGATGATGACGACGACGATCCCCCGCCAGTGCCGGCTGGGGCCCGCAGGCCCCTGCCCCCGCTGCCACTTGCTGGCGCCGCCGCTGAGGCGGCCTGATCACCGGAAGGGCGGGCGGTTTCCGTCCGCCCTTTCCTCGCGGCTTCGCCGCGTCGCTCTTTCGACAGCCCCTCAGTAGCCGGAGTTGGTGGGAGCCGGCGTGACGCCGGCATGCCCGCAAAACTCACAGGTCGCAGACGTAAATCCCTATCGTGGTGTCAGCGGGGTGCGGCTGGAACTTGCCCGTTACGCCGTATCGGGCAATGGCGACCGTATTGCTCCAGCGCGGTGTCGCCGGTTCGAAAACCAGCGCCGGACGGTCGGACAGGAAGACCTGGTGGTCCAGCACCCACTGCAATTGGGCGCGGACAAGGGCTGGCTCGAGCAGCGGATTGCGCGCCGTGACCGCCGCGACGCCAAGTTCGGGGGCCTGGCGGCAGTCTTGCCAGGCTTGACGGAACACGGCGGCGAGGGCGGCGGAGGTTTCCCCGATTTTTGCCCGGTCGTAGATCACGGCGCTCGAATAGCTGTCGAGGCCGTGGTCGGCGAAATAGAGGAACTCGATGTCGGAGCTGTCGTGGCCCCGCATCGGCATGGCGAACTTGAGCGTGGCGTCAAAGCAGGTTGCGGCGAGAACTTCGTGGTTCGCCACCATGCGGTCGCGCTCCTCGGGCGTCACCGTCACGAAATCGTAGTGCAGGTCCGCGAGCCCGTTGAGGGCGAGCAGTGCGGGCAGCAGGCGGGCCGAGGTATCGCCTTGCGGGCCGCAGAGCCTCGCGCCGCCGAGGTCGCTGAGCGCGAGGGGAGGCACGCTGTGATGGTAGCCGAGCGCGCAGGGTGAGCGGGCATAGATGGGGAGCAGGCAACGGATGGATGTGTCGCCATTGGTCATGGCGTGCTGAATGACGGACGTGACGTCGCCGAAGCCGATGTCGGCGCCACCTTCCACGATCGCCCGTGTCACCTGGGAAGAGCTGAAGCCTTCGATGAAATCCATCTCGATGCCCGCGTCTGCCAGAAGCCCGGCATCGGCGGCGTAGAGGAACGGAGCGTTCTGGCCCTGGTAGTAGTGGTTGAGCTTGAAGCGCAGCCGCATGGATCAGCCGACTTCGACGACGGCGGCCACCGTGCCGCCACCGGCGGGGCCCTGGTGCGTCGCCGAACCGGATATCCAGACGAGGTTGTCCTGGAGGATCGAGGCAAACATGCCGCCGATCGCCGCCTTCTTCTGGTTCATGTATTCGGGGCTCTCGATGATCTGCCGGCGCCCGCGCATCTTGCCGTCGACCGGCCCGCTGAACTTCGCATAGACGGCGACGACCTTGGCGGTTTGCTCGGGGGTCAGCGAGCCCTCCCCGACCGCGAGCCCGGCGCGGCGCAACGCCCGGCGCAAGGCGTCGGCGTCGAGCCCATCGGTCATCGCAGCGTGCCCGACGCGCAGCCGGCCACCAGCTCCGGCGGTGTTGCCGAGCACCACGAACTGGGTCTGCGGCGCGCCGCCGGCGAATTCCCACTCGTTGGCCGAGACCGCAACCTTGCCCGACCAGAGATCGAGGCGAGTGCCGATCTCATCGGCCAGCGGCATGGGCAGGCCGTCGGCGGCAACGGCGACCGCAAGGCCAGCCGAGCCGCTGGCCTTGCGAAACAGGACGCGCGGCTCGAGCTCGGGGATGACCTGCCCGGCGGCGCGGGCATCGGCGAAATCCTGTTTGGTGGGATAGTAGGCCTTGCCGACCACATATTCGATCTCGGCGGTGGCCATTCCGGCCCCGGTGGCGGCTTCGCGCAGCGCGGCGGCATTGGCTTCGAGCAGCTGCGTGGTGGCCATCCATTCGGGCCGGATGACGGCGGACCGGGCGACGCCGACGGCGAGGCGGCCGCTACCATCGGTTGCAGGGGCAGCGCTCGAGCGGACATAAAGCACGATATGCGGGGTGAGGATGCCGATGCCGCCGGTGGTAAAGACCATCGGGATCTGGTCGATGACGCCGGCGGGGCGCGTGCCGTTGTCGAGCAGGAAGCGGCGGATGGCGCGATCGGCGTCGACGCGGCTGGTCTCGTCGGGGCCCCAGCCCTCGGTCTTTCCGGTGACAGCTATGACGTCGTCGGGCTTCAGCCGCCCTTCGCCGAGGAGGCGCTGCAGGCCGCTGGTATCGGACGTGTTGTCGAGGGTGACCCGAAAGGCGTCGATGCTGGGGACCAGGCCGTCTACCGTCATGCTTCTGCTCTCGAGTGTCGTCGATGTGTATCGGTACGACGGCGCTCGTGCCATCGCTTGCGCGATGATTGTATACATAATCACGTACATTGGAATGCAAAAACTGCGCGACCCGTGCACCTATTTTCCGTGCACGTCGCGCGCCAACGCAAGGGGCCCCGTCGCGACGGGGCCGCTGCAGGCGCGGATGGCAGCGGCTCAGCGCTGGCTGCGGAGGATCTCGGACAGGCGGCGGTGCGGCGCCGCGCTCTCGGAGACATCGATGCCGGAGAGCAGATCGACCAAGTGGCTGGTCATCAGTTCGGAGGCATCGAGCTCGCTGTTCTTGGCGATGGCATCGACGAGCGCGTGGTGGGCGTGGCTTTCGCAGAAGGCGTCGGCGCGCTTGGAATAGAGCGAGATGATCAGGGTCGAGCGCGAGCAGAGCGAGCGGATGATTTCGGTGAGGATCGTCTGTCCGGCGATCTCGGCGATACCTTCGTGGAAACGGGCGGAGAGCATGATGGCGTCGCCCTGCCGGCCGTCGTGGATGGCCTTGTGCTCCTCGTCGAGATGCTTGCGCAGCACCTTGACGTCGGCCGGTTTGGCGATGGCGGCGGCCATGGCCGCGACCTTCGGCTCGATGATGGCACGGGCCTCGAACACCTCGCGCGCCTCGCGCTTGGTGGGCTTGGCGACAAAGGCACCGCGATTGGGTTCGAGCTGGACCAGACGATCATGCGCAAGCGCCTGGAGGGCGGCGCGCACCAGCGTGCGGCTGACCGAATAGACCTCGCCGAGCTCGTCTTCGGGCAGCTTGGTGCCCGGCGCGATGGCGTGCGCGAGGATCGCAGCCTTCAGGTCGTCGTAGATTTGAGTCCAGCGGGCACTGGTAACGGTCGCGGAGGCGCGGTCTTCGTTTGTTTTCAGCATACTGATCCCCTCCGCGCTACATAGGTTGCCTGCAACGGTCGCGCAAGATTGGATTCATTTCGCTAGCCTTCCGCACACATTAATCGTGCACCGGGAAGGTTGGCGGAAAAATCTCGGTGGTTGGGCGGCGCAGGTAGTCGCGCTCGGAATAGCCGGCCTGCATGGCAGCGTAGTAGCTCGCGAGCCGCTCACGCATGCCTCGCGCGTCGACCCCCGGCAGCACGCGATCCTCCATCACGGTGCGGCCGTTGACGATCACCGTGGTGATGTCGGCCCCGGTGCAGTTCATGTGCAGCGTGCGGATCGGATCCTCGACCATGCCGACGCGAGGGTCGGTGAGGTCGACGATGATCAGGTCGGCCCTGGCGCCCACCGCGATGCGGCCGAGATCGTCGCGGCCGAGGGCTTGGGCGCCTCCCAGCGTCGCGGCACGGTAGATGTCGGCGGCGCTGCCGGCATCGGTGCGCCCTTCGATGACCTTGGGCATGTGCACGCCGATGTCGATGTTGCGGATCATGTCGGGTGGGAAGGAGTCGGTGCCAAGCGCGAACTTCACTCCGGCGGCGCGGTATTTGGGGAAGCTCTCGAGCGCCGTGCCATAGCGGAACGAGGTCATCGGGCAATGGATGACGGTAGCGCCGCTCCTGGCCAGCAGTTCCAGCTCGCCGTTGCCGGGGTTGGGGTTGCGGCTATGGAGGTCGAGATAGACGGCGTGCGGGATAAGGAGATCGGGGCCGAGCAGACCAGTTTCGTCGAGCAGCTGCAGCGGCGTCTTGCCGTACCACTCGCGCAAGAGGCGCAGTTCCCTGAGGCCTTGCAGGCAGTGGAGGCGGACTTTTACGCCGAGGCGCCTTGCCGCCTCGCCGGTGCGGCGCATCAGTTCGGGCCGCATGGTTTCGATGCGGGCGGGGAGGAGGACGCCGCGGATCAGGCCGTCATGGGCACCGTCAAAGTCTTGGATGAAGCGGATGGCGTCGTCGAGGCCGGCTTCGCCCAGCGCTTCGTTCCAGAGTACGTCGCGGCTGCCGTCGGCACGGACGACGTTGACCCCGGCACGATAGCTGGGACCGGCGTAGAGGCGGAGGCCGAGGCGAGCGGCGATACCGGCCGCGCCGGCCCACTCGTCGTAGGTTTCGCACCACTCGTTGTGCATCTCGCCGCCGATGGGCATGGCAGTGGTGACGCCGTTGCGTATCAGCTGGGTAAAGGCGAACTCGTGCCGGAAATCGCGATCCTCGGGCGCAAAGAAATCGCGCCGGCGGTTGCGGAAGTAATCCTCCGACCAGTCGAGGCCGGTCGCGGTGTCGGAGCCGTGCCAGCTGTCGATCAGGGCATGGTCGATATCGGCCAGTGCATCGAGATCGATGAAGCCCGGGCTGAGGATGGCTTCGCCCGCATCGATCACCCGGTCGGGCGTGCCGGAAAACGCCTTGCCAACGAAGACGATGCGATCGCCCTCGTAGGCGACTTCGCCGTTGCGGATGATGGCGTGGTCGCCGTGCTCGTAGGCGACGACGAAGCGGGCGCGGACCAGGGTAATCATTCGGCGGTCGCCGGCGGCAACGGCAGGTCGATGGGGGCGTCGAAAGTGCGCTGGATCATCCCCCAACCGGGGCCGGTGAGGTGTTTTTCGAGCCCGCCACGCTTCACGACCGCCCAGGATTGCGCCTCGGCTTCGGCGAGAACGGCGTCAACGTCGACGGTGAGGACGCGCTTGTCTTCCATCAGCAGCTTGCCGTCGACGATCACCGTGTCGACATCCTGCCCAACCGCCTGCAGGATCAACCGGTGGATGACCATCCAGTTGGGGACGAGGTGGGCCTTGCGGAGGTTGACGATAGTGACATCGGCCTTCTTGCCCGCTTCGAGCGAGCCGACTTCGTCCTGCATGCCGAGCGCCCTGGCGGCATCGACGGTGATCATCTCGAACAGTTTGCCGGGCGGCAGGAGATAGGCGTCCTGGTTGCGCCAGCGGTGGGCGAGTTGGGCGAGCTTGGCGGCCTGCAGCAGGTCGAAGGTGGCCCACGGGGCCGCGCCGTCGGTGGTGATGGCAACGTTGACGCCACGCTGCATCATCTCGATCACCGGGGCACGACCGCCAGGCGAATGGGTCATGCTGGTGCCGGTCTCGGCGAGGATGTCGACCTCGTCGAGGCTCAGACCGATGCAGTGCTGCAGGTGGACGTTGGGCCCGAGGATGGCGGTCTCGGGGTCCTGCCAGGCCATGCGGACATGGCCGGCGAAGGCATCGGAATGGATGCGGGTGTTGTACTTTGCCGCCAGTTCCTTGACGCGACGGCCCTGCATGCGGTCCTCGGCGGTCGAACGGGTGGCGCGATCGGGCGTCGTCGGGTTCGATGGATCGATCGAGGGCATGATGGTGAAGGGCGTTACGAAGGCCTTGATACGCCCGTCATGCGTGTCGTTGACGGTCTGGATCACGGCCTCGACCCCGGCCATCAGTTCATCGAAGCTCACCGCGTGGCGGGTCGGCTTGCCGTCGACCCAGCGCGTGGTCGGGTGTGGCCAGGGGAGGCCCGCAGGGCCCGCGCAGACGATGTCGCGGAGGCCTACATCGGCGTACCCCTTGGTCTGGTTGATGGCGAAGGTGGGGTCGTCGCTGCGCGGGGCGGAGCCGACGACGCTCACCGACGTGGTGACGCCCATCTGTAGCCGGTTGACGGCAGAGATATAGCCGTCGGCGAGCCAGAACTCGGGCGTCGTGTAGTGGAAGTACATCGGCGTGACGATGCGCATCCAGACCGATGGCGTATCGGCGCCCAGCGTCTTGACGATCGAATGGCCGGCGTGGCCGTGCGCATCGACCAGGCCGGGGATCACCGCCTTGCCGGCGCAGTCGATCTGCTTGTGGTTGGGGTGTTTCGGCAGCAGGTCGGCAGTTGTGCCGACGGCTGCGATGCGGTCGCCGGTGATCGCCACCGCGCCATCCTCGATGATGGCGCGCTCGGCGTTCATGGTCACCACGGTGCCGTGGACGAGCAGCAGGTCAGTCATTTCGTGCTCCGGATCAGGCGGCGAGCTTGCGCAGCGGCAGGTTGAGATCTTCGCAGATGCCGCGCAGGTGGTCGCGACTATGGAGGATGTCGGCGACGGCATCGTCGAAGGTGAAGTCGCGCACACCTTCGGTCATGGGCGGCACTTCGCCCGAGGCGACGCGCTTTTCGTAGTCGTGGATCATGGCGACGAAGTCGGCATATTCCTCGACGCTGACGTCCGGGTGCGCGGCGAGGAAGGCGGGCTCAGCCAGTTCGAGCGTGTTGAACCGCACGAGTCTCGGACCGTTTTCGAACGGCTCGGAGTTCTCGATGGTAATGTTGAGTTCGGGCTGCACGCCGGCCAGGATTTTCAGAATCGCGGCGAAATCGACGATGCCCTTGCCGCACGGCCGCCAGGCCATACCAACATTGCGGCCCACGAAGATGGCGCCTGAGTCCTTGAAGTGGGTCTGACGGGTGTAGGGGGCGACGCGCCTCGCCACCCAGACCGGATGCTCGAGCCGCTGCAGGCCGTTACTGGTGTCGTAGACGATCCCGAAGGCGTCCGGGCCACAGACTTCGACGAGGCGCACCACTTCAAAGCTGGTGATCTCTTCATGCGTCTCGATATTGATGTGGATGCCCAGATCGAGCGCGATCGGCTTGAGCTTTTTCAGCAGCTTCGCGATGGCATCGAGCTGGTCGGCCCAGTCCACGTCGGTACGGAACCGGTCGGTGCCGAAGCGCCCCGGATAGTCCTTGTGATTGGCGGTGCCGACCCAGAGCTCGCGGCAGTCGATCGCGGCGCAGGCCTCCATCATGCGGCGGAAGCCGAGCAGCGTGTCGCCGTCGCCGATCGCCCGCATCTCGGGCGTCTCCGGCAAGGCGTAGGGGTTCACCTTGCCCAGGCCCATCTCGATGTACATGCCGAGCTCGTCGGCGCGCTGGCGGATGGCGCGCAGCACGCCGGGGTCGAGCGTCGGTGCGACGTCGAGCACGGTGCGGTAGAACAGACCGTCCATGCCCAGTTGCCTGCCATGATCGAGGCTCGCGACACCGCCACGCTTCTTCGCTTCGGGAATTTTGCGCCCGTCTATGCCTAGCCGCATGGTTAGCCCTCAGTCGAGCCGCACGATTTCGCGCGGGGTGTTGGTGATCCACTTCGCGCCGGTCGCGGTGACCAGCGCCATGTCGCCGACGCAGATGTGGCCGAGGCCGGGGATGGTGAAGTTGGGGTGGATTTCGAAGATCTGGTTCTCGGCGATGAGCGGTAGCGAGCCATCCTTGCTGCGGTCGCGCTCCGGATTCACCGCCTGCACGTAGCTGGGGTCCGAGTAGTTGATGCCGAGCGAGTGGCAGGACTGGAAGCGGAACGGGTCGGTGGCGCGGGTGAAAGGGCAGAAGGCGTCGATATCGGCTTCGAGCCTATCGACGAGGTTCTGCATCGGGGCGCCGGGGACGAGGGTGGCGAGTGCGCGATCCTGCATCTCGATCATGCGATCCCAGGCGCTCTGCATTGCGGGCGAGATGCCGCCGCGCACGCCGGTGCGCAGACACTGGCCGAAATGGCCCTCATAGGTGACGGTGGCGCCAAGCTGCACGCGGTCCTTCGGACCGATCGCCGGGTTGAGCTCGAAGAGCTCGAAATAGGTGGTGGGCGGCTCCTCGCCGGTGGCGAGCCAGATGCTGGCGGAGTCCGCGCCGAGTTTGCGCCCGGCGAGTTCGGCTTCGATCATCAGGTCGGACGGGGTGGTGCTGGGAAGGCGCGCCAGTTCCATGACCCGCTCGACCATGGCAACGGAGATGTCGGCGGCGTGCTGGTGCATTCGCACTTCGTCGTCGAAGCGCACGAGGCGCAGCGCATCGAGCGCATCGCCGAGGAACACCTGCTCCTTGACGTACCCATCGAGGGCGGCGCGCAGCGGAGCCGGCATGTAGGGGGTACCGGAAACGCCAATCTTGCCGCCGGCGACGCCGAATTCGCCGAG
Organism: Devosia sp. A16; assembly: GCF_001402915.1. GTDB lineage: Bacteria > Pseudomonadota > Alphaproteobacteria > Rhizobiales > Devosiaceae > Devosia_A. Next base: position 620,533 of record NZ_CP012945.1, read on the forward strand.
GGCCACACCGAGCAGCTTTTCGAGCGAAGCGTTGGGACCGTAGGCGCGGGCATCGGCGAAGAAGCCGCAGCGCTGGTTGAAGACACGGGTGTTGTTCGGCCCTGCCGAGAGGATGATCCCCCTGCCCTGCCTGGGCAACAGCAGGATGGTGCCGGCGCGCGCGGCCCAGCCCGCGAGGTACTGCAGCACGCCGCCACCCGGCTTGGGGTGCGAGTAGACCATCAGCACCTCGACCCCGGCATCGGCCATGATGGCGCGAGCCTTGCCGATGCGTTCGGTAAGGCGATCGTCGGAGATGCGATCGAGGGTGGCAAGCAGAGTGGTCATCAGCGAATTCCAGAACTCATGAGGCCGCGCACATAGTAGCGCTGCAGGATGATCGCGAGGGCGACCAGCGGAATGGTAACGACGGTGACGCCGGCGAACAGCGGCCCGTCGAGCGGGAAGTTGGGGACGCTCTTGAACCCCGAGATGGCCACTTGGGCGATCTGCATGTTGGGATCCTGGATGATGACGAGCGGCCAGAGATAGGCGTTCCAGCTCCAGATGAACTGGATGAGAACGAGCGTTGCCAGCGCCGGCTTCACGTTGGGAAGCGCGATGCGCCAGAAGATCCTGAGCGTCGAGGCACCGTCGACGCGGGCAGCATCGTCGAGCTCGACCGGGATCGACTGGAAGGCCTGCCGCATTAGGAAGATGCCGAACGGGCTGCAGGCGAAGGGCAGGAACAGCGCCGGATAGGTCGAGACCAGCCCCATGCCGCGCACCACCTCGTAGAGCGGCACCAGGATCACCTCCAGCGGCACGAACGACGTCAGCAGCAGGATGACGAAGATGGTGTTGCGCAGTGGGAAGCGCAGGCGGGCGAAGGCGTAGCCGGCCAGCGTTGAGGTCAGCACCGCGATGATCACCTGCCCGCCGCTCGCGACAATGGTGTTGAACAGCGTGCGGCCAAAATTCAGCTGCGTGAACAGCGCCGTGTAGTTCTCGAGCGTCGGGAATGGCGGCAGGAAGGTCCAGATGGTCAGCGGGTAGCGAAACTTCACCACATCGTCGGTGGATTTGAGCGACGAGAGCGCCGACCAGACGATGGGGAACGCGAAGATCACCGTGATGATGAGGAGCGTGATCGCCCCGAACACCATGCGCGAGTTCCACACCGTCTTCGATTTGGCGGCGGCCGTAGTGGCAGCGGCGGGGGCGGAAATTGCCTGGTCGGTCATCAGGATGCTCCACGCTTGCCGCGCAGGGCGAGGCCTTGGATGACGGTGATCACGACCAGCATCAGCAGCATGACGACAACGCTGGCTGCCGCCTGGCCGGGCGAATTGAAGAGGAAGGCCTGGGCGTAGGAGAAGTACGCGAGGTTGGAGGTCTGCCCGTTCGGCCCGCCGGAGGTGAGGATCTGGATCGGGGTGAAGAGGCGCGCCGCCGCGATGGTGGTCATGAACAGCGAGAGCACGATGCTCGGCCGCATCAGCGGCAGGGTGATGCGCCAGAACTTGCGCCAGCGGTTGGCGCCATCCATCGAGGCCGCCTCGAACAGGTGCGGCGGAATGGCCTGAAGGCCGCCGAGGAAGATGAGCATGGGCAGGCCGACATCTTTCCATGCCGTCATGATGACGATCGCCACGATGGCGAGGTTGCCGTCGGTGAGGAAGGGCTGGGTGGGCATGCCGAGCGCCCGGAAGATGGCGTCGAACAAACCGCTCGAGGGCTGGTAGAGCTGGTTCCACATCAGCGCCGCCACGGCCTCGGACGAAGCCAGCGCAGCAAGGATGGCGGCCCGGGCCAGCACGGTCCCGGGCATGCGCTTGTCGAGCAGGATCGCGAGAACCAGTGCCAACGGTACGATCACCACGATCATCAGCACCATGTAGACCAACGAGATCCAGAAGGCTGACTGGAAGGCCGGATCGGCCAGAATCTGCTGGTAATTCGCGAATCCGGCCCAGCCGGTGGGCCGATGGGTGAACGGATTGAAGCCGCGAAAGCTGTTCATGATCGCGACGATGAGCGGCCAGATCCAGAAGACGCCGAGCCCGGCTGCGGCCGGGATCACCATCAGCGGACCGATGGCGAGTTCGCCTCGTCGGGTGGGGTTTACGGAAAAGCCCGGAATTCTCATCGTCGCATGCATCCTCTTGGGAGGCGGGCCGCCCCGCCAGGGACGGAGCGGCCCAGGGCCGGGGAGGCCGTATTTGGCGGTGCTTACTTGTACTTGGCGAGGAGACCGTCGATCTGGGTCGCCACCTGGTCGAGGCGGCCCTGCGGATCGGCGCCGAGCGCGATGTCCTTGACGGCCGGGTTGATGGCCGAGAAGTAGTCGAACCAGCCAACCGACTTCGGCGGGCCGAAAGCGTGGTCGGCCACATTGGTGCCGAGCGTCAGGCGCTGGTCGGTGGCGTATTCGGGCAGCGCGTCGACCAGGGTCTTGCGCACCGGCATCGAGCCCCACGCGTCATGGAAGGCGAAGCGGTTCTCATCGTTGCAGATGAAGGCGAGGAGCGCCGCGGTTTCCGCCGGGTACGGGGTGCCCGACCAGATGATCGGCGAGTCGGCGACCGTGGTGGTGTAGGCGATGGTGCCCTTGGGGGCGGGCGACATGCCGAAGTTGAACGGCTGGCCGGTCTTCAGGAACCGCTTCACGGTGCCGGTACCGGAGAAGGTGATGGCCGCAGCCCCGCCGCGGAACTGGTCGGGCACGACGCCGGTCGGAGTATAGCCGTTGGTGAACACGGCCTTGTAGTTGGCCATGCCCTTGGCGGCTTCCGGGGTGTTGACGTAGCCGGTGGCGGTGAAGCCGTCCTCGGAGACGCCCATGAAGGTGTTGTAAGCCGACGAGCCCTTCTCGGCGTTCGGGTCGCCCATCATGCGCACCCAGATGCTTTCGAGCTGGGTGTAGTTGGAGCCCGGCCCACCATTGCCGTACCCGGAGGCGGCGAGGGCGAAGGTCTGCTGGTCGCCCGAAGCGCGCAGCGCCTTGGTGACGTCGTCGAAGCACTGCATGTACTCCTCGACCGTCCAGCCGCCATCGTATTCTGCCACTTCCGGCGGCGGCTTGATGCCGAGCTTGTCGAAGATGTCGCGATTGAACGCCATGTAGACCGGGTTGGTCTCCCACGGCAGGCAGACGAGGTTGCCGTCGATGGTCGCGGATTCGCGCAGCGGCGCGTAGACGTCGGCGATGAAGTCGGCCGACAGGAACTGCTGCAGCGGCAGGGTCAACTGGCCGGCGGCATAGGCCGAGGCGAAATCGTTGCGGCCCATCATGATGTCGGGCGCCTGGCCCGAGGCGACATAGACCTGCACCTTGGTCGGCAGGTCGCCGTAGGGGACGCGCTCTTCCTGGATGGTGATGTTCGGGTAGGCCGCCGAGAACTTGGCATAGATGGCGTTCATCACCTCGTTGGTCTCGGGCGGATATTCCTGCCGCATGATCTTGAGGGTGATCGGCGCACTCGACAGCTCGGGGCCGGTATAACCGCCGAGGTCCAGCTTGTACTTGCCGGGGTTTGAGCCGGGAGTGGCGGCGAAGGCGCGCGACGGCAGGATGGCCGGCATCGCGAGCGCCGACACGCCGGCAGCCATGCCGGCGAGTACGGAGCGTCGCGACAGCGTCGATTTGAACTTGGTCATGATGTCCTCGGAATTCGGGTTGCAGTCGATCATTCGGGCGCGAACGATCGCGACCGGCGAAGCGGTGATAGAGTCGGATAGATCAGCGATACCGGGACGGCTCAGGAGAGACGCTTGCCCGTCCCGGCATCGAAGCAGTGAATTCGCGCCCGCTCGGGCGCGAGATGAATGGTGTCGCCGCGCACGATCGACACGCGGTCCTTGGCGATGGCGGTGACGCGCTGCGTGCCGATATCGGCGACGATCTGCGTTTCGGCCCCGGTTGGCTCGACGACGACGACCCTGGCCGCAAAGCCGGTGTCGCCGATGCTGAAGTGCTCGGGACGGATGCCCAGGTCGACGGCAGTGCCGGGCGCGACGCCCGTCAGCGTGCCGCCCAGCGGCATGGCCTGGCCGGACTGGTGCTCGAAGGTGAGGCCGGTATCCCCGCCCACCAGCGTGCCGCGCAGCAGGTTCATTGACGGCGAGCCGATGAAGGTGCCGACGAAGGCATTGGCCGGGTTGTCGTAGAGTTCGAGCGGCGTGCCGATCTGCTCGACGATGCCGGCCCGCATCACCACGATGCGGTCGGCCATGGTCATGGCTTCGATCTGGTCGTGCGTGACGTAGATGGTGGTGACCTTGAGCCGCTCGTGCAGGTCCTTGATTTCCGTGCGCATCTGGACGCGCAGCTTGGCATCCAGGTTGGAGAGCGGCTCATCGAACAGGAAGACGCGCGGGTTGCGGACGATGGCGCGGCCCATGGCGACGCGCTGCTGCTGGCCACCCGAGAGCTGGCGCGGGTAGCGATCGAGCAACGCTTCGAGGCCGAGGATTGCCGCGGCGCGCTTTACCTGCTCTTCGATCGCGAGCTTCAGGACGCCGCGCATCTCGAGCGAGAAGCTCAGGTTCTCGCGCACCGTCATGTGCGGGTAGAGGGCGTAGTTCTGGAACACCATGGCGATATCCCGGTCCTTGGCCGCCTTGTCGTTGACCACCTCGCCGGCGATCTCGATCTGGCCGCCGGTGATATCTTCGAGGCCGGCGATCATGCGCAGCAGGGTGGACTTGCCACAGCCCGATGGCCCGACGAGGCTCAGGAACTCACCGTCGACGATGCCGAAATCGACGCCTTTGAGAACCTCCGCGCCGGCGAAGCTCTTGATCACTTTGCGCATCTGCACGCTGGCCATACGATCCCCCCAGGGCGTGGTTCGATGAGCTGAGCGTGGCGTCTTGTATTCTTCATGTCAACAAATCCGATACAAACTATCAGACGATTGTGTTGCCATCATCCCGCCAGGCGGACAGCGCAGAGACCGGTTTCATAGCGAGCCGCAAAACGCGCCCTGCCCCGCCCGAACATGTTGGAATCTCAGGTGTTCTCGCGGCATTTGACACTTGATAGTGCGATCGTTGCGCCCCGGCGCCAATGACCCTGCTCCGCAAATTGCATAGCAGCTATACATTTTTTGCACGCCGCGCCCTGAAGTTTTGTATACAAAAATGATGAGCTCCGCATTCACTCGGGGCTGTCAACGACGGAGAGCAGCTTGATCGGCGTATTCAACAACAGCCTGCCCGGGTACGAGGGGCTGACCCCCATCCAGATTCTCGACAAGGCCGCGGAACTGGGGCTCGGTGCCGTGCTGTTCGGCAACATCCTCGCGGTGGTGCCGGACCTCGATCACGGGAAACTCGCCGAGATCGGAGCGGCCGCCAAAGCGCGGGGCCTGAAGCTCAATGCCGGTGTCGGCACCTTCAACCCGGCCCGGCCCGAGCGCTGCAAGTCGCTGATCGAGGCAGGCGGCGGCGATATGGTGAAGGGGCTCGAGCGCGTGTTGCGCGCCATGCCGGCGCTGGGCGCCGAGACGGCGTTCTTCGTCGTGGGGATGATCGAGGACCGCGATGATCCGAACGTGCCGTGGGCGGCGCAACTGCGGGGCGTGATCGACGGGGTGAAAGCCCTGGCCCCCGCCATTCGCGAGTCGGGTACGCGGCTTCTGATCAAGACGCACGAGGAGATCTCGAGCTTCGAGATCCTGCGCATTATCGAGGCGGTCGGCGAGGACCTGCTCGCCATTGCGCACGACCCGGTGAACGTGCCCTGCCGCGTCGAAGATCCGGTGGAATGTACGCGCCGCATCGCCAAGCACGTGGTGCAGGTACATATCGATGATTGCTACACCACCTTCGACGGCGACGACATGCGCCGCTACCTCACGGCGCTAGGCACCGGCGACATCGACTGGCCCGCCCTGCTCGCGCTCGTGCCGCACGCGACGCGCTGGATCGAGTTCCACCGCGGCCAGTTCGCGATGCCGATGTTCGACAAGGCCTGGCTGGCTGCGCAGGCCGACGCCACGCTCGACGAATATCGCTCGCTGATGGCCGCCACGGTGCGCAACGCGCGGGCGGAACGTCCGATTCCGGACCAGAAGGATGTGTTCCTGCGGCTCGCCCCCAGCATCGAATGGCTGAAAGCCCACGCCTGAGGGACTAGCTCAGCAGCCTGCCCCATTTGCCCGGCAGGCTGCTCCCCAGGCCGAGAGCATTGAGCGCTGCCCAGACACCGGCCGAAACGGAATCGAGCACCGGGATGCCCAGTTCGGCCTCCATCTGGGCGCAGAGCCCCGCCCCGGGCAGGTTGGTGCAGTAGTAGAGGATCGCATCGGGTTTGCTCTCGGCCACCTGCCGCGCCATCGCCTTCAACGTTTCCGCTTCCATGGTCGAATAGCTGAAATTGTCGGTGAGGCCGGCGCCGAGATCGGCGACCGAGTTGTAGCCCGCCGCGCTCCAGCCTCGCACGATCTTGTCGTTCACCTGCTGACCGAATGGCGTGACGAAGGCGATGCGCCCGATCCCGGCACCGCGCAGCAGAGCGTCGAGGGCCAGCACCGAGGTCACCGCCGGAACGCCATGCGCCTCGGTGATGCGGCGACAGAGCTCGCGATCACGATCGAAGCCGAGTTCACCGCCCTTGGAACCGTTCCAGCAGATGAGGTCGACATGCGCGTCGGCGAGCAGTTGCGCGGCGCCCAGCATCGACGGCCAGTGATAGTCATCGACCACCGTGTCGCTCGGACCGGCAAAGCCGAAGCGCGCGAAGTGGGGGGAGACCCCCGGGATGTCACGCGTCATCGCCAGCGTCACGCGCTCGACCATGACGTTGGACGAGGGCGTGATGGTGCCGAAGGATTTCATGCCACGGCCTGCCGCTGGGCTCGCCGCGCGCGCCCGACCCCGGGGTCGGGGATCGGCACGGCCTCGAGAAGCGCCTTGGTGTAAGCATGCCGCGGGTTATCGAAGACCTGCTCGCGAGTACCGTGCTCGACGATGCGGCCCTTCTCCAGCACCGCAACGGTGGTGCAGAGGTGGCGGACGACGGCGAGATCGTGAGCAACGAACAGGATGCCGAGGTTGAGCTGCTCCTGCATGTCCTGCAGCAGGTTGATCACCTGCGCCTGCACCGACACGTCCAGCGCCGAAACCGGCTCGTCGCAGATCAGCAGCTTCGGCCGGATCACCAGCGCACGCGCAATGGCGATACGCTGGCGCTGGCCACCGGAGAACGAGCGCGGATAGCGGGCAAGCGCCTCCTCGCCGAGCCCGACCATCTTCAGCATCTCGACGACGCGGTCGCGGCGGCCGGCCGAACTCTTCTCGAGCTTGTGGACGAGCAGCCCTTCTCCCACCAGTTCCTCGACGGTCATGCGCGGGTTGAGGCTGGCATAGGGATCCTGGAACACCAGTTGGACGTCGCGGCGAAAGCGCAAGGCGTCGGCCCGGCCGGGGCGGTGCACATCGATGCCGCTATAGCTGACGCGGCCGCTGTCGGGCCTCGCGAGCCCGAGCGCGCAGCGGATGATTGTCGACTTGCCCGAGCCGCTCTCACCGACGAGTCCGACGGAATCGCCTTCGGCGACATCGAGGACGATGTCGTCGAGCACGGTGACGCGCTGGCCGCGCCCTGCCGGGAAGGATTTGGAGATGTGGTCGATCTGCAGCATCAACCGGCCCCATGGAGATGGCAACGCACCCGCGCGCCGAGTCGCGTCACGATCTCGGCCGGCTCGATCGTCGAGCAGACCGCCATGGCGCGACCGCAGCGGGGGTGGAAGGCGCAGCCGGAAGGCCGCGCCGCCGGCGGTGGAGGAGCGCCGGGGATGGATGGCAGCCGGGCGACCGTGACGTCGGCGCGCGGGACGGCCTCGAGCAGCCCTCGCGAGTAGGGGTGCTGCGGCTCGCCGAACAGCAGCGTGGCCTCGTTCTCCTCGACTATACGACCCGAGTACATGACCATCACCCGGTCCGCGAAACCGGCGACGATGCCCATGTCGTGGGTGATGAGCAATACAGCCAAGCCGCGACTGCGGGAGATTTCGTCGAGCAGGTCGAGGACGCGCTCCTGGACGCGGACGTCGAGCGCAGTGGTGGGCTCGTCGGCGATCAAGAGGTCGGGCTCGCCGACCAGCGCCATGGCGAGCACGACACGCTGCCGCATGCCGCCGGAGAACTCGTGCGGATAGGAGTCGAGACGTTCGGCGGCGCGCTCCACCTTCAGTTCGTCGAGAACATCGAGTGCGCGCTTGCGGGCCTCCTTCCTGCCGATGCCGCGGATGCGCAGCGTCTCGGCCACCTGCTCGCCGATGGTCATCAGCGGGTCGAGTGAGCTCATCGGATCCTGGAAGACCATGCCGATGCGCCTGCCACGGACCTCGGCCATCTGCCTGGGCGAGAGGGTCAGGAGATCGGTGCCATCGAAGCCCACAGAGCCCGACAGCTTCACACGGGAGTTGAGGCGCATGATCGCCTGCGCGGTCACCGACTTGCCCGAGCCGCTCTCGCCAACCAGCGCCACGCGCTCGCCGCGACCGATGCCGAAGCTGACACGGTCGACGAGCCGCGTTGTCGCCTCGCGCGTCGCAATGTCGATCGACAGGTTTTCGACCGACAGCAGCCTGTCGGGTCGCCGCCGCAGATCCGCGGGTACTACGCCATCGGTCAGGATCGTATCCACTCCCATGGTTCAGGCCTGCAGCGAGGGGTCGCGCCGCACCTGCAGGATATCGGCCAGCAGGGCAAAGGCGACAGCATTGATGACGATGGCGGCGCCGGGAGCGGCAACGGCCCACCAGGCGATCGACATATAGGAACGGGCGCCCGAGATCATGGCGCCCCATTCCGGGCTCGGGGGTTGCGCACCGACACCGATGAAGGAGAGGCCGGCAAGGATCAGCATGGTGAAGCTGATGTCGCCCGCCCATTTGACGATCAGCACGTCGATCGAGTTGGGCAGCACGTGTTTCAGCATCAGCCGGAGCGGCGAGACGCCGAGCACGCGCGCGCCCTCGACAAACGGCTGCTCCATGGTCTGCCGCATTGTGGTGCGAAGGATGCGGGCGGTCATCGGCCAGCCGGTGACGGCAAGCGCGATGATGCCGGACTGCAGGCTCGGGCCCAGCACCGTGGCGATGCCCAGCGCGACGACGAGGCCGGGCAGCGACTGCCCGATATCGGTGATGCGCATCAGGAGCTCGTCGATCCAGCGCGGGCCGACCGTCGCCAGCGTCGCGAAGATCATGCCGATGGCCGAATAGAGCGCGACGACGAGGATGGTGGAAAAGAGCGAGAGCTGGGAGCCGGCGATCAGCCGCCAGAAAATGTCGCGGCCCTGGTCGTCGGTGCCGAGCCAGTAGCTGGCGCTGGGCGGCATCAGCGTCATCACCATGTTGGAGGTGTAGATGCTGGCCGGGGCGACGAGGGGGCCGACGAGCGCCAGCAGCAGCAGCGCGGCGACCACAGTGAAGACGGCCAACTCGTACGGCGTGAAGCGGGCCTTGCGCCTGGCGGGGGTGGTGGACATTGAAGCGGTCATCGTGCCCCCGCCCCCATTTGCCGGCCGCGAATGCGCGGGTCGAGCATCAGCGTGATCACGTCAGCCACGAGATTGACGACACAAACGGCGACGCCGACGAACATCACTGCGCCGAGCACGGCGTACGTGTCCTTGAGCGCCACCGAATTGGCGAGGAAGCTGCCGACGCCGCGCCGCGCGAACACCGTCTCGACGAGGATCGCGCCGCCCACCATGCCGCCCACCAGCGTGCCGATGAGACTGACTGTCGGGGGCAGAGAATTGGGCAGCGCGTGGCGCAGCACGATGGTGCGGGTCGAGGCGCCCTTGGCACGCACCGGCAGCACCATGTCGGAGGCGAGCACGCCGATCAGGGTTGCCCGCAGCAGACGGTAGACCTGCGAGGCGAACGGCACGGCAAAGACGAAGGCCGGCAGGATCAGGTAGGCCAGCGCATCGAGAAAGCCCGCGAAGTCGCCCGCGAGCAGCGCATCGATGGTCGGCATGCCGGTGACGGTCGGCGAGGCCACACCGAACGAATGCTGGCCGGAGATCGGGGTGATGCGCCACACGCTCCCGAGGAAATATTGCAGCATCAGGGCCAGCCAGAAGGCCGGCATGGCGCCCCCGACGACGGCGACGAGGCGGCTCGCGCCGTCGAAGGCCTTGCCGCGATAGGTTGCTGCGACGAGCGCAGGCGGAACGGCGAGAATTACACCGAGGATGGAGGCGAAGATCATCAGCTCGATGGTCGAGGGCAGCACGGCGGCAAGTTCGGAGAGCACCGGCTTGGCCGACACCACCGAGGTGCCGAGATCGCCGCGTACGAGGCGACCAAGGAAAGCCAGGTATTGTTCCGGCCAAGGCAGGTCGAGGCCGAGACGTTTGGCCACCGCAGCAACCTGCTCCTGGCTCGCGCCGGGGCCGGCGGCCACCTGCGCCTCGTCGCCGGGGATCAGCTTGATCATGACGAAGACCAGGGTCGCCAGACCCCAGAGGGTCAGCACCATCATCACAAGCCGTTGGCCTACGAGGCGCAGGTAGCTCATCGGCGCTACTTCTTGAGCAGGTTGTAGTCGAGCGGGGCGAAGTTGCCGTTGATGCTGGCGGCGCCTTCAGTCGGGTTGGACAGCCGGTCGGAACGGTAGGCGACGTAGGAGCCCGCCCAGTACATCGGCATGAACACGGAATCCTTCTCGATGATCTGCTGCGCCTCTTTGTAGAGGTCGCACCGCTCGGTGGCGTCGGCGCTGCCGACGGCCTTGTTGAGGATGTCGTCGACTTCCGGGTTCTTGTAGCCGGCGCGGTTGGTGCCGACGGCGGTCGAGATGAAGGTCTTGGTGAGGAACACGCCGGGATCGGGGAACAGCGAGTTCTCCGAAAGCAGCATCAGCTGCGGGATCTGGGCGGGGTCCTGCAGCATCTGCAGGTAGTTCGGGAAGGCGATCGGCTCGAGGTTGAGCGTGACGCCGATATCCTTGAGGTTGGACTGCAGGAGCGTCGCCTCCTGCACCTGGTCCTCGAATGCCGGCTGGAAGCGCAGCGTCAGGGTGAGGTTGGTGGCCCCGGCCTCGGCGAGCAGGGCCTTGGCCTTCTCGATGTCGCGAGCAACGGTCGGGAATTCGGGGCGGCAGGAAAGCGTGTCCGGCAGCGGGCCGGCCGGCAGGCTGCCCTTGCCGCGATGGATGCCGGCGAGGCCGCCCTCGTAGTCATAGGCGAGACGGATCGCTTCACGCACCTTCACATCGGCAGTCGGACCGGTCGAGGTGTTGAAGTAGATGCCGTTGACCTGGGCCGCCGGCCCGTAGGCCACCGCCACGCCGGGCTCGTTGGCGATGACGTCGAGGTCGCGCTGCAGGATGTTGCGGCCGACGTCGATATTGCCGACCTTCAATTCGTCGCGCTTGGGCGCGCTTTCGTCGGAGCGGCGGAAGATCAGCGAGGCCGGGCGATCGCCCTTGTCGCCCCAGTAGGTGTCGGCCCAGTCGATGGTGATATCGTTGCCCTGTACCGAGGTCAGCTTGTAGGGGCCCGAGCCGGCATCGTTGGCGGCGAGCCAGGCCTGCGCGTCGTCGGCGCCGGCATTGGCCGTCGCGAGCGCCGAGTTGATGACGTAGATGCGGCCGAGCGAGCCGAGGAACAGCGCGTTCGGCTTGGTCAGCTTGATGGTGAAGTGGGTGTCGTCGGCGATCTCGGTGCTGTCGTACCTGTCGATGTAGGAGGCAACGCCGGTGGCGAGACGCTTCACGCGGTCGAGCGAGTAGGCCACGTCTTTGGACGTGACCGGCGTACCATCATGGAACTTGGCGCCGTCGCGGATGGTGAAGGCGATCGAGGAGGCGTCGGGCGCGACCGTGAACTCCGAGGCTAGCGCACCGATGACGTTGAGCTCGGCATCGAAGGTGATGAGCGGGCTGTAGATGCGGCTCGTCAGGTCGTTGGTCTGGAAGTAATTCGAGGCGATCGGGTCGAGTGTGTTCACCGATCCGGCGCCCGACACGATAACCGTATTGGCGCGGTCGGCCGCCGAAGCCGCCCCCGCGGCGAACAGCGCGCCCAGCGCTACCGCCCCGAGCATCGCCGTCATTTGCAGCTTGTTGCGCAGTCGCATGGTTGGTCGAAGGGTCGCTTGCATTCCAGTGCTCCGGTGCACAGTGTTTCCTGGGTCCCTGTGACGGCGCTCCCCGGGCTGCCCTGCCCCGCGCCGTCGCTGATTTCGCGGTATCAACGATTTCGTATACATACCATAATCAAAACGAACACATCTTTGGGCCACGGTCAACGGGGTGAATCGCGGAATCTTGAGCCTCAAAAGGCAGCAGATTGCCTATGTTTCAGGCAATTTCTCCCACTGCTTCGGCCAATTTGACGGAATAGCGGCGACCGACAGGCGGCTCGCGTGCCTGTGTCGCCCAACTCAAAATGTACGGGATCAACAAATTTCTTGTATACAATCAATCGGCTGTGCAACATGCAAGGATTGGCCGCACGGGCCCGACTGGATTCACGACGCATGACCAAGCCACACATCCTGCTCATCAATCCGAACACCTCCGCCCCGATCACCGAGACGATCCGGCAGCTGGCGATGGCAGAGATCGGCGGGCAGGCGAACCTCACGGCGGTGACCGCGCCTTTTGGGGCCCGCTACATTTCCTCGCGCATGTCCGTAACGATTGCCGCGCATGCCGTACTCGATGCCTATGCGGCCGCGGTGGCGAATGGCGGGCGGTTCGATGCGGTGATCGTGGCCTGCTTCGGTGATCCCGGCATCGACGCGCTCAAGGAGATCGTCGACATCCCCGTGGTCGGCTTCGCCGATGGGGGATTGATTGCCGCGGCAGCGCTGCCGGGGAAATTCGCGATCGCCACCATAGGCGAGGCGTGGCGCGACATGCTGACCGAACTGGCTCTGCGCCGTGGCTTCGGCGACCGTCTGGCGGGGGTGATCCTTATCGAGGAGAACGGCCGTGCGCCGGAGGTTGCCGGGCCGCGCATCACCGCCAGGGCGAAAGCACTCGGGGTCGAGCGCGTCGTCATCGGCGGCACCGGGTTGATCCCGGTTCTCGATTCAATCGCCGGCAATGTCGGCGTTGATGTGGTCGATCCGCACCGCGTCACCCTGCATGATGTCATCCGCATGATCGGCGATGCGCCCGAGCCCAGGCCGGCCGCAGCGGCGCCATCGCTCTTCACCGGCCTGTCCTCGGCCCTCGAGGGGCTGCTCAACCATCCGTACGCCAGTTGAGGCGGCAAGGAGTTCCCATGACGACCAAACCGCAGCGCGGCACGCACCTCGTAGAGGGCCGCCATTTCGTCAGCCCGTTCAACTTCATGCCCGAAGTGACCACCGGATGGGAGATCCCCACTCCGCTGGGGCTCATCGACAGCACGATCCGCAAGGTCATCTACACTGTCGGCGTGCGCCCGACCGAAGGCGAGCTTGTCGAGATCTGCGGCCTGCTCGAGGAACTGGGGATCGAGGAAGAAAGCCTCAACGTCTGGTGGCGCGGCGGCGACGAAGGCGATCCGCAGGAACTGGCCGCGGTTTTCGCCATCGCCAGGGCCAAGCCGAAGTTCAAGGTCAACGTTTTCACCGACACCCTGCTGGGCAATGGCGATACGCCCATGCCGCTGATGAAGCAGACGGTCGACATGTTCGCCGAGGCCGGCATCAAGCTGCTCAACCCCGGCCTGCTGCAGGCCCCGAGCGAGGATGCCCGCAAGCGCCAGGCCGACGAGATGGCGGCGATGAACGAATACATCAAGGCCGCCGGCATGGAGTGGAACGGCACCGTAGCCCAATGCGCGCGCCGCAACTTCGACGAGTTCATGGCGCTCTGCAACACGGCTATCGACAACGGCATCCGCCGCTTCGACCTGATGGACTCGACCAGCGCGCTGTCGCCCGAAGGCATGAAGCACTATGTGCGCACCTTCCGCAGCCGGCTGAAGTCACCGACGCCGCTCACCATGCATACGCACGACGATTTCGGGATGGATACCGCGGGAACCATCGCCGCCGTGCTGGCCGGCGCCTCGCCCGACGTGGCGCTCAACGGCGTCTCCTACCGTTCAGGCTTTGCCGCCCTCGAGGAGGTCGTCGTGGCACTGGATGTGCTCTATGGCGTCGATACCGGCATCCGGCTCGACAAGCTGCAATGGGCGGCGGACGAACTCGCCCGCATCATGCGCTTCCCCATCCCGCCGCTGAAGCCGGTAGTGGGTCGCCACCAGTTCCTGCGCGAGGGTGCGCACGACATCGAGAAAATGCTGGATGGCCGCGCTCCGGCGGATTTCGCCAACATGGGCAGCAGCTACAGCCCCGAACTGATCGGCGCAAAGTTCGACTGGGTCTACTCGCAGCAGGGCAATGGGCGCATCGTTGCGGCAGCCGCGAAGTCGATCGGCGTGGCGCTCACCGACAAGCAGGTCGACGAGGCCGTAAAGGTGCTGGAGGACAAGCTCGCGGCGCACCCCGCCTATCCGCGCTGGGCCACGCCCGACGAGGTGTTCGCGGTGATACGGCAGGTGGCCGCCTAGTTCGGCATGAAGCCCTGGATCGCGCCCAAGTCGATCGGTGATATCCGCGTCGGATCCGTCGCCCTCATCGTGGCGGCGGCGCTGTTCATGCAGATGCTGGACTCCACCATCATCGTCACGGCCATCCCGGCAATGGCGGGTTCGTTCGGGGTCACGCCGCTATCCATGGGCGCGGGCATCACCACCTACATGCTCACGGTCGCCATTCTCATCCCGGCGGCGGGCTGGCTCGCCGACAGGATCGGGGCACGCAGCGTGTTCCTGGGCGCAATCGTCGTATTCACGCTTGGCTCGCTGCTCTGCGGCCTGTCGCGGGACCTGCCGCAGTTCATCGGCTCGCGCGCGGTGCAGGGCGCCGGTGGCGCCTTCATGGTGCCGGTGGGGCAGATCATCGTGCTGCGCCTCGCCCAGCGCGATCAGCTGGTGAGAACGCTCTCGCTGCTGAGCTGGCCGGCGCTCTTCGCCCCAGTCATCGGCCCGACGATCGGTGGTTTCATCACCACCTACTTCTCCTGGCGCTGGACGTTTCTCATCAACATCCCCCTGGGCGTCATCTGCCTCACCCTTTCGGTCTGGCTGATCCCCGATGACGGGCATCGCAAGAACGTGCCGCTCGACTGGCTGGGCCTGCTGCTGTCCTCGCTCGGCCTGGGCGCCCTTCTCGCCGGGCTGGACGGGCTGGTCCACCACAGCACGAACCTGCCGGTTACGGTTGGCCTGATCGTCGGCGGAGTGGCGTTCTGCGGCCTCGCAACACGCCACATGCTCCACACCACCCACCCCCTGCTCGATTTCTCGATCATGCGGGTGAAGAGTTTCGCGCTCTCGACCCTGTCGTCCGGCAGCTATTATCGCATTGCCCTCAACACCATGCCGTTCCTGCTGCCGCTGCTGTTCCAGCTGGCGTTCGGGATGACGGCCTTCCAGGCCGGCAGCCTGATGGTGGCGTATTTCGGCGGCAACCTCGCGGTTCGCCTGATCACCACGCCGGTGCTCGAACGCTTCGGTACACGCAAGGCGGTGGTCGTCAACGGCATCCTCAGCGCCGTGGCGATTGCGCTTTGCATTCCGCTCGACGCCACGACCCCCCTGCCACTGGTGCTGGCGCTGTTGTTTCTCGGCGGCGCCACTCGCTCGATGCAGTACACCGCGCTGAATGTCCTCACCTTCATCGACATCAGCCCCGAACAGCGCAGCTCCGCCTCGACCCTGGCGACGATGATCATGCAGATCACCATCCTGCTTGGTGTGGTCGTCGGCACCCTGAGCCTCAGCCTGTTTCAGGCCGTTCGTGGTGCAACAGCACTCGGCCTGCCCGATTTTCAGCTGAGCTTCGCCGCCCTCGCCACCCTGACGCTGATATCCGCCCTTCAGATGCGCAGGATTCCCCAGTCAGAGACGGAAGCTCGACGAAAGTAGCCGGCGCTGCAAGACGACTGACTTCGCTCCGCCCACGGGGACCTCGACCTCCGCTCTGGGCCGGCGACGAGCATCGTCGACGCTATGCCTCGAACCACCGGCTGGGTTGCGGCACGGCTCGCCGCTCGACATGGAGAGGGGATGATCGAGACCAGAATCCAGGGAGGGGTGGTCCGGCAAGTCGCACCGCCTATTGCAGTGTCGCCTCGGTCAACGCGATGGGGCGGAGCAGTTTGGAGTAGACCCAGCCCTGCTTGCCGGCGCCGGCATCGATCAGCACCCAACCGCGCTCCTCACGCAGGACATTGACCTTGGTGCCGCCCTTGAGGGCAAAAAGCTGCGGCATGGTCTTGCGGGGCCCGCTCCGCACCCGCAGCGACTCCACGGCAACCGAGTGGGTGAAGACCGGCCGCATGGCCGCTTCGCTCGGCTGCACCGGATCGTGCTTCACCACCACCGGGGTGACGCGGGCGATGTCGAGCGCCTCAGCCTTGGCCGATGGGAGCACGGCGACGTAGCTGGGTTTGAGGTTGGTCTTTACCGGGGTGGCGACAGCAGCCTCGCCGACCTTGCTGAGGGTGAAATTCACCCCGCCCACCGTGACGGCGCCCGAGACGAGGGTGACCGAGGCCAACATGAAGGCGGGCAGAATGAAGTGGGCCAATTTCAGCTCCATTTTGGACGGTGCGCAAAGGGTCGCGCCTTGGGCGCCCCTTGTCCTGGCCATGCGCCGGCGGGGCCGGCGCATGGCCATCGATCGCATCAGACCGTAGTGCGGCGGCCGCGGATGGCGCGCCAGATGGCGATGAGCAGGCAGGCGCCCACGACCGCCACGATCAATTGGCCAACGATGCCGCCCATGGTGGCGCCGAACACGGCCATCAGGATGAAGTTGCCGACAATGGCGCCGACAATGCCCATCACGATATTCATGAGCAGGCCCTGGTTCGAGCCCATCATCTTCTCGGCAATCCAACCGGCCAATGCGCCGATGATGATCGCCAGTACCCAACCGATGCCTTCCATGCTTGCCTCCTATTGTGCGTTCGGGGTGACGTCCACGTTTACAGCCGGCACGTCGACATCGACCGTCCGGGTCACGCCCGTGCCGTTGAAGAACAGGAAGTAGGCGACGACGACCACAAGGGCGACCAGCAGGATGCCGGCAATGACGCCGCCGCTGCCACCACCGCCGGTGACGATTGTTTCGCGATCAGCCATTCTTGCACTCCTCTCAAATGGACTGGCGGCTGAACGCTATCCAACGGCGAGGAGTTCCAAAAAACGCAAGAATTTCAATATACTTACGGGATGCTGACGCGGCATGTCAGCGACATGACAGGAATGGACGAGCATCTGCCTCGTCGGCCGAGACGGGTCCTCCAGAGCGTCGGGCGCCTCGCGAGAGCCACCCCGCCTGTCGCTGAGATTCTCAAGCGCTTGGGGCGGCTGCAGCTGTGCTCGAGGCGGGCCGTTTCACGTTGTCCATAATCGAGGCAGTTGACCAATAACGAAGATGCCAATGGCAATCGCCAGGACGATCGCCAGCCAGGCAATGATCATCCAGCCAATGCCGTAGCGTCCCCTGAGCATGCTTCCCCTCCTGCACGGTCAATTGGTCGCGCAAAAACTCTAGTCGCTGCGCGCCGGCGACGCCAGCGGACCTTTAGGACAATGCCGTGGATCGTCGCGCCTGCGGTGCGACCCGCCGCTCCATTGCACCTCTCCCAGGAAGTCCACCTCGCCGGCTGCTCGCAATCTGCCGGTGGCGAGGATCGAACCCACCAAGACGGCTGCCACGCCGCCATGACCCTCCATGCCTCCCCCAAGCATGCGTCCCCCCGATCGTGAGACGGAGGCCACCTCTCGACCAAGGGTGGCCTCCCGACCGGAGGCGGTGTGGACGCGATCCGATCGACATACGAGATTAAGGGAGCGCACGGCGCCGCCTATAACATTTGATAAGCTCCCCGCCTCTTGGCCGTACGGGGCGGCCGCCGAATCTGCTATGCGCACCGATGCGCGACTGTCCCCATGAATCGCAGTGGGCGCGACCCATGGCCGGCCCTCCGGCCCGTAAGTGCCGCCTGCCGCGCACGACCATGTTCGACTGCAAGTACTTGATGTTCAGCCCATTCTACAGCACCGGACCTCGGCGGAAGCCATACAGGGGCGGGAGTTGAAGGCATGACGCTGGATTTCGACACGCTGCATGTCGTGGCCCTCCTGAACACCACCATCCTGATGATCGTCTTCGCCGGGGTGCTGTGGGCGTACCGGTCCCTTTCGGCGACAAGGTATTGGCTGTTTTCGCTCATCCTGCCGGCGCTAGGGACGGTGTTGCTGGCGATCGGCATGGCGACGGGTTCCGATCCCACGGCATCGTTGGGCAGCTGGGTGTTCGGAACGGCCTATCTGCTGGCGTGGCAGGGCGTTCGCGTCTTCTATGACAAGCCGCCCGCGTGGCGAGGCGCCATCATCATCCTGGCGCTGGGCGCCGCAGTGATGGGTGTCGTACTTGGCCATATGCGCCCTGCGCAGAATATTGCGCTCGCGGCTGTGCAGATCGCGTTCATCGCGCCACTGATGCTGACCATCCTGCGCCATCCGCTGCGCGCCGGCGGCATCGTTGTTCTCGGCGGCGTGGCGCTCGCTGTGGCAGGCAACATCGCGGAGGCGCTCGCCAGCACGAGCAGGCTGGATGCGTCGTGGCCGGCACCCGACGGCGCGCTGGCGGCATGGTTCTACCTTGCCGTCATCGTCGGGGGTGGCGTCTCTTATATCGGCTTCGCGCTCATGGCCTTCGATCGCGTCCGCACCCAGCAGCGGGACTTCGTCGCCATGGTGACGCACGAATTCCGCGCCCCCCTGGGCGTCATCGCCGCCGTCGCCGACAATCTCGCGCTCTCGGCCCCCACCGAAACCGATGACGTCAGGCTGCGCGCCGCTCGGATCCAGCGCACGGTCAGGCGCATGTCCATGCTGATCGACAATATCTTCACCGGCGATCGGCTCGATACCTGGCAGGCGCCGTTCGCCGTCGAGGCGCCCCTCGATCTCAACGACGTGCTCCGTGGCCTTGAAGCGGAAAACGAAGCCGCGGGGACCGTCAGCTTCGTCCATGCCGATGCGGCACCGGTCAAGGGCGACCGGAAGCTGCTGGAGATCGCGCTGCTGAACCTGATCCAGAACGCGCTGAAATACTCTGCGGCGGGCAGTCCGGTGACGGTCCGGCTGTCGACCGACAAAACACATGTCCGGGTCACCGTCACCGATTGCGGACCGGGCATCCCGGCTGAGGATCGCGAGCGGATCTTCCTCAAGTATTACCGGTCGGAAGGTCAGCGGCCGGACGGCTCCGGCCTGGGCCTCTACATTTCTCGCGCCATTGCGCGCCAGCACGGCGGCGATCTGACCCTCGTGGCCAGCGGCCCCGGCGGCTCGACCTTCTGCCTCGCGCTGCCCGTGGCTTAGCCCGCTGAAACTCCGGCGGCAGGTGCAGCGTTGCTGCCCTTGCAACCGGCATCCGGTTGCCGGCGGAGCCGCCACACGCGTCCACACCGCCGTCCCCGGTGGCTCCGCCGTTATTTTGTTGCAAGACCTCGATGCCCGGCAAACGAGTTTGCGGACCGGGTCGCGACGAGCGTCCACCACCGCCACTGCGCGGTTCCTCCGGCCCGCAACCAAGTGCCCCGACCCAAGTTTAAGAGCCCGACAACGCGCCCGGAGCAAACGGCTCCGCGCCTAGTCACGACCGCATCGTAAACCTTTGATTTTGCTGACAAATATGGTCACGAGCGTGTCAGCATCAGACTGCTAGCGTCAGCCTCAGCTTGCCGGGGTCCGTCTGGACTCGTGGCTGCTGGGACATGGCGCGACGACGCCCAGCCCTGAAAACAATGGAGGAAAAAACCGTGAAGAAGTTCTCCCTGCTCGCAAGCCTCGCAACGGCGGTGCTGCTGACCGCAGCGCCTGTGGCGCTACAACTGCCGGTGGCCGGCATCTCGGCCTATGCCCAGGAGGCCAAGGTCAGTTTCAGTGTTTTCTTCAAGGACCTGAAACCGCACGGCGTATGGGTCAAGCACGCCAAGTACAAGTATGTCTTCTGCCCCAGGGTGGACGCCGACTGGCGCCCCTACACCAACGGTCACTGGATTTTCATCAAGGACCGCGGCTGGTATTTCGACTCCGACGAGCCCTTCGCCTGGGCGGTCTATCACTATGGTCGCTGGGTCGATGACGACCGCATCGGCTGGTGCTGGGTCCCGGGCAATCACTGGGCGCCGGCCTGGGTGAGCTGGCGGCGCAGCAAGGACCATATCGGCTGGGCCCCGCTGCCTCCCGAAAATGACGGCTTCCAGATCAACATCAAGGTCACCGTCGGCGAGCCGCCGGAGCGTGACTGGGTATTCGTGCCGGTCCGCTCGTTCCTCGAGCCCGACCTGCGGGTGACGGTGATCGTTGCCGATCGCGATCCCGAGATCTTCCGACGCACCGAATTCGTCGGCCCGGTGGTGGTCCAGAACAATGTGGTGATCAACAACATCATCGACATCGACTTCATCCAGCAGCAGACCAACCAGCAGGTCACGGTGGTTAACGCGCAGACGACGACAGATCCTGCCAAGGTGACGACCGACGCCTCGGCGGGCACCATCCAGGTTTTCGCACCGACCGTCGAGGAGCCCAAGAACGACGAAGCGCCGCCCGAAGCGGTCGAACCGGAACAGGCCCAGCAGGAACTCGGCAAGCCCGAAGCGCCCGCCGACGGCCAGGCTGCACCCGCGGAGGGTGCTGCGCCTGCCGAAGGCCAGGCTGCACCAGCCGATGGTGCCGCCCCTGCCGAAGGTCAGGCTGCCCCGGCCACCGAGTGTCCGGAAGGCCAGCAGCTGGTGGATGGAAAGTGCGTCCCTGCCGCCGCCAAGCCCGCGGAGGAACAGCCCGCTAAGCCGGCCGCTGAACAGCCCGCCGAGCAGAAGCCGGCCGAGCAGAAGCCCGCCGAAGGCGCGGCTCCCGCCGACCAGAACGCCGCGCCCGCCGAACAGGCGCCTGCGGCCGAACCGAAAAAGCCTGCGGATGAACCGGCCAAGTGCCCTGAGGATCAGGAACTGGTCGACGGCAAGTGCGTCCCGGTGAAGGCCAAGGAGCAGCCAGCCGAGCAGCCTGCAGCCCAGCAGCCGGCGGCCGACCAGCCGGCTGAAGCGGCACCGGCCGAAAAAGCCAAGCCGGCCGATGAGCAGGCCGCCCCCGCCGAAGAGGCCAAGCCCAACGACAAGCAGCCGCCCTGCCCCGAGGGCCAGCAGTTGGTGAAGGGCAAGTGCGTCCCGATCGAGGGCGAGGCTGCTCCGGCGCAATAACCCCTGAGGAGCGGCGGGGCTCAGCCCCGCCGCTTCCGCACTCCCGGGTGGGCGCGGCGGCTCGCAGTCCGTTCACCGACACCCAACCGGGTGATAGCCCGGCCGCCTCCGGCTCCCTTGGTCCGGAGAGAGGAGATCCGGCGGACCTTCGCTGCGCGCCAGGGAGGTCCGCCGGATCGTTTTCTGGAAAACTGCACATATGGGTCATCGCCGACGCGAAATGAATGAAGGGCACCTGCAGGGCGCCCTTTCTCGTTCCGGGCGCGGGGCGACACCTCAAACGGAGGTTCCCGCTTTCGCGGGAATGACTCCGTGGGTGAACGCAGGCTCGTGGCTGCAGCTTGTCAGCCCCAACCGCCGGCTGTCGCGATCGGCGACCCAGCCTGTCCCTCGATTGGATAGATCGGTAGCAATGCCGTTAACGCGACATTTTCTGAACCTCGGCTAACCTCGTTGTATTCGTCAGCCGTGCCCCGGCACCGCTTCATCCAACCCCAGTCGGATGCACCAGTGAGTTCCTCCTCGGCCGCGCTCGACACATCGCCGCTCGAGGCGGCCCGCCGGCAGAATGCTCTGGCGCTGCTGCTCTTGCTGTGCACCGCCTTCGCCTTCGCCCTGCGCTTCGTCTTCTCGTCCGAGTTGATGAACCAGGTCGTCGCCTATACGACCGAAGCCGGCGCCTTCTACGAGAAGCTGCATTTCGGCACCTATGCGGTATTGCTGCTGCTGCCCTTGGCGCTGTTCGGCCGGCCGTTCATCCTGCAGGGCGACGAGATCGGCAAGTTCCGGGCGCTGGTGCGCTACAGCGCGCTGCTGCTGGTGCTCGTGCTGTTCATGTTCTTTACCGGACGGGCCGGATCGTCGGTGCTGCTGATCGACACCTATCTGGTCGCCGGCGCCGCCGGCCTCGTCATGCTGGCGCAGAACCCCAGCGCGCGGCGCCTGCTCGGCGACGTGACCCTCGGCCTGCTGATCCTCAGCGCCGTCATCGGCATCGTCGAAGCCGTGACCCAGCATCGCATCATGCCTTACAACGCGGTGGAGCTGGTGTTTCGCCCGGTCGGCCTCTCCGACCATCCGCTGGCGCTCGGCGCCACCTGCGCCACCGCCGTCGGCTTCGTGGCGCTGACGCGCTGGAAGGTCTGGATCCGGGTGGCCGCGATCGCCGTGCTGTTCATCGGCGCCGCCGCCTCCGGGGCGCGCATGGCGCTGCTGGTCACCGTCATCGAGATCTTCGCGCTCATCCTGCTGGTGCCCTGGCCGCGCCTCACGCCGCGCCATCAGCGCCAGGCCAAGCTGGCAGTGCTGCTGGTGACCCTGGGCGGCGGCGCCGTGCTGACCGCGGTGATGCTCGCGGCGGGCCTCCTCAGCCGCTTCACCAGCACCCTGTTCGATGAGAACTTCTTCGTCCGCGTCAGCATCTACGACGTGTTCAACTATGTCAGCTGGCAGCAGGTGATGTTCGGCATGGATGGCACCGAGCTGGTGCGGATCGTGCAGCAGAAGCTGCACATGCCCACCATCGAGAGTGCCCAGGTGGTTCTGGTGCTGCTGTTCGGCCTGCCGGTGGCGCTGCTGTTCGCCTGGCTGGTGATCGCCATGCTGTGGCGCATGCTGCGCCATGCGGCGCCCGCCGCCTGGATCGGCGTCGGGGCAACGCTGGCGGCGGCGCTCTCCAACAACACGCTCTCGTCCAAGACCCCGATCGTCATGATGATGATCGTGCTGGTGCTGGCCTACAACTCCAATGGCATCAAACTCGCACCGGCCTCGAGCTCCCCTCGCCCGTGAGGGAGGGGTTCGGATGGGGGCGGGAATGGTGAGGCGGTCGCGGTGCTGACTTCACCACCCCCTCCCTCAATCCCTCCCCTCTAGGGCAGGGCTATGGCATATGAAGCACCGACAGTAGTTGGAGTGCCTTCTCCCCTTGTGGTCAGCGGACGAGGGCAAAGCCCTCGCCGCGAGGTGCCCGAAGGGCGGATGAGGGGTCCGCGCAACGAAGTGTAGCGCGACCTGAGCGTAGCGAGGGGCGACTGGGTACGCGGAGAGAACCCCTCATCCGGCCTTCGGCCACCTCGCGGCGAGGGCTTTGCCCTCGTCCGCTGACCACAAGGGGAGAAGGCAAGAGGTGCCCTCCAAAGCCATATGCGATAGCCCTACCCTCAAGGAGGGAAGCGATCGCGTCATCTCCCGAGGTTCGTCTGATCGTCCCGCGCGCGTGAGGCGTGGATGAGGCGGTCGCGGTGGGCAAGCGAGCACGGCGCAACGTCTCCCCCCGCGCCCATACATTAAGGACGATTCGACTCCGAACGGGCATCCGGCGCGCTGCTCTGGCATCTTCCGGCCAGATATTGAGATCCTCCCGAGGACGCGATGCTTTCGGACTTCGTCGATCTTGTCGCCGGCAAGCTGGTCAACGCCGTGACCGGCGAGAACGGCATCACGCTGCTGATCCTGTTCGCCACGGCTTTCATCAGCGCGCTCGTCGCCTACTGGCGCACCGTCGAGCACAAGTCCTTCGCCGATTTCTTCAGCTTCGCGCTGCCCAAGGAGGTGATCATGCACCCCTCGGCGCGCGCCGACCTCATGTTCTACATCACCAAGCGGTTGATCATGCCGGTGCTGCTGATCCCCGCCGGCATCGTCTTCGTGGCGCTGGTTGGCTACGGCACCAACCAGTTGATCAGCTTCGTGTTCCAGATTCACGGTCCGCTGCTCGAGGGCCAGACGCCCTGGTGGGTGCTGGTGCTGTTCACTCTCTCGATGCTGCTCGCCTACGACATCTCGTATTACCTCTACCATGTCGCCCAGCACAAAATCCCGTTCCTGTGGGAGCTGCACAAGGTGCACCACTCGGCCGAGGTGCTGGTGGGCATCACCAAGGACCGCGTGCACCCGCTCGATGACCTGATGAACCGCATGTGGGATGGCGTCATCCCCGGCATCTGCTTCGGCATCTGGAGCATCATCGCGCTCGACCCGGTCGAGCTCACCGTGTTCGGCATCAATGTCTATGCCATGCGCAACCTGCTGATGATGGATTTCGTCCGCCACACCCACTACAAGATTTCGTTCGGGCCGCTCGACAACTACATCCTGTCGCCGCACTGGCACCAGCTGCACCACAGCGCCGACCCGCGCCACTACGACAAGAATTTCGGCCTGCTGCTGTCGGTCTGGGATCGCATGTTCGGCACCGCCTTCGTCCCCGATCCGGACGAGGAGATGAAGTTCGGCCTGCTCGACCGCGACAAGGACGACTACCAGTCGCTGTTCGGGCTCTACCTGTTGCCGCTGAGGAAAATGGCCGGCCATGTCGCCGGCTGGCTCGGCCGCCGCCGCCCGCCCGCCAAGGAGCCGACGCAGCCATGAACGCGCATACCCCGATCGAGGCGCTGCTCGAAGAGCGGTTCGAGCTCGTCGACAGCGAGGCGCGCCTTGCCGCCATCGAGCCCGCCTGGAGCGCGCTGTGGCGGCGTGGGCCGGGCCTGCTGTTCCACACGCATGCCTGGGTCGCCGCCTGGTGGCGCACGGTTCCGGGCCGCGATGGCCGGCAGTTGCGCATCGGGCTGATCTGGCGCGGCGACGAGCTGCTGGCCATCCTGCCGCTCGCCATCCAGCGGCGCAAAGGCCTGCGCTTTCTCGAATGGGCCGCCAATGACTGCACCGACTACCCCGATATCCTGCTCGATCCGCGCTGTCCCGCCGCTGCGGTGACCCGGCTCTGGCACGAGGTGGTGGCGGCCGGCGGGTTCGATCTCTATTTCCTCAACCGGCTGCGCCCGCACGCGAAATTCCGCGCCCTGCTCGATGCGCCCGATGGCCTGCGCCTCGCCGCCAACCACCGCACCGAAACCTGTTCGCAGGTGGTGGGAGACTGGACGGCGGGCGCGCAGTGGTTCGACCAGCAATCCAAGAAGACCCGGCAGAACTATCGCCGCGGCGTGAAGACGCTGGAGGAAAGCGGCGAGCTGGTGTTCCGCCTGCTGCCGCCCGACGCCCCGGTGGCGCCGGTGCTCGACCGCCTCGCCGCGCTCAAGCGGCAGTGGCTGGCCGACAGCGGCCGTGTCTCGCCGCTGTTCGATGCCGGCGCCCCTGCCCTGCCGGCGCTGGTCGAGGTGCTGGCCAAGGCCGGCGCGTTGCGCATCTTCGTGCTTGAATGCAACGGCGCGATCATCGCCATCTCGCTCAACTTCGTCGACGACGATACGCTGATGGCCTTCCTCACTAGCTACGATCCGAAGTTCGAGCGCGGCTCGCCCGGCATGGTGCTGCTGATGGATTACGTGCAGTGGTCGATCGACCAGGGGCTCAAGGGCGTGGATTTCCTCTGCGGCGAAGAACCCTTCAAGGAAAAGTTCGCTACCCGCTCGACCAGGCTCGCCTCGGTGATGGGTCCGCGCACCCTCAAAGGCCGCCTCGCCATGCTGGTCGACCGGCTGCGCCAGCGCTGGCAATCACGGACAGAGCGGGCGGTTTAGAGCCCCACGCTCCCCTTCAGCCCTTTACCGCCCCGCCGGTCAGCCCCGAAATCACGTAGCGCTGCGCCAGGAGGAAGAAGGCGATGGCCGGCAGGATCGACAGGGTGAGGAAGGCGAGGATGCGTGGCCAGTCAGAACCGTACTGGCCCTGGAACTGCATGATCCCCAGCGGCCAGGTGTATTTGGCATCGGAGTTGAGCACGATCAGCGGCAACAGGAAGCTGTTCCAGCTGCCCACGAAGTTGAACACCCCGACGGTGGCGATGATCGGCAGGCACAGCGGCAGCGTGACGTACCAGTAGATCCGGATATAGCCGCAATTATCCATGCGGGCAGCATCGATCAGTTCCTTGGGCAGCTCCTTGAAGAAGTTGTAGAACAGCAGCACCGAGAGCGAGATCGAGAACGCTACCTGCGCGATGATGATGCCCAGGTGGCTGTCGAGCAGCCCAAGGTCGCGCATCTTGATGAACAGCGGCAGGATGGCCGTCGCCGACGGAAACAGCAGCCCCAGCATCAGGTAGTTCATCAGGAAGCGGCTGCCGAAGAACTTGATATGGGCAAAGGCGAAGGCGGTCATCGAGGCGAGCAGCGTCGAGAGCAGCACCGAGCCCAGAGCCACCAGCAACCCGGCGCGGCGCTGGGCTTCGACAGCAACGGGTTGCGGCTGTAGCCGCCAACCGCCGGTGCGCGGGGACGTCCCACGGAGACCAGAACACCGGCGCCCGCGTTGGCGTGTCCCTCCCCTTTTAGGACAGGGGGGAGAGGGCAGGGGTGGGGGTCGGCTCGCACCGGCCCCTGACGGGGTCTCTCTCGGCCTACCGATACCGCACCTGGTTCCACCGGTGCCCGAGCAGCGACAGGATGATGATCAGCCCGTAGAAGAATTGCACGTAGAAGCCCGAGAGCCCTACCCCGACCACGCCGGTCTGGATGAACGACACGGTGAAGGCGCCGATGGCGCTGCCGATCACCGTGCCGATGCCGCCCCAGGGGGCAGTGCCACCGACGAACACCGAGGCGAGGCCTGGCAACAGGAAGCTGTCGCCCGAAGTCGGCCACCAGGTGTAGTTGATGAACACCGCGAACACCCCGGCGAGCGAGGCGCCCAGGCCGACGAACACGAAGGTCTGCAGCCGCACCCGGCGCACGTCGATGCCCATCTGCTGCGCCGCATCGGGATTGTCGCCCACGATATGGACGCGCACGCCGAAGCGGTGGCGATTGTAGATCAGCGAGCAGACCGCGACGAAGGCCAGCACCCAGACCACCTGCAGCGGAATGCCCAGCACTTCGCCCGCGAAGATCTTGTAGGCCCAGCTCTGCGGCAGCGTCACCAGGGCGATCGAACGCCCCTCGGTCTGGATCTGGATCAGCCCGCGCAGCATGAAGTTCATGCCCAGCGTCGCGATCAGCGACGAGAGGTTGGCATAGACCACCAGCCAGCCGACGCAGAGCCCGATGAACAGGCCGGTGGCAACGGCGGCGACGAGCCCGATGAACGGGTCGTACCCGGCCTGCACCACCAGCGCGAAGGCCCAGCCGGACATGCCGATGGTAGCGGGGAAGGAAAGGTCGATCTCGCCTACCGTCACCACATAGACCAGCGGCACCACCACGAACAGCACCACCGGCAGCCCGATCAGCACGGCCCGGTAGATGCTCCATTGCGAGAACACCCCGGGATTGCCGATGAAGAACATGGCGATCATCAGGACGAAAACCAGGAGCGAACCGAGCGCCGGGCGATTGGCCATGACGAAGCGGCGCAGGCGCGACTCATCGGCATGCTTGCCGTCCGCGACACGGCGCACCGCATCGGCGTCGAGCTTCATCGGCGAAATCGCCTTTTCGGTGAGGTTGTCGGTCATGCCACGCCTCCCGCGTGTCGAGCCGCCGCCTCGAGCTGAGCGGGATGGGCAAGCTCTTCCATGAATTTGATCAGCGCCTCGGCCGAGCCGAGTTCGGCCTTGCTCAGTTGCGCTGCGACGCGACCGCGATCGAGCACCACGAAGCGATCCGAGATGTCGTAGACGTGGTGGATATTGTGGCCGATGAACAGGATGGAGCGCCCCGCCGCCCGCGCCTGCTCGACGAAGTGAAACACCTTGGCCGTCTCGGTCAGCGACAGCGCCGTGGTCGGCTCGTCGAGGATGATCAGGTCGGCCTGGTTGTAGATGGCGCGAGCGATGGCCACGCCCTGTCGCTCGCCGCCCGACAGTTGCCCCACGATCGAGTCCGGGCCGAACACCTTGGAGGTGAAGCCGATCTCGCGCATCAGCCGCGAGGCTTCCTCGCGTTGCTTGCTCACCCTGAGGAAGCCGAGCGGACCGACGATCTCGCGGCCCATGAAGATGTTCCAGGTGATGGTCTGCTGAACCGCCAGCGCCCGATCCTGAAACACCGTTTCGATGCCGGCCTCGCGCGATTTGGCGGCGTTCCAGCCGCTGACCGGTTTGCCCCGCACCAGGATTTCCCCGGTGGTCGGTTGCACCGCCCCGGCGAGGATCTTGATCAGCGTCGACTTGCCGGCCCCGTTATCGCCGACCAGCCCCACCACTTCGGCTTCGTCGACATGCAGGTCGACGCCACCAAGGGCATAGACCTGCCCGTATGACTTCTTGATATTGCTGAGCTCGATGATGCGCTTGCTCATGATCCCTCGCTGCTGCGGAAGAAAGAGCCCGGCACATGGCCGGGCTCCAGTTGGGAGAGATCGAGCTCAGCGCAGGCCTTCGATCGCCAGCGCCGCCACTGCTTCGTAATTGTCGGGTGTCACGAACCCGGCGCCGGTATCCACATTGACCGCGCCCAGCCCGTAAACCACCTGCTGGCACAGCGACTGGATCGGCATGTAACCCTGCAGGAAGGGCTGCTGATCGGAGGTCAACTGTACCCAGCCGTTCTTGAACGCATCGATGATCTGCGGGCTGGTATCGAAGCCGATATTGATGATGTCGCCCGCCTGCTTGCCGGCCGCCTGCATGTAGGTCGCGGCATTCCCCAGCGGCTGCCCGCCCGGATAAGCGATGAGCTTGACGTCGGGGTTGGCGGCGATGGCGGCGGTGATGACGGGAATGCCGACATTGGGATCGGTGCCGAGCCCTTCAGGGCTCTGCAGCTTCACCACCTTCAGCCCGGCATCCTCGAAGGCCTTGAGCGTGCCCAGCTCGCGCTCGGCGCGCTCCACCTGCGACCAGTCGCTCATCACGATGGCGACGTCGCCCGACTTGAGACCGAAGCGCCGGATCGCTTCTTCGCCCAGCGCCCTGCCCTGCGGCCCCTGTTGCGCACCGACATAGCCGCCGCCGAATTTGGCGGTGACTTCGTCCACCGGCACGTTCTGGTACATCATCTTGATGCCGGCTTTGTAGGCCTCTTCGGCCAGCGGCATGATCGCGGCATTGCCCGGGTGCCCCATCATCGCGATGCCGCCCGGCTTGGCGCCGATGGATTCACGCAGCTGCTGGGTCATCTTTTCTGCGCTCCAGCCCGAAAAGATGTAGTCCACCTTGGCGCCGAGGTCCTTCTCGGCCTGCTTGGCCCCGTTATAGACGATCGAGGCGAAGGCATCGCCTTCCGCGCCGCCGGCAAAGAAGCGGATCGAAACGCCGGAACACCACTTGTCCCGCAACGCCTCGGCCTGAGCCGATGTGACTGCCGAGATTGCAACGGTCGCGAGAACGGCCGCTGCGATCGACTTAACGAACCTACCAGACATCTCCTACTCCTCCCCTGTCGTGCATCGCGCACGCTTGATGTGCCGCCATTTCGAGCCGGCACCACTCGTCAGTCGGACTGCGTCAGCGACGGGTCCCCTCCCTCGTAGTTCGCAGTCAGATTCACGAACGCCCCGCCGCGGCTGTGCTTGAGATATTCGAGCGCCCGCACCTGTCCGGTCATTTCGAGCGCGTTGCGGTAGACGGGGTCGTGCCAGCCTTCGATATCGATCGAGCCCGACCAGCCGGCGAGCCGCAGCTCGGAAATGATGTCGGTCCAGTTGCTGTCGCCGAACCCCGGCGTGCGCATGAACACGAACTTCTCCTTGCCGAAGATGCCGTGCTCGCGGATCACCTCCCAGCGGACGGTGGCGTCCTTGCCGTGCACGTGGAAGAACTTGTGCGCCCACTTGCGGATCTGCGGCAGCGGATCGATCAGGTAGACCAGCTGGTGGCACGGCTCCCACTCGAGCCCCAGATTGTCGTCGGGCGTCTCGTTGAACATCAGCTCCCAGGCATCGGGGTTGTGCGCGATGTTCCAGTCGCCGCTCTGCCAGTTGCCATCCATGGCGCAGTTCTCGAAAGCGATGCGGACGCCCTGGTCGGCGGCGCGTTTCGCCAGTTCCGACCACACCTTTCTGTATTGCGGCAGGCTGTCGGTGAGCGGCTTGCCGCGCACCCGGCCGGTGAAGCCGGCGACGCACGTCGCGCCGAAATGGCGGGCGTTGTCGATGCAGTCCTTCCATCCCTGCAGCGTCTGGCGGTCCATCTCCTGGTCTTCCAGCGGATTGCCGAACATGCCGATGGTCGAGATGGTGATGTCGCGCTCGCCGATGGCGTCGCGGCAGCGCCTGCCCAGTTCGCCCAGGTCCTGCCCGTTGGTGGTCTGCCAGAAGAACGGCTCGAAGCTCTCGAAGCCGAGATCGCGCAACTCTGCGATGCGCAGAGCGGCGGTGCCGGCGGTGGCGCTGACCATGGTGCCGATGCGGATAGACTTGGTGGGGTCGTTCACGAACGGGGCCTCAGGTTGCAATGGCGACGCGCTGGCGCGTGCGGGCGCTCTCGATGGCGCCGAACACCATGGCGAGGCTGTGGAGGTTGTCCGAGCTCACCGTCTCGGGCGCCCGGCCGGAGGCCACGGCGTCGATGAACTCGAGCAGCACGCTGGCGTGGCCATGGGTCTGGGCCGGATCGGCCGGCGGCAGCACCGCCAGCGGTTCGAGCGGCCGGAAGAAGCCCTCGCTGCCGGCGACCACATTGGCCTCGAAGCGCTGCTCGCCATCCCACAGCAGGGTGCCGCGCGAGCCGACGATGCGCCAGGCGGAGTCCCAGCTGGTATTGGCGCCCTCCGCGCTCCACGAGCCGCGATAGGTGAACAGCACGTCGTCGGAGAGCTCGAAGATGGCGGTCGCCACCGAACCGCCGGCATACCAGGAGCTCGCCGGGTTGGCCTCGTGGCAGTAGACCGCCAGCGGCCGCTTGCCGGAGATGAAGCGCGCCGCATCCAGCGTATGGATGGCCATGTCGAGCAGCAGCACATGCTGCATCTGCTCGCGAAAGCCGCCGAAATGCGCGCCGACGAAGAAATCGCAATGGAGTGCGTTGAGCGTACCGAGCGCGCCGCTGTCGAGCGTCGCCCGGATCCGCCGCACCCCCTCGTTGAAGCGGCGGTTCTGCACCACGGCATGCACCTTGCCGGCCCGGGCGGCGCGCGCCACGAGGTCGCGGGCCTCGTCCAGGCTGGCGGCCATCGGCTTTTCGGAGAGGACGTGGCAACCGTGCCGCAGCGCCGTCGCCACCACCTCGTGGCGGGCGCCGGGGACGACCACGTCGAAGACCAGATCGGGGCGGGTGCCGCTGAGCAGGGCATCGAGATCGCTCTCCACCGCCGCCTTGCCGAGGCCGAACTCGGCCGCCAGCCGATGGGCCGCTTCGGGGTTGATGTCGTTGAGGCCGACGATGCTGATGCGCTCGCGGAGCGCCGGCGTCTCGGAAATGGCCTTGAGCCAGCCTTTCGACATAGCTCCGCACCCGGCCAGAACGGCGCGAAATGACACTTGCCTGCCCCTCCCCAGGGAAACCGCCCGGCGCCCCTCAGCGTCTGCGGCGGTCTCGTAAACGTTTACGACGCTATATTCGCGCGCATTTCTGTGTCAAGGAGTTTTCGTAAACGTTTTCGGACCCCCACCGGAACGCCAGGAAAGCCAATGCCATGAAGGGCATACGCCGCCTCGCCGAGCACCTGAACATCTCGATCGGCACGGTCTCGCGCGCCTTGAACGGACGTCCCGACGTCAATGAAGCGACCCGCCGACGGGTGCTCGATGCGGCCGCCGAGTTCGGCTACGTGCCCGACCAGGCGGGGCGCACCCTGCGCCAGGGCACCACCAACGCCGTCGGCTTCATGATGGAGTCGGGCGCCGATACCTCGGGCAACCCCGACAACTTCTTCTTCGGCGTGTTCGACGGCGTCCAGACGGTGCTGAGCCGGCATCACCTCGACCTGGTGGTGCTCCCCTGCCCCACCGACGAGGACCCGACCCAGTACCTGCGCCGCATGATCGCGCGCCGGCTGGTCGATGCGCTGATCATTTCGGCGACGCACCGCAAGGACCCGCGCGTCGAACTGCTCAACAAGACGCGCGTGCCGTTCATCGCGCTGGGCCGGACCGGCACGCCGAGCGATCACCCATGGATCGATCTCGATTTCGAGGGCGTGGCGCATCGGGCGGTGGACCGGCTGGTCGCCAAGGGCCATCGCCGCATCGCCGTGGCGGTGCCCGGCAGCGACATCAACCTGGGGGTGATCTTCCTCCAGGCCTACAAGGACGCCCTGGCCCGACATGGCATCGCATTCGACCAGCGCCTCGTCATCTACACCTCATCGTCCGAACAGGGCGGCTACCAGGCGGCGCACCAGCTGATCAGCATGCCGCAGATGCCGACGGCGGCGGTGCTGGTCTACGAACTGATGGCGATCGGCTTCTACCGGCGGCTGCGCGACGCCGGGCTCGCCCCCGGCCGCAACGTGGCGGTTATCGCCTTCCGCGAGTCGCCGCTTTCCCGCTTCCTGTCGCCGGCGCTCACCTGTTTCAGCATGTCGCTGCGCGACCTCGGCATCGCGCTGGGGGAATCGCTACTCGCCTCGATGCCGGCCTATGCCGAGATCTACCCGCAGGGCACCGTGCACCGGGTCTGGCCGATGGAACTGGTGGAGGGCGACAGCGACAACGTGCTGGAGCGGTGACGCTGCCGGTTCGTTTGAGATCATGTCGCAGGCGAGAAAACAGAGGTCCCCGCTTTCGCGGGAATGACCCCGCGGAGGGGATAGCTCAGTGCCCACCACCCCTCACCCGTCCCGGCTTCGCCGGTCCACCCTCTCCCCGACGGGGAGAGGAAAAGTGGTGATCACCGGCGGCGCAGGATTCTTCTCCCCGTCGGGGAGAAGGTGGCGCGTAGCGCCGGATGAGGGGGCAAGCCACGACCGTCGAGGCGATCTCAGGCGGCCGATCATCCGGCCCCGTCGGCCACAACTTAGCGCCCCACGCGCGGAAACCGCCCCCGCCGAGATCGTGTCGCAGGCGAGAAAACAGAGGTTCCCGCTTTCGCGGGAATGACCCGGCGGAGGGGATAGCTCAGTGCCCATTGCCCCTCACCCGTCTCGGCTTCGCCGGTCCACCCTCTCCCCGACGGGGAGAGGAAAAGTGGTGATCACCGGCGGCGCAGGATTCTTCTCCCCGTCGGGGAGAAGGTGGCGCGTAGCGCCGGATGAGGGGGCAAGCCACGACCGTCGAGGCGATCCGCAGCGACAGGCTCGCGCACAGTCACGCTCAGCCCTTCACCGCCCCCTGCAGCAGCGCCGCCACGAACTGGCGCTGGAAGATCAGGAAAATGGCGATGGTCGGCGCGAGGATCAGCAAGGCGCCGGCGCAGAGCAGCGGGATATCGGTGCCCCATTGCCCCTGGAACGCGCCCAGCGCGCCCGCCATCGTGCGTTGCAGCGGATCCTGCACCAGGACAACGGGCAGCAGGAACTGGTTCCAGGTCCACAGGAACTGCAGGATGGCGAGCGACATGATGGCCGGTCGCGCCAGCGGCACATGCACCAGCCAGAACTGCTTCCACTCGCTCGCCCCGTCGATCTGGGCCGCTTCGGACAGCTCCTTGGGCGTGTTCACGAAATGCGTACGCATCCAGTAGACGCCGAACGGCATGTAGAGCCCGATCAGCGGCAGGATGATCGCAAAGCGTGTGTTGAGCAGCCCCAGCGCCTTGATCTCGTAGTAGAGCGGCGTGATCACCGCCTCGAACGGCAGCGTCAGCCCCAGGACGAACACCAGGTAGAACCAGCGCCCGCGCCCCTTGTCGAACTTGGCGAGGCCATAGCCGGCCATGGTGGCGAACAGCACGCTGAGCGGCACCGTGCCGACGACGATCAACAGGCTCGAGAGCAGCAGCTGATCCATCTCGGCCACTTCGAACGCCTTGGCGAAGTTCACCCATTGCGGATTTTCCGGCCAGGCGAGCCCGGGCGGATAGCTGCCCGAGGGCGCCAATGCGGCGCTGAACATCGAGAGGAACGGCAGCAGCGTCAGCACCATCAGGACGATGATGAGCAGGCGCGCCAGGGCCGCATCGAGTGCGAGACCCTTCATCGCCGCACCCGCGTCAGCCACTGGATCGGCAGCACGCAGACCAGCACCAGCACCATGAGGAAAATGGCGAGCGCCGAGGCGAGCCCGACTTGCCGGTGCGCGAAGGCCAGCCGGTAGATCTCGAGCCCCGGTACCGTGGTCTGGATGCCCGGCCCGCCGCCGGTGGCGATATAGACGATGTCGAAGCTGGCGAGCGCTGCGATCACCGTGACGGTGACGCAAACGCCGAGCTCCTGCCGCAGCCCCGGCAGCGTGATGTAGATGAACTCGTCCCAGGCGCCGGCGCCGTCGAGCCGCGCCGCCTCATAGAGGCTGGGGTCGATCTTGGTGATGCCGGTGACCAGCAGCATGGTGCAGAGCCCCAAGAGCACCCAGGCGCCGATGATCCCCACTGCCGGCAGCGCGAAGGTGAAATCCCCCAGCCAGCCGCGCGCCAGCGCCTCGAGCCCGAGGCCGCGCAGCGCCTGGTTGACGAGCCCGGTATTGGCGAACATCCAGCTCCAGGCAATGCCGGCCGCGACCAGCGGGATCACCTGCGGCAGGAACAGGATGGTGCGCGTCGCGGTGCCGAACGGCCCGCCCAGGTGCTCGCGGATCGCCGCCGCCACCGCCAGCCCCAGCACCACCGGGATCAGCGTGAACCACAGGGCGAGCAGGAACGCATTGCCGATCACCTGCAGCAGGTCGGCATCGGTCAGGACGATCAGGTAGTTGTTGAGCCCGACGAACCGCATCTTGCCGATGCCGTCCCAGCGCTGCAGCGAATAGAACACCGACATGCCCAGCGGCACGAGGACGAAGGCCGCGTACATGACGAAAGCCGGCGCCGCGAACAGCAGCGCCGCGATGCTGGCGCGCCGGCCGATGCCGCCGTGCGAACGGGCCGGGGCAGTTGCCCCGGCCATCTGGTTGGTCCTGGTGGTCAAGATCAGCGCGACAGTTCTTTTTCGTATTCGGCCTGCACCGCCTCGATCAGCCCCTTGCCGGTTTGCACGCCGCCGACCAGCTTCTGCAGTTCGGGCGTCCAGCCCGCCGCGAAGATCGCACCGGTGGCGTTGGCGATGAAGTCCATCGCGCCGTTATCGGTGGCCACCACATTGCCGGCGGCGAGCGTCTGCTCGGTCACCGAGCCGGGCGTCACGGCCGGAATGGGCAGGTCGGCCGGGCCGCCGGGATTGGAGCCGCCGACTTCGACGTTGATCTTGCGGGCGGTCTCGTTGGTCGCCACCCAGTTGAGGAAGAACGCCGCGCAATCCTTATGCGCCGCCTTGGCGCCGATGCCGAAGGTGAGCGGCGCCGACATGGCGGCATGCCGGCCACCCGCCTCGACCGGCGGCATCAGGAAGAAGCCGAACTTGCCGGCAAAGTTCTTGTCGAGGTTGCCCGACTCCCAGTCGCCGTTGAACATGAAGAGCCCTTCCCCGCCGGTGAACCGGCTCATCATCTGGAAGTACTCGATGGCATTGGTGTCGGCGGCGAAATAGCCCGACTTCACCCAGTTCTCGAGATGCTCGGCCGCCTTGAGGTTGGCCTCGGTATTGATGGTGGCGCCGTCCTTCTGGAAGATCCAGTCATTGATCGGCTCGGGCGGGCCGTACGAGCCCATCAGGTCCTGCAGCGGGAAGGCGAGTCCGCCGGTGCCCTTGTTGAACTGCATGATGGGGACGATCCCGGCATCCTTGGCCTTCTGCATCAGCGCATCGAGCTCGGCCAGCGTCTTGGGCGGCTCGGTCATGCCGATCTTGGCCGCCAGCTCCTTGTTGTAGAACACCCCGGTCATCGAATAGTTGAGGCCCATGGCCCAGAGCGAGCCGGCGCCGCGCGGCCGCCCGCCCTCTTCGACGCGCAGCTGGATCAGCTGGCTGGGCGGGAACTTGTCCCAGCCGAATTCGGTGAAGTAGCCGTCGAGATTGGCCAGCAGCTCGTTGGCGACGAGATCGCTCATCGAGGGCAGACGGATGAGGTCGGGCGCGTTGTCCTCGCTGAGGATGCGCGGCGAATTCTCCATCATGTTGGCGAACTGATCTTCCTTGATGTCGAAGGTCACGTTCGGGAACTGCTTGGTAAACTCCTCGGCCAGCTTGCTCGGCAGCGGGAAGCCGGTTTCGAAATAGGCGTTCATCACCACCGGGTCGGCGCCGCAGCTCGGCGCGGCGGCGGCGGTGCCGGTGAGCGCGGCGGCGGTCAGCGCCGCGAGGCCGGCAGCGGTTACGGATTTCAGCGTCATGGTCATTCCTCCTCCAAGGTGCGTCCCAGCCTCGGCTGGCGTTCTATTTTGCTAAATGGATTTAGCATGAGGTTCACGGCTTTCGTCAAGAGGCTCCGAGCAGCTGCCGCAGCGCCTCGACCAGCGCCGTGCCGCGGTTGTCGCCCGGCCCGCGCATCCAGTTGGTGACAAAGGCGAATCCGACCCGGTGCCGCGGGTCGGCAAAGGCCACCTGGCCGCCGGCCCCGTCATGCCCGAAGCTTTCGACAGTGAGGAACCGCCGCGCTTCGGAATCGAGCTGGAAGCCCATGCCCCAGCGCGGATAGGGCGGCTCGGCCGCAAATACCGGGGGGCCTTCGGTGACCGTGGCGGTCGCCCGCCGCAGCACCTCGGCGGACGCGAGGCGCACCCCGCGCGTCTCGGTCACCGCGGCCGACCAGATGGTCGCCAGCGCTTCGGCGGTGGCGATGCCGCCGGCGCCGGGTATCTCGGCCTGCTGCACCCGCCGGTCGTTGAAACCGCCATCGCTGGTGACCAGCGCCGCCGGCAACGCCCGGCCCAGCGTCATGGCGCGATAGGGCCAGTTGACCTCGCCCGCCACGGCCTTCGTCGCATCCAGCTCCCATAGCTCCGCCAGTTCGGATGCCACCTGCAGATGCGCGATGTTGCCGCGCGAGCGCGGCAGGCCGATCCAGGCGTCGACGCCGAGCGGCGCAATGGCGTCGCGGAAATAGGCGCCGGGCGATCGCCCGGTCACCCGCCGCACCAGTTCGCCCGCCAGCCAGCCATGGGTCAACGCGTGATAGGCATAGCCCTCGCCCGGCGGCCAGAGCGGCGCCTGCGCTGCGAGCTTCGACGTGGCAGCCTCCCAATCGAGGATGTCGGCGAGTTCGAAATCGTCGCGCGGCGCCGACAGCCCGGCGCGATGGCTCAGCGCCTCGGCCACCGTCACTGCGCCCTTGCCGGCGGCGGCAAATTCCGGCCAGTAGCGCGCCACCGGCGCGGCGTAGTCGAGCCGGCCCTCGCCGACGAGCCGCGCCACCATCAGCGACATGAGCCCCTTGGTGCACGAGAAGATCACCGAAGCGGTGTCCGCGTCCCATCGCCGCCCGTCGCGCTCGTCGGCAATGCCGCCATGCAGCTGCACCACCACTTCGCCGTCGACCAGGATGGCGAGTGCCGCGCCCATGCCCGGCGCATCTGCGAACGCCGCCTCGAACACCTCGCCGATGGGCTCGAAGCCGGCGGCCACCACCCCCTCGATCTGCACGCTCATGACTGCACCTCCATTTCGAGCCTGGGCATTCCGTCGGCGTGCCGGCCCAGTTTCACCGGCAGCGGATCGGAGATCGAGCCGGCAAAGACGCCGCCCGACTGCACATTGTTGAAGGCGAGCAGCACGGCCCGCCCTGAGCGGTCGGTGGCGATCCGCCCGGCATAGAGCGTCTGGGGCACCAGGAGACTCGCTCGCTCGATCGGATAGGGGCCGAGTGCGTGCGGGATCGCCACCGACCACACGCCGCCCTGCTGCCCGGCCAGCCGGCCCGACAGCCTGGGGCTGTCGCAACAGAAGATCAGGTGCAGCGTGCCTTCGACTTCGACGATCTGCGGCACCTCCAGATGGGCAAAGCCGGCATCGATGGCGCTGAGCGGCGGCTGCGCCTGCCAGCTCTGCATGTCCTCGGAGACGGCGTGCCCGATCACCCCGCGCGTCATGTCTTCGCCGTGGTTGGCCCGCGCCGTGATCAGCATGTGCCACTGCCCCGCCGCGTCGGCGAACACCCAGGGGTCGCGCCAGGCCTCTTCGGGCCAGCTCGAGCTGCCGAGCGTTTCGTAATGCGTGCTGTCGGCAGTGCTGATCGGGCCAGGCAGTTTGCGCCAGTTGTAGAGATCGTCCGAGACCGCGAGGCCGATCGTCTCGATATTGGCGTTGCTGTCGGGCGAGAGGAAACGCGAGCCGGTATAGTAGAGCCGCCACAGCCCGTCGGGTCCCTTCACCACGCTGCCGGTCCAGGTGGCGGTAGCGTCGAAGCTGCCGGCGGGGCCGGTATCGAAGATTCGGCCGTGGTCCTGCCAGTTCACCAGGTCGGTCGAGGTGGCGTGGCCGATACGGGCATTGCGATGCCGCAAATCGGGATTGCCCAGCGCATGCGGCGCGTGCAGGTAGAACAGGTGGTAGGTCGCGCCGTCATCGGCCAGCCAGAAATCCCAGACCCAGTGGTCGGGCAGTGAAAAAGCCATCGCTTTCAACCCCTCGCATTTGCTAAATGGATTTAGCAGGCAGTGCGAACGACGCCAAGTTGTCAAATCGCGTCTGCCCCTTCTATGAAGAGCACCGAGGCAACTGGAGCGATGGCAGGAGTGACCAAGAAGCGCGTAACGCTCGCGGATGTGGCGAGGCTCGCCGGCCTCTCCTCCGCCGCCGCTTCGATGATCCTGACCGGCCGCCCCGATACCCGGCTCTCGGCCGAGGCGCACCGGCGCGTGCACGAGGCGGCGGCGCAGTTGGGCTATCGCCCCAACCTCGCGGCGCAGGCGCTGCGGACCGACAAGACCCGCACCATCGCCTTCATCTCCGATTACGTCGCCACCACGCGCTACGCCAACGGGCTGATCCGCGGCGCCCTCGCCGCGGCGCAGGAAGCCGGCCAGGTGCTGATGCTGCTCGAAACCGGCGGCGAGCCCGACCGCGAGGTGCAGGCCATCGAGGCAGCGCTCGACCGGCAGGTGGACGGCATCATCTTCGCCGCCATGCGAGCCCGCGAGATCTTCGTGCCGACCCTCCCCGCAGCCACCCGTGTGGTGATGCTCAACGGCACCAGCAGCCGCTTTCCGCTTTCGGTGCTGCCCGACGAGCTGACCGGCGGTCGTAGCGCCGTGGAGCTGCTGGTGGCAGCCGGCCATCGCGACGGCATCGCGCTCATCGGCCACAACCGGATCGCCGAACAGGGCCTGTTCCGTTCCGACACGGTGGCGCGACGCATCGCCGGAATCCATGCCGCGATGGAGGAGCACAAGCTCGGTTTCGCCACCGAGGAGAGCTGCTGGGAGTGGGAGCCGCAGCATGGCTTCGAGCTGACCCGCAAGGTCCTGACGCAGCGGCCGGACATCACGGCCCTCCTCTGTCTCAACGACCGGCTCGCCTTCGGTGCCTACCAGGCACTGGCCGAGGCGGGACGCTCTGTGCCGGACGATATTTCCGTGGTCGCCTTCGACAATGACGAGATCGCCGGCTACCTGCGCCCCGGGCTCACCACCATCGCGCTGCCGCACGAAGAGATGGGCCGCGCCGCGGTCCGCCTGCTGCTCTCGGCCGAAACCAGCGGCGAGCACCTCGTCGCCATGCCCGTGGTGGTGCGCGCCTCGATCTGACCGGCCACCGGCAGGGCGCCGCGGCGTCGGTCCTAGACCCGCACCTTCCGCCCGTCGGCCCGCTCTTCGAGCCGGCTGTCATCCGCCTGCGACAACCGCTCGTTGCTGAGCTGCAGCAGGTCGTTGGCCGGTGTGAGGTTGCCGGCGCCGGCATCGTCGGCCGACAGCACCGAGGCTTTGAGCAGTTGAGAATAGGGATGCTCGGGCTTGTCGAGCACGGCACGGGCCGGCCCCATTTCCACCACCCTGCCCTTCTGCATGATGATCAGCCGATCCGAGATATAGTAGGCCGTGGCGAGGTCGTGGGTGATGTAGATCACCGAGACGCCCAGATCGTCGCGCAGCGATTTCAGCAGGTTGACGATCGCCATGCGCAGCGACGCATCGACCATCGACACCGGCTCGTCGGCGATCAGCAGCGGCGGGTTGGGGATCAGCGCCCGGGCGATGGCGACGCGCTGCAGCTGTCCGCCCGACAACTCGTGCGGGAAGCGGCCGCCGATTTCGGCGAGGCTGAGGCCCACCTTCTGCAGGGCGCCATCCATGGCCGCATCGACCGCCGCCTTGTCGCGGGTGCCGAGGAACCGTCGCGCCGTCGATTGGAGATAGCGATCGACCCGCTTGAGCGGATTGAACGCCTCGAACGGGTTCTGGAAAACCGGCTGCACATTGGCCATGAACTTCAGCCGGTCGGCCCGCCTGCCATGCTGCACCGGCTGGCCGCGGAACAGGATGCTGCCGGTGGTCGGCCGCTCCAGCCCCAGGATCATGCGGGCCAAGGTCGTCTTGCCCGAACCGCTCTCCCCGATGATGGTGAAGATCTCCGGCTTGTCGGCGGCGATGGCGAAACTGACCTGGTCGACGGCGCGCACCTCCTGGCGGCCGAGGATGCCGCCCATCTGGAAACGCTTGCCGACATCGGCGACTTCAAGCAGCGCGCTCATGCGGCAACTCCCACGCGAGTGTGCCCGCCGGGCACCAGCGGCTCGACGTCGGCGGCGCGCCAGCAGGCGCTGCGGTGGTCGGGTCCGACCGTCAGCAGCGGCGGCGCCTCGGTCTTGCACTTGTCGATGGCGAGCGGGCAGCGCGGATGGAACCGGCAGCCGGCCGGCGGCGCCGCAAGACTGGGCGGCCGCCCCTCGAGCGCCGGGCGCTGCGTCGTGTCGCCGATGCGCGGCAGGCTGGCGACCAGGTGCGCCGAATAGGGATGCTTGGGCGCGGTAAACAGGGTGCGCGTCGGCGCCTCCTCGACCAGCCGCCCGGCATAGATGATGCCGATGCGGTCGGCGATATTGGCATGCACGCTCATGTCATGCGTGACGAAGACGATCGAGGAGCCCATCTCGGTCTGGAGGTTCTTGATCAGCGACAGCACGTCCTTCTGCACCACCACGTCGAGCGCCGTCGTCGGTTCGTCCGCGATGATGAAATCGGGCTTGCACACCGTCGCGAGCCCGATGGTGACGCGCTGGCGCATGCCGCCCGACAATTCGTGCGGATAGGCGTTGAGCACCGAGGGCGGCAGTTTCAGGTGCCCCAGATGCTCGATCACCCGCTGGCGGAAGGCGCTGCCGCTGAGCCCCAGCGGCCGGGCGGCGAAATCCTCGAAGATGCGGCCGATGCGGCGCACCGGGTTCAGCGTGCTCATCGAACCCTGCATGATGTAGCTGAGGTGCCGCCAGCGGATGGCGTCGATCTCGGCCGGGGTTGCGATGGTGACGTCGGTCTTGGCACCGCCGAAATCATAGGTGGCGCTGCCCGCGATCACCCGCAGCGGCGGCCGGATGGCGGCGGCCAGCACCTTGATGAAGCTGGTCTTGCCCGAGGAACTCTCGCCGGCAATGCCGTAAACCTCGCGCCGCTTGACGTTCATGCTGATGCCGTCGACGGCGCGTACCTCGCGGTTCACCCCGAAATAGCTCATCTGGTAGTAGGCCTTGAGCGCCTCGACCTCGAGAATGTTGTCGGCCATGCACTAGGCTCCCATGCGGCGCAGCCGGCTGCGCGGATCGATATATTCGTTCATCGAGACGGCCAGCAGGAACAGGCCGAGGAAGGTGATGACGATCAGGATCACCGGGATCACCACCCACCACCAGACGCCCACCACCATCGCCGAGTGCGAATTGGCCCAGTAGAGCACGGTGCCGATAGTGGGGTTATTGATGTTGGTGAAGCCCAGCACGGCGAGGGTCACCTCCATGCCGATCGACCACAGCATGTTGTTCATGAAGGTCGAGAACACGATCGGCATGACGTAAGGCAGGTGCTCCTCGAGCAGCACCTTGCGGGTGCTCATGCCGGCGAACACCGCATGGCGGGTGAACTCGCGGTGCTTCAGCCCGAGCGCCACGGAGCGGATCAGCCGCGCATCGAACGGCCAGCCGAAGCAGGCCATGATCAGCGCCATGGTGAAGCTGTCCATGTGGTTGCGCAGCACGAAATAGAACAGCACCAGGATCGGGAAGATCGGCACCGCGACGAAGATGTCGTTGATGAACATCAGCACCCGGTCGACCCAGCCGCCGAGGTAGCCGGCCGCCAGCCCCACCGCGATCGAGATGATGCGGCTCAGGACCGCCACGGTGATGCCGAACAGCAGGCTGTTCCTGAACGCCGCCGAAAGCTGCCAGAACAGGTCCTGGCCGCGCGAATTGGTGCCGAACCAGTATTGCGCCGAGGGCGGCTGGTCGGGAATGGCGAGGTAGATCTGGCTGGGATCGACCGGCGAAAAGAAGCTCAGGGCCGCAAAGATCGCCACGATGCCGACGAGGATCAGCCCGATGGTGAACTCGATGTTGTAGCGGATAAGGTCGCGGAATACGGCAAACATCTGGCTTCACTCCGCCCGGACGCGCGGATCGAGCAGCGGGTGCAGCAGATCCACGATGAAGATGGCCAGCGCCACCGCGGCGATGGAAATGGTGCAGACGGCGAGCACGGTCGAATAGTCGCCGGCGTTCACCGCGTCGACGAGGAGCGACCCCATCCCCGGGTAGTTGAACACCTGCTCGGTGATGACGGTGCCCGAGAACACTCCGCCGATCACCATGGCGAGCGCCGTCACCTGCGGCACCAGCGCATTGCGGATCACGTAACCGCCCACGATCGTATCGCGCCTGACGCCGGCGAGCTCGGCATAGGTGACGTAGTCTTCGGTGACGATGTTGGAGACGAGCGCACGCATGCCGATGAACCAGCCGCCCAGCCCCACCAGCACCAGCGACAGGGCCGGCAGCAGCGAATGCTGCAGCACCGACAGGATGAACGACCAGGTCCAGCCCGGCCGCACGTCCATGGCGAAGCCGCCCGAGATCGGCAGCACCGGCCACAGGAAGCCGAAGACGATGAGGATGATGAAGGCGACGATGTAGTAGGGGATCGGCTGCAACCCCATCGAGACGATGCCGAAGGCCTTGAGCCAGCGGCTGTTCTGGAAATAGCCGGCGAGCCCGCCCAGCAGGTTCCCCACCACGAACGTGATGGCGGTCGAGGTGAGCAGCAGCCCCAGCGTCCAGGGCAGCGCGCGCAGCACCAGTTCCATCGCCGGGGTCGGGAAGGC
This sequence comes from Devosia sp. A16, assembly GCF_001402915.1. Taxonomy (GTDB): domain Bacteria; phylum Pseudomonadota; class Alphaproteobacteria; order Rhizobiales; family Devosiaceae; genus Devosia_A. Next base: position 663,822 of record NZ_CP012945.1, read on the forward strand.
CATCAGCGAGGCGCCCAGGTCGCCGCGCAGCAGCCGGCTCCAGAAATTGAAATACTGCGTCAGCACCGGCTGGTTGGTGCCGAACATCTCGGTCAGCGCAGCGCGGGTCGCGGCAATCGCCTCAGGCGACAGGTTCGAGCGGGCGGAGAGGCGGCCGAGCACCTGTTCGACCGGATCGATCGGCGACAGGTAGGTGACGACGAACATCGCCGACACCCCGAAGAATATCACCGCCAACAACTGCACGAACCGCTTGGCGGCGAACCACAGATAGCCTTGCATAAACTCTCCTATGCACCCGAGGCGGCCGGTTAGCCCGCGGCGGCCGCAGGCCGTCCGCACCGGGACGGCTTCTTGGCCGTCCCACAACGCGGCGACTTCTTAGTCGTCCGCTCGCGGCGACTTCTTGGTCGTCCGCTCGCGGCGACTTCTTGGTCGTCCGCTCGTGGCGACCCTCTTCGTCGTCCCGCACGCCGGTTGCTTCGGTCGCCTCTCTCGTCTTCCATCAGCGCCCCCGAAAGGCGGAAGGGAGCGCGGGAAAATTCCCCCGCGCCCCCTTTCACCTCAGGGAGAACGATCAGCCCGCGACCGGAGTGATCTGGGTGAAGATGTAGCGTCCGTTCGACCAGTTGGTGACCGGGTTGGCATACGGCTTCTCGGCGTTCGGCCAGCCGGTCCAGTAGCGGTTCGACTGGATGGAGAACACGTTGTAGGCCATGATCGGGATGTTCGGCATCTCTTCGAGGTGCAGCTTGACGAACTCGTGGCCGTACTCGATGCCCTTGGGATCGTTGAAATCGATCTTGCGGATCTTCTCGATGATGGCGTCGAGCCGCGGATCGGTCCAGCGCATCCAGTTGCGGTCGGGCTGCGATTCACCGGGCTTGGCCACATAGGCCGAGTGGTAGCTGTCGAGGAAGAAGCTGAGGTCGGGGTGACCGCCCCAGGTTTCCACCGCCCAGGCGATATTGGTTTCGTAGTTGCCGACGCGCTGCCGGCCCCAGGTATCGCTGTCGACCTGCGCCGTCGCCTGCACGCCGGCCTGCGTCCACATCTGCGCAATCATCACGCCCAACCGGTTGATCACGCCTTCCGCCGGCACCATCACCTCGAAGGCGAAGGGCTGGCCGTTCGGCATCATCCACTGGTTGCCGTTCTTGGTGAAGCCGGCCGCCGTCAGCAGCTCTTCGGCCGCCGCCACGTCCTGCTTCCACCAGCCATAGCCGAAGGCGTTGCGCACCGCCGCCTCGTCGGTCGGCACCGCGTCGCCGAACTGCGGACGCACCATGTCGGCGATCTGCAGGCCGATATTGGGGTCGTACGGCTTGATCTTGCGGGTGCCGGTGTCGACCTCGTAGTTGATGAGGAAGTCCTGCAGCGGCGCATGATAGTCGCGCGGATGCGTGCCTGTGGGCGGCACCGAGATGGCCGAGAGCGTCGCCGCGCCGCGATAGGACGCCATCGACATGGCGCGCGCATCGAGCATCAGCGCCAGGGCCCAGCGCACGCGCTTGTCCTGGAACTTCTCGTTCTGGTGGTTGAAGATGATCATCGGCAGGGTCGGATCGGGGTGGGCATAGGGGAAGCCCGGGAACCAGCCCTGGATCTGCGGATCGTCCTTGACCACCGCGAAGGTGCCTTCCGGCGTCAGGTCGTGCACCATGTCGAGGTTGCCGTTGCGGATCTCGATCAGGCGGTTATCGGTGGTGATGTTGTTGCGGTAGATGACGTATTTCGGCTTGGGCTCGGCGATCATGCCCATCGCCGTGCGCTGCCAGTCCTCACGCTTCTGCCAGATGTACCAGGTGCCGTTCGGATCGAACGAGTGCAGCGTGTAGGGCCCGATGCTGACCGGCGGGTTGGCGTCGTAGGTGAGGATGTCCTCGACCTTTTCGTAGACATGCTTGGGCATGATCCACGCTGCCGTCCAGCGCACCGCGAACAGCGCGTGGAAGCGTGAGTTGGGCGCATTGAGCTTGAAATGCACCGTGTACTTGTCGGGCGCGGTGACTTCGGCCACCTGCGCGCTGAAGGCGCCGTTATAGGGCGTGCCGGGGGTCGCCTTCTGCTTTTCGACCGTGAACACCACGTCGTCGGCGGTGAACTCGACGCCGTCGCTCCAGAAGATGCCCTGCTTGAGCTTGACGGTCATCTCGGTGAAGTCGGCATTGTATTGCCACAGGTCGTCGGCCAGCGAGTTGTAGACCGCGTTCTCGCTCGCCCCTTCGATGCCGGCATCGGGGTCGATGAACCACAGCGTATCGGTGGTGAGGTTATGCAACCCGTTGCTGGTGCCGTTGCCGGCGCCGACCGCCCACAGGTTGAACCAGCCCGGATTGCGAATGATCCCTTCGGGATTGTGAACGATCACCGTCTCGTTGCGCGGAAACTGCGCCAGGTCCGGCGCGGTCCCTTCGGCATCCTGTGCAAAGGCCAGGCCATTGGCGGCCACGGTAAGGGCGCCCATAGCGGTGCCCAGCAGAAAACTGCGTCTATCCATCTTCTTTTTCCTCCCGACGGCGGCAGCGCCTCTCGCGCTCCTGTCCCGAAAGCGCTCCACCGCTTTCGGGCGCCATCCTATCCGCGAAGCCTTCCTTGTCAACTTGTGTTTAGATGTACATCGGATATCCTAATATGAACGGCAGAGCCCCTTGAGGTACGTACATCTTTCTGTCGCCGAATGCCCCGAACGGAGTTCTCCGGCAATTGATGTGTGTCAAATATGCGTTCTTTTGCAGTATGTTACCAGATAACGACGCTGCAGTTCGGCGATCCGCGAAACACAGCCACGCGATGCGTCGCCTTTGACCGCGCCTTCATCGAACCTATCGAGTGTGCGGTTGCTTCATATCAGAACTCGCGGTTACTATCGTGACTGTGCCTGCTCGATCCGGTTCAGTCGTTCGCCCCTCCGGCAGGGGTGATCGCCGGCCGGTGAAACCTGAAATTCCGACCGGGCATGTGGAGCCCTGCCCCCGAGACCACGGAGCCGCGACCGGGCCGCTGCCGCCGAATCGAGCGGCTCGTCCGAACGGCACATCGGTCGAGCCTTCATACCCTGTTTTCCGTTATGGACCCCTCTGATGACCACGCCAAAGCCGACCTGGAGCGCCGATAACGGCGACGGCACCTTCACCAATCCGCTGTTCTACGAAGAGTTTTCCGACCCCGACATCATCCGGGTGGGCGAGGCCTACTACATGACCGGCACCACCATGCACTGCATGCCGGGCCTGCCGGTGCTGCGCTCCACCGACCTGGTGAACTGGACGCTGCTCTGTTACGCCTTCGACCGGCTCGACCTCGGCCCCGCCTTCCGGCTCGAGGATGGGGAGATCTACGGCCAGGGCATCTGGGCCCCGTGCCTGCGCTATCGCGACGGCACCTTCTATATCTTCTCCAACGTCAACGGCCAGAAGACCCAGATCTTCACCGCCACCGATCCCGCGGGTCCCTGGACGCGCAGCGAGGCCGAGTACAACTACCACGACCTGACGGTGTTCTTCGACGACGACGGGCGCGCCTATGTGGTCTGGGGCTACCGCAACCTCAGGATCGCCGAGCTCGACCCGAGCCTCCGCCGGGTGATCCCCGGCAGCGAACGCGAGCTGCTGCCGCCTGACAGCCTGATGGGCGAAGGCGCCCACTTCTACAAGGTCGGCGGCAAGTACCTGATCACCAGCGCCTGGTTCGCCGGGCCCATGCGCATGCCCTGCGCCCGCGCCGACAGCCTCGATGGCCCCTGGGAGATCAACCCCGCCATTTCGATCGACGAGGATTTCGGGCTCGCCGAAGGCTATCGGATCAAGGGCGCCGGCATTCCCTTTACCCTCGCGCCGCCATTCGAGCTGGTGCCGCCCAACCCCGCCGCCAACGGCCGGCTCAACCTGCACCAGGGCGGCATCGTCGACACTCCAAATGGCGAGTGGTGGGGCTGGTCGATGATGGATTACAATTCGCTCGGCCGGCTGACCTGCCTGTCGCCCATCACCTGGCACGATGGCTGGCCCTATTTTGGCCTCTCCGGCAATCTCGGCCGTACTCCGCGCACCTGGGTGAAACCCTCCACCGCCTCGCCGTCGTCGCCCGCCCTGCCGTGGCCGGAACGCAGCGACGATTTCGACGGCGCGACGCTCAACCCGATCTGGCAGTGGAACCATGTGCCGGTCGATGCCAAGTGGTCGCTCGGCGAGCGCCCTGGGCATCTCCGCCTCCACACCCTGCCCGCCGCCGATTTCTGGCGGGCGAAGAACACCCTGACGCAGCGCGCGGTCGGCCCGCGTTCCACCGTCACGGCGGAGTTCGACGCTGCCGGCCTCGCCGCCGGCGACGTGGCCGGGCTGGCGCTGCTCGGCATGCCGTGGCGCTGGGTCGGTCTCGCCCGCACTGCCCTGGGCGACGAGATCCGCGCCTTCGACTACCAGACCGGCCACACCCTCGCCGCGCCCGTAACAAGCTCGCGCCTCTGGCTGCGCGCCGAGTGCGACTTCCTCACCGAGGTGGCGCAGCTCAGCTACTCAACCGACGGCGAGAGCTTCACCCCCATCGGCGAGCCGATGATCATGGTGTTCCAGCTCAAGACCTTCCAGGGCATCCGCTATGCGGTGTTCGCCTATAACGAGACCGGGCAAGCCGGCGGCTATGCCGATTTCGACCGCGTCAGCATCGACGAGCCGCACCCGCGCGGCCTGATGCAGCCGATCCCGGCCGGCGAGAGCGGCACGCTGGTGCTGGCCAATGCGCCGTCCATCGGCCTTGGGGTCGCCCTGGGGACGGTGATCGCCGCGACGCCGGAGGCGCTCACTGTCGAGCCGGTCGGCCTGGGCCGCGTCGCCCTGCGCCATGCCGGCGGCCTGCTGTCGGTGACGGCGGGCGGCGTGGTCACTGTGGGCGGCCTTGCCGGCGAGGCGACGCAGTTCCAGTGGATGGAAACTCCGACCGGGGAGGTGACGCTGATGGCCCTCGCCACCAACCGCTTCCTCCGCATCGCCGCCGATGGCGCCGTAAGGGCCGACAGCCCCGGCCCCCGGCCGGACGGCGGAGACGGCACGCGCTTCAGGTTTGCCGGACCCGTGTAACCCTCGCGCCTCTCGAGCCCGGCAGCGAGGCGCCTCGCTGCCGGCAGCTTAACCGGCCTTGTCCCCGGCAAGCTCGCGCGCCCAGCTTTCGAGGCTCTCCTGCAGGCTGACCAGCCGGGAAATGTCGGACTGGATGCCGATGAAGTGGGTGATCTCGCCGTCCCGCGCGCGGACCGGCCGGATCGACAGCCGGTTCCAGAACGGGCTGCCGTCCTTGCGGTAGTTCATCAGGTCGATCAGCAGCTCTTCGCCCTTTGCCATCGCCTGGGCGAGGCGGGCAACCTGCGCCCGGTCGGTACCTGCTCCCTGCAGGAAGCGGCAATTCCGGCCGATCACCTCGCCCGGCGTATAGCCGGTGAGCTTCTCGAAACCCTTGTTGACGTAGATGAGCGGGCAATCGGGGCGCCGGGCATCGGCCAGGCTGATCGAATGCAGCGACGGGTCGATGCGTCTGTCTGCGGGACGGAGAAGCTTGATCATCGGATACTCGGCGGTTGGCGCGATAGTATCGGCGGGGATCTGGCACGAGACAACTGCTTCCTCCGTTGGCGATCGTGCAAAAGCCGGGAAAGCAGAGGCTCCCGCTTTCGCTGGAATGACCCGGTGGGCGGGGCACGCCATGACCTGACGAGAAGGGGTCGCCTCCCGCCCCACTCACAAATCGAGGAAATCCTCCCGCGCCGGGTGTGACCGCCGGCCCGAGCCGACTATGGTCGCCCCGACCAAATCAAGAAGTTGCCTCATGTCCCAACTCGACGCCCGCATCGCCGCCCAGATCGCCACCGAGATCGCCGCCCGCCCCGACCAGGTCCGGGCGGCGGTGGAGCTGCTCGACGGCGGCGCCACGGTGCCGTTCGTCGCGCGCTACCGCAAGGAAGTGACCGGCGGCCTCGACGACACCCAGCTGCGCCTGCTGGCCGAGCGGCTGACCTATCTGCGCGAACTGGAAGCCCGCCGCGCCGCGATCCTCAAATCCATCGACGAACAGGGCAAGCTCACCCCCGAGTTGACCGCCTCCATCTCGCGCGCCGCCACCAAGGCCGAGCTCGAGGATCTCTATCTGCCGTTCAGGCCCAAGCGCCGCACCAAGGCCGAAATCGCGCGGGAGCGTGGGCTTGGCCCGCTTGCAGAAGCCATCCTCGCCAACCGCAGCGCCGATCCCGTGGCGCTCGCCGAAGCGTACATCACGGCGGAGGTGCCCGGCACCAAGGAGGCGCTCGAAGGCGCCCGCGACATCGTCATCGAGGGCCTGTCGGAAAACGCCGCCCTGCTCGGCCAGCTGCGCGCCCATATGCGCGACAAGGCCATGCTGAGCGCCAGGGTACTGAAGGGCAAGGAGGAGGCCGGCGCCAAGTTCGCCGACTATTTCGACCATTCCGAACGCTGGAACAAGGTCGCCGGCCACCGGGCCCTCGCCATGATGCGCGGCCGCGACGAGGAGGTGCTGAGCCTCGAGATCGAGGTGGATGCCGACGTCGCCGATCCGGTCAAGCCGGCCGAGCGCCTGGTCATCGGCGCGCTCGAGGCGCAGGGCAATGGCGCCGGCGACCGTTGGCTCCGCGAGGTGGCCGGCTGGGCCTGGCGCACGCGGCTGCGCATCACGCTCGCCATCGACCTGATGGTGGAGCTGCGCGAGCGCGCCGAGCTCGAAGCTATCGGCGTCTTCGCCCGCAACCTCAAGGATCTGCTGCTGGCCGCTCCGGCCGGCGCCCGCGCCACCATGGGGCTAGACCCCGGCATCCGCACCGGGGTTAAGGTCGCGGTCATCGACGCCACCGGCAAGCTCCTCGACAGCGACACCATCTACCCCTTCCCGCCTCGCAATGACGCGATCGGCGCCCAGGCCGCCATCGAGGGGCTGATCAGCAAGCACGGCGTCGAACTCATCGCCATCGGCAACGGCACCGGCAGCCGCGAGACCGAAAAGCTGGTGGTCGACCTGATCGCGCGCCTGCCGGCGCCCAAGCCGACCAAGGTGATCGTCTCGGAGGCCGGCGCTTCGGTCTATTCCGCCTCCGAACTGGCCGCGGCCGAGTTCCCCAATCTCGACGTGTCGCTGCGCGGCGCCGTCTCCATCGCCCGGCGCCTGCAGGATCCGCTCGCCGAACTGGTCAAGATCGAGCCCAAGGCAATCGGCGTCGGCCAGTACCAGCACGATGTCGACCAGTACCGCCTCGGCCGCTCGCTCGATGCCGTAGTGGAAGACGCGGTGAACGCCGTCGGCGTCGACCTCAACACCGCCTCGGCACCGCTGCTGGCGCGCATCTCCGGTCTCGGCCCCTCGGTCGCCGAAGCCATCGTCACCCACCGCGACGCCAACGGCCCGTTCCGCTCGCGCCAGGCACTGCTCGAGGTGCCGCGGCTCGGCCAGCGCACCTTCGAGCAGAGCGCCGGGTTCCTCCGCATCACCGGCGGCAGCGAACCGCTCGATGCCTCATCGGTGCACCCCGAAGCCTATGGCGTCGCCCGCAAGATCGTCGCCGCCTGCGGCCGCGACCTGCGTGAGATCATGGGCGACAAGTCGGCGCTGTCGGGCCTCGATCCCAGGCGCTTCGTCGATGACCGCTTCGGCCTGCCGACGGTGCGCGACATCCTCGCCGAGCTGGAAAAGCCCGGCCGCGACCCCCGCCCCGCCTTCAAGACCGCGACCTTCGCCGAGGGCGTCGACGACATCAAACACCTCAAACCCGGCATGCTGCTCGAAGGCACCGTCACCAACGTCGCCGCCTTCGGGGCCTTCGTCGATATCGGCGTGCATCAGGATGGGCTGGTGCACGTCTCGCAACTGGCCGACAAATTCGTCAAGGACCCGCACGAGGTGGTCAAGGCAGGAGACGTGGTGAAGGTGCGCGTCGTCGAAGTCGACGTACCGCGTAAACGCATCGGCCTCAGCATGCGCAAGGAGATCGACACCTCAGCTCCGCGCGATCGCCCGCGTGATCAGCCGGTGCGCGCCAATCAGCGCGTGGCGAAGGAGGCGCCGCGCAGCACCGGGTCGCTGGGGGACATGCTCAGCGAGGCCATGAAGCGGAAGAAGTAGCGGGCATTGCAGTCGGGACTCCCTCTCCCGCTTGCGGGGGAGGGGGAACCACGCGAAAGCGTGGTGGGAGGGGGGTGCCCCACGCACTGACCGCAGGCGTACGGGGCACGGGCCGGTGTTTGTGGCACCCCCCTCCCACCGCCTGACGGCGGCACCCTCCCCCGCAAGCGGGAGAGGGGCGCCGACTGCGGGCTTCAGCGCTGACCGCCCACCCGCTCCCCAAACACCCCCGCCAGATACGCCATCGTCGCGAACGGCATCACCTCACCCACCCGCGCCAGTCGCTCCGGCGTGTAATACCCCGCCTCGTGCAGCAGGTTGAACGCCCCGATGGTCCGCCCGCCCACGACGATCGGCAGGTTGGCGATCGACTCGCAGCCCAGTGAGCCGATCAGTTGCCAGTCGGCGAAATCCACCGCGATCGCTTCGAGGCTGAGCGCGGTGTAGATCTCCTGCCGGCGGATCAGCGTTGCCGTCCACTGGTTGTCGGGGATCGGCTTGAAGCCGCCCACCGCATAGGCCTCGGCGTTCTGGGTGTAGAGGCGGCGGAGCCGGCCGGCCGGCACGTCGAACAGCGTCGCCGTGGTGAGCTTGCTGCCGATCGCCTCGCCGATCAGCCCGGCGACAAAATCGAACAACGGCTGCGCGGGGCCGGCCTGGCGGACCAGGGCGAGGAAGGCCGGCCAGTGCTTGTCGAGCGCAGCCATCAGGCGACCCAGAAATCGCGCAGCGTCGAAGGGGTGTGCATGTTGCCGTAGAGATAGGCCCAGAACTCGGTGCGCCGCTCCTTGGGCACCTTCTCCCACACCGCGTGCGTCGCGGTATCGCCGCACCAGTAGCCGTAGACGAACGGCGCCCTCAGGCCGTGGCGGAGAAAGGCGATGCGGTTCTTCGCCGTTGCGAGGTCCTGATAGCCCGCCTCGGCGACGATCGGCGCCACCTCCTCGTGCGAGCGGCCCTCGGCGTGCAGCATCCAGGCGGCGTTGCAGCGGAGCGCCGCGCGCAGCCGCTCGAGCGTCATCCCTACCACGTCCTCGGGGGTGTTGATCCAGTCGAGGAAGAACCAGCCATTGTCGGCAATGCCTTCGAACAGCGCGCTGCTGGCCGAACTCGTCACCACCTGGGCACCGTCGAGCGGCATCTTGCCCTCGGCGACATAGCGCTGGCGCAGCGCCATATGCACCAGGTGCCCCGGGAACGCCTCGTGGCAGGCGAGGTGCTTGATCGCCGAGCGGGTGAACGGCATGGCGAGGTTGAGCCGCATCTTGCGCTCGGGAAAATCGCAATAGGCGGTGAACGGCACATCGTCGAGCCGCACCGGCTCGAGCCACTCGTCGTTCATCAGGTACATCATCTCGCTGGTGCGGCGCCGCGCCTCGCGCGTCACCTCGGCCATGGTGGCGAGCACCTGATCGGGCGGAACGAGCGTGTCGGCTTCGAACCGGCCGACATCCTCGGCCAGCGACCCGCCGCGATAGCCCAGCTCATCGAGGTTTTCCCGGATGGTCCGGCGATAACCGTCGAGGATCTCGTCGCTCACCATCTGGGTGTCGACCCGCATCTGCCGGCGCAGCCGTTCGGCATAGGAAATCTGCCGGCCCTCGAAGGTGTCGAGCAGCGCCAGGAGCGAATCCAGCATTTCGGTGAGGTAGGCGCGGCGCAGCTCACTGTCGGCCTCGCCTGGGACACGCGCCTGCAACGCATCCAGCCGGTCGCGCGCCTCGCTGTAGTCCTTGAGCGCATAGGGCTCGATCTGCGCCATCGCCACCGGGATCAGCCCCTCACGGTCGAGGAAGCTCTGGGTGCGCGGCACGTCGCGATAGAGCCGGTCGAGGCCGGCGGTGAGCCGCGCCAGTTCGAGTCCCAATTGCATGCTCATGGCCGCTCCCTGCACCCCTGTTGATCTAACGGACTAGAACACCATCTGTCGGCCCGCCGCCAGTGGCCCAGAGCGACTTTCGTCCAATTGGCCGGCCAAATCCAACAGAAAACCGACGACAACCCGCTGATTTCCCGGCATTTTGCATGACATTTGAGCAGCACGGACGGTCTGCATGAAATTTGTACGCAGGCGATTGTCATCGGCGAAAGGGGACGCTACCGTCACGGTGTATCAGGTGGATAGAACACGTGTTCGCGATCGACGCCAACAGCATCGACAAGTCCCTGCCCGTGCCCGTGGGCACGCAGCTCTATGGGCTGTTGAGCTATGCGCTATCGTTCGGCGGCATCGCCCACGGCACCCGCCTGCAATCGGTGCGCCAGCTCGCCGCCGAGCTCGGCATCGCGCCGATGACCGTGGCCCAGGTCTACCAGCGGCTCCGCGATGCCGGCCTCGTCGAGATGAAGCACGGGCTCGGCGCCTTCGCCGTCTCCGACATGAAGAAGCGCGGTTCGGACAACTTGCCGGTCTCCTCGCTCCGCGCCGATATCGAGGTGCTGATCGGCAAGGCCGAAAAGCTCGGCGTCTCGACCCTGACGCTCACCTCGATGATCAACGCCCAGTCGCTGCTGCGCCGCCCCAAGGCCGGCCTGAAGATCGTCTTCGTCGCCATCTTCGAGGGGCCCGGGCGCGATTACGTGGCGCAGCTCAAACCGGTGCTGGCGACCAACGACCAGATCCAGCTGATCACCCTCGATTCCCTCAGGGTCACCGAGGAGCTGCGCCGGATCAGCACCGAGGCCGACATCGTCCTCACTTTCCTCCATCGTGAGGCCGAGGTGCAGGCGCTGATCCCCGAGGCGCGGGTGCTGGGGCTGCGCTTCATTCCCTCGATGCGCACTCGCCAGGCCCTGGCCGGGCTCGACCCGCGCACCCGCATCGCCGCGGTGACCTATTTCGAGGAATACATCGCCATCATGCGCCCCAGCGTGCGCGAGTTCGCGCCGCACGTTTCCGACATCCGCGTCACCTGGCTGTCGGCGCCCGACCTCGGCGAGGTGATCGCGCAGTGCGACGCAGTGATCTTTGCCTCGGGCGCCGACCATGTGGCCGACCTGGTGCAGCCCGGCGTGCCCTGCTTCGAATACCGGCATGCGCCGGATCCCGGCGCGCTCGAGGGCGTGCTGGTGCCGCACCTGGCGGACCTCCGCCGGGGCAAGATCGCCGTCAACGAGACGGCGCCGGAGGAAGGTGGCGCCGAGCTCGACGCCGCCGCAGGAGATACGGCGACCGCATGAAAGCTGAACGAATGAAATGGTCGCGCTTTCGAACCAGAAAAGTCTGCAACTTTTCTTGAAAGCGCTCCGCCGCACAACACGACTTCACACAGGGGAACGGGAATGAACAAACTTCTATTGCTGACCACCGCCATGGTGGCGCTGGGCGTGCTGCCGGCGACGGTCACGCTGGCGCAGGACAAGGCCATTGTGATCGGCACCGACGTCGATGCCGGCACGCTCGATCCGCGCCTGACGCGCGACACCACCGCCTACCGCGCCGCCGATCTGATCTATGCGGGCCTCGTGCACCTCAACAGTAAGCTCGAGGCAGTGCCCGACCTTGCCGAAAGCTGGGAGTCGCCCGATCCGCAAACCGTGATCTTCAAGCTGCGGCCCGACCTCAAATTCTCCGACGGCTCGCCGCTCACCGCCGACGACGTGGTCTATACCTATGAGAGCGTCATCAACCCCGATTTCAACGCCCCCGATCGCGCGCTCTACAGCCCGATCAGCAAGATCGAGGCGGTCGACCCGCAGACGGTGAAGTTCACCCTCTCGGCCCCCTATGCGCCGCTCCTGAGCTATCTCGACAAGGGCATCGTGTCGAAAGCCGCCGTCGAGGCTGGCAAGGACCCGGCCACCGATCCGGTCGGCGCCGGCCCGATGGTACTGAGCGCCTGGAACCGCGGCAGCGACATAGTGCTGAAGGCCAACCCGAGCTATTGGGACGGCGCCCCTGATGTGACCGACGTCACCGTCAAGATCATCGGCGACAACTCGGCCCGCGCCCAGGCCTTCGAGGCGGGCGATCTCGACGTCATCCAGTCGCCGCTGTCGCCCAACGACATCGCCCGGCTCAAGGCCGACAGCCGCTTCGGCAACGTCATCACCGCCGGGCTGGGCGTCACCTACATCAACTACAACACCAAGGATCCGCTGCTGGCCGACCCCGGCATGCGCCAGGCCTTCTCGATGCTGATCGACCAGAATTCGATCGTCAATGACATCTACCAGGGCGTCGACCAGATCGCGTCCTCGATCATCCTCCCCTCCTCGTGGGCCTATTCGCCCGACATCAAGCAGCCGACCTTCAGCATCGAAGGCGCGGTCGCCAAGTTCAACGAGCTGGGCTGGAAGGATTCTGACGGCGACGGCATCCTCGACAAGGACGGCAAGAAGCTGACGGTGACGCTCTCCACCCACAGCGAAGACCCCAACCGCGTGCAGTCGATCGAGCTGACCCAGGCGCTGATGCAGTCGGCCGGCGTCGACGCCCAGGTGCAGATCACCGACTGGCCGTCCTTCTCGACCAACTATGTGCAGAAAGGCCTGCACCAGATCGCGCTGCTCGGCTGGCTCAACATCGTCGATCCCGACCGGCTGCTGTTCGGCCAGCTCTCGACCGGCGGCTCGACCAACTGGGGCGGCTATTCCAACCCTGAAGTCGACAAGCTCCTGCAGGAAGGCCGCTCGTCGCTCGATCAGGCGGCGCGCGCCAAGGCCTACCAGGCGGCGGCGACCATCCTCGCCTCCGACCTGCCCTACTTCATCGTCTCCGACCAGGGCTACCAGCTGTTCTACAAGCAGCCCTTCCCGGTCGAGGTGCACGCCACCCCACGCGGCAATTTCCGCGGCCTCATCGGCATGGACGACTAAGTCCCTGCCCACCGGCCGGCGCTTCCTCCCAGACGCCGGCCGGGACTTTACGTGTTCTGAGATGCCGCCGGCGGGCTCCCCTCCCCCTTGAGGGAGGGGTTGGTGGTGGGGGTCCATCGGTGATCACAGAACCACCCCCACCCCCCGCCCCTCCCCTCAAGGGGGAGGGGAGCGCGGCAGGTGTACTGGGTGAGATCGAGTGCCGCCCCGCGCGGATGAATCAACCCATCCGCCAACCGACGCAGACGTTTGACTTTACTGCGCTTTCAACAAGCGCATCGAGGAGATGACATGAGTTTCTCGCAGCGCCTTGGCGCCGATTTCTATCAGCGCGTCCATCGCGATATCCGCGCCCGCATGGCCGAGACCGGGGTCGACCTACTGCTGCTCGATGCCAATGACGATGTCATCTACACCACGGGCTTCTCGCACTACACCACCGAGCGGCCGGTGGTCTTCGCCATCAGCCAGACCGGTGCCTGGCTGCTGCTGCCGCGGCTCGAACAGGGGCATGCGGCGCATCAGGTCATCGCCGCCGAGCCGGTGATCTATTTCGAGTTTCCGGGCGTCGACAAACCCTTCGACGTGCTCGCCCGGGCACTCCCCGCGCAGTCGGGCACCGTCGCCCACAGCTACGGCATCGCCTTCGGCCGCATCGCGCAGATCGCTTCGGCCTTCCCCAATGCCAAGGTCGTACCCTCCAACATCGTCCAGCAGATGCGGCTCAGGAAATATCCCGAGGAGATCGTGCTGCATCGCGAGGCCGCCCGCATCTCCGACGAGATGGTGCGCGCCGGCGTGGCGCTGATCGGCGAGGCATTGCGCGGCGGTGGCGAGCTGCCGAGCGAGATCGAGATCGAGCAGCACGTGTCGCGGCACGCCATGAACATCATGTATTCCGAGCACGAGGAGCTGATGCTGGTGCAGGGCCTCGCCTCCGGCCTTGTCTATTCCGGCATCCGCTCGAGCTTCCCGCACGGCATGCCCACCGGCAATCCGGTCAAACGCGGCGAGAGCCTGATCCTGTCGCTGGGCTGCCGGGTCGGCGGCCGCGCCGCCGAAAGCGAGCGCACCTTCTTCATCGGCGAGCCCTCTGCCGAACAGCAGCGGCATTACTCCGTGGCCTACGAAGCCCAGAAGCTGGCGACTGCGGCGCTGATCGCCGGCCACACCTGCGCCTCCTCGGACAACCTGGCGCTCGGCTATATCCGCGACCAGGGCATGGCGGAGAATGCGCTGCACCGCGTCGGCCACGGCATGGGCATCATGTTCCATGAATCGCCGTGGATCGAAGCGGGCGACCAGACCATCCTCGAGCCCGGCATGATCGCCTCCAGCGAACCCTCGATCACCGTCCCAGGCTTCGCCGGCTACCGCATCGCCGACACCGTGCTGGTCACCGCAGAGGGGCCGGACAGCATGACCCACTACCCGCGCAAGATCGACGAGATCGTCATCGCATGAGGTGGGCGGATGACACGGCGGAGCTGGCGTCAACGCAGCCGACAGGTCGGTGCAGGAAACGTACCCCCACCCCTGTCCCCTCCCCGCAAGGGGGAGGGAGACGCTCTCACCGGCGCCAGTGTTTTGGTCTCCTCCCCCCTTGCGGGGGAGGGACAGGGTGGGGGGTACTCTGTGCGCACCGCGCTATCCCCGTGCACGCGCCCCACCTGCCCCAGGTGCCGCGATGCTAGCCTATGTCATCCGCCGCCTGCTGCTGCTGATCCCCATGGCGGTCGGCATGATTGTCGTCACCTTCGGCCTGCTGCTGCTGGTGCCGGGCGATCCGGCCGCGGTGCTGCTCGGCCCCGAGGCGTCGCCCGAAATGATCGCCAATCTCAGGCGCACGCTGGGGCTCGATGACCCCTGGTATGTCAGGCTCGGCGCCTATTTCTGGCAGCTGCTGCATGGCGATCTCGGCCGCTCGATCTTCCAGAGCGCCCCGGTCAGCGAGATCATCGGCGGCCGCATCGGCGCGACCATCGAGCTTGCCGTGGTGGCGCTGCTGCTCGCCACCATCCTCGGCGTGACGCTGGGCGTCCTCGCCGCGGTGCGCCAGGGCTCGCTCATCGACACCGTGACCATGCTGCTCGCCCAGCTCGGCGTCTCCATGCCGGTCTACTGGCTGGGGCTCCTCTTGATGCTGGGCTTTGCCGTGCAGCTCAACTGGCTGCCGGCCATCGGCCGCGGCGCGCCGATGCCCGAGGCGATCGTCGCGGCGCTGAGCGGCCGGCCGCAGGTATTGTGGGATTCCATCCTCCACATCCTCCTCCCCGCCCTGGCGCTCGCCGCCAATTCGGCGGCGATCATCTCCCGGCTGGTGCGCACCTCGATGCTCGAAGTGCTGCGCGAGGATTTCGTCCGCACCGCCTATGCCAAGGGCCTGCGCCGGCCGCGCGTCGTGGTGCGCCATGCGCTGCGCAACGCGCTGCTGCCGGTGTTGAGCGTCATCGGGCTGCGCTTTGGGGCACTGCTCGGCGGCGCCGTGCTGGTGGAAATGATCTTTGCCTGGCCGGGCCTCGGCCAATTGACCTTTTCGGCCGTGTCGCAGCGCGACCTGCCGCTGATCCAGGGGATCGTCCTGACCTTCGCACTGATCTTCGCGCTGGTGAACCTCGTCGTCGACCTGCTCTACGCGCTGGTCGATCCGCGCGTGCGGCTGGGGTGAGCGCCATGCGGATTCCAAAACCCCTTCGCAATCCCTCGCTGGTGATCGGCGGCCTGATCATCCTCACCCTGGTGGTCCTCGCCGTATTCGCCCCGCTGCTCGCGACGCATGGCGTCGACCAGCCCGACATGCGCAACCGCTTCTCGCTCCCCTCAGCGGTCCATTGGCTGGGCACCGACAACCTGGGGCGCGACCTGTGGAGCCGGCTGATCTTCGGGGCGCGCATTTCGCTCTCCATCGGCATCATCTCGGTGACGGTCGCGGCGCTGATCGGCACCACCGTCGGCCTCGCCGCCGGCTATTTCGGCGGCTGGGTCGATATGCTGCTGATGCGGATCACCGACGTGTTCCTCGGCTTCCCCGCCGTGGTGCTGACCCTCGCCATCGTCGCCGTGCTGGGGCCGGGCATCGTCAACATCTCGGCCGCCATCATCGCCGTCACCTGGACCGAATATGCCCGCGTCGTGCGCTCGACCACCCTGGTGCTGCGCGAGCAGAACTACGTGCAGGCCGCCAAGGCGCTCGGCGCCGGCTGGCCGCGCATCCTGTTCATGGAAATCCTCCCCAACACGCTGGGGCCGATCATCGTCCTCGCTTCGCTCGGGCTCGGCACGGCGGTGATCATTGAATCGGCGTTGAGCTTTCTCGGCTTCGGCCTGCCGCCGCCGACCCCGACCTGGGGCTGGACCCTCTCCTACGGCACCCGCTTCATCCGCGACGAGCCGTGGCTCTCCATCATCGCCGGGGCCACCATCATGGTGACCGTGCTCGGCTTCAACCTCCTGGGAGACGGGCTGAGGGACATCCTCGATCCGCGCCAGCTCACCCGCGCCAAGTGACACCAAGCAAACGTAACACCAAGAAAACGCTCTAACGGACTAAGGACGACAAACGATGGTCAAGCAGATCAACAAGCTGAGGCCCAAATTCACCACTCACGCCGACGGCAGCGATGCCGTGCTGTTCATCCACGAACTGGTCGGCGAACAGGATGGCCCCACGGTCGGCATTTCTGCCTCCATCCACGGAAACGAGAATGCCGGCTCGCAGGCCATCCTCGATCTCTACCGCATCCTCAAGGACATGCCGCTCAAGGGCCGCATCCTGCTGTTGCCGGTCGCCAACCCCAGGGCATTCGCGGTGAACCATCGCTTCACCCCGCTCGATGAGCTGAACCTCAACCGTGAATTCCCCGGCGACGATCGCGGCAACTACACCCAGCAGCTCGCCTTCGCCCTGGCGCGCGACTATTTCGACAAGCTCGACGCCAATATCGACCTGCACTCGGGCACCGATCGCCCGACCGTCGACTACGTCTACATCTGGAGCGACGAAGGGCTGTCGCGCGCCTTCGGCTCGAAGCTGCTCTACCGCCCGACCACCGGCAAGGCCGGCACGCTCTATTCCGGCACCACCAAGACGGTGACCATCGACCGCCGCCCGGAAATGAAGGTGACCACCATCGAGCTCGGCGGCGGCATCGTCGACCAGGGCCCCTATGTGAAGCGCACCGTCGACGGCATGCTGAACCAGTTGCGCTATCTCGGCGTCATCGCCGGCCACCTCGTGGCTCCGCCCAGGCAGGTGGTGGTGGGCGAACTGGTCGGCATCCGCCCCAAGCATGGCGGCTGGCTCGAGCCGCTCTGCCCCGCCAATGGCGAGATCATCAAGGGCGGCCAGCTGCTCGGTCGCGTCGTCAGCCCCTATGACTTCGAGACCATCGAGGAGATCCCCACCCCGTTCGAGAACGGCATCATGGTGATGCAGCATCTGAGCCGCAACCTGGTGGAAGCCGGCGATTACGGCTTCATGGTCGGCAACCTCGACGGCGCGGAGCAGTAACGGGTGGCGCAGTTGGCGACGAGCACGGTCGGCGCGGCGATTGCCGTAAAGGACCTGGAGATCCGGATCCGCGGCGAGCGCGGCTCGTATCCTGTCGTCGCCGACATCGCGCTGACCGTCGCGCGCGGCGAGACGCTGTGCATCGTCGGGGAATCGGGCTGCGGCAAGTCGATGACCGCTCTGTCGCTGCTGCGCCTCCTCCCCGAGGCGGCGAGCGCCACTAAGGGCAGCATCGAGATCAATGGCGAGGACTTCCTCGCCATGCCGGAGCGGCGGGTGGAAGACCTGCGCGGCGTCGAGATCGCCATGATCTTCCAGGAGCCGCTGACCGCCTTGAACCCGGTGCTGACCATCGGCGAGCAGATCGCCGAGTCGGTGCGCCGGCACAAGAAGCTGAGCCACAAGGCGGCGATGGCCCGGGCCATCGAGACGCTGCAGCTGGTGCAAATGCCCGACCCCGTCCGCCGTAGCAGGCAGTTCCCGCATGAGCTCTCGGGCGGGCAGCGCCAGCGCGCCATGATCGCCCTGGCGCTCGCCTGCGAGCCCAAGATCCTCGTCGCGGACGAGCCGACCACCGCCCTCGACGTCACCGTGCAGGCGCAGATCCTGGGGCTCATTTCCGACCTGCAGAAGCGGCTCGGCACCGCTCTGGTGCTGATCACCCACGATCTGGGCGTCGTGGCGGAAGTCGCCGACCGGGTGGTGGTGATGTATGCCGGCCGCCGCGTCGAGGAAGCGAGCGTCTACGACCTGTTCGAGCACCCCATCCACCCCTATACGCTGGGGCTGATGGGGGCGATCCCGCGTCCTGTCGCCGGCCGGCCGGCCACCGAGCGGCTGGTCGACATCGCCGGCACCGTTCCGCCGCCCTGGGACCTGCCCAAGGGCTGCGCCTTCGCCCCGCGCTGCCCGCGCGCCTCGGCCCGCTGCCGCGAGGAACGGCCACCCCTCGAAGAAAAGCGGCCCGGCCACTTCGCCGCCTGCTGGGAGCATGTCGATGGCTGATACGGCCCTTCTCTCGGTCGACGACCTTCAGGTGCATTTCCCGGTGCGCTCCGGGGTGTTCCAGCGCCAGTCCGCCACCGTCAAGGCAGTGGATGGCGTGAGCTTTTCGATCGGGCGCGGCGAGACGCTGAGCCTTGTCGGCGAATCCGGCTGCGGCAAATCCACCACCGGCCTCGCGCTGCTCGGGCTGGTGAAGCCGACCGGCGGCCGGGTGCGCTTCGACGGTGCCGAGATCAGCGGCTTCCGCCGCCGCGATCTCAAGGATTATCGGCGCCGGGTGCAGATCGTCTTCCAGGATCCGTTCTCCTCGCTCAACCCGCGCCGCCGGGTGCGCGACGCCATCCGCGTGGCGCTCGATATCCATGGCGTGGGCAGCAGGGCCGAGCGCGACGCCGAGGTGGCGCAGCTGATGGCGCGCGTCGGGCTCCGGCCCGACCAGGCCGACAATTTCCCGCACCAGTTCTCGGGCGGCCAGCGCCAGCGCATCGGCATCGCCCGGGCGCTCGCGCTGAAGCCCGACATTATCGTCTGCGACGAGCCGGTCTCGGCGCTCGACGTGTCGGTGCAGGCGCAGATCCTCAACCTCCTCGCCGACCTGCAGCGCGACCTCGGCATCGCATACCTCTTCATCTCGCACGACCTCGGGGTGGTCGAGCACATCTCGCACCGCGTGGCGGTGATGTATCTGGGCAAGATCGTCGAGATCGCCCCCAAGGCGCTGCTGTTCGCCGCGCCGACCCATCCCTATACCGAGATGCTGACCCGTGCGGCGCCCACGCTCGACCCGCGCCACCGCCACAGCTTCAGCCCCTCGAGCGACGATGTGCCGAGCGCCATCAACAAGCCGAGCGGCTGCCCCTTCCACACCCGCTGCCCGCTGGCGACCGAGCTCTGCCGCACCACCGAGCCGGCGCTGACCGAACGACCGGACGGTCGGCTGGCGGCGTGCCATCATCGATGAGCATCCACCGGCGGTGCAGTGATCCTCCCCCGCGTGGCGGGGGAGGGGGACCGCCGTAGGCGGTGGAGGGGGCGGCGGCAAGCGCAGTGTGCGTGGTCGCCCCCTCCACCAGCTTCGCTGGTCCCCCTCCCCCGTTCCACGGGGGAGGATCACCGAGAGTCCCTGCCCGACCCCAGATAGAAAGCCCACCCCATGCCCACCACCACCCTCTTCACCAATGGCCGCGTGCTCGATCCCGCCCAGGGCGTGCTGCGCGATGGGCTGGCCGTGCTGGTGCGCGATGGCCGCATCGCCGAAGTCGGCGCCGGCATCGCCGCCCCCGCCGATGCGCGTGTCATCGATCTCGGCGGCCGCACCCTGATGCCGGGGCTGATCGACTGCCACATGCATGTGGTGGCCGAAACTCTCGACCTCTGGGCCAATATGATCGCCCCCTCCTCGCTCGCGGGCCTCCGCGCCGCGCGCGTCATGGAAGAGACGCTGCAGCGCGGCTTCACCACCATCCGCGACCTCGGCGGCGCCGATCACGGCCTCGTTCGCGGCGTCGAGGAAGGGCTGATCGACGGGCCGCGCATCGTCATCTGCGGCAAGGGCCTCACCACCACGGGCGGCCACGCCGACCTCAGGAAGCGCACCGATGACCGTCCGGGCATGATGTCGGATCGGCTGGGCTCGATGGGCTATATCGCCGATGGCGTCGATGCGGTGCGCACCGCCTGCCGCACCATGATCAAGGAGGGCGCCAAGTTCATCAAGGTGATGGCCAATGGCGGCGTCTCCTCGCCCAACGATCCGATCCACTCGATCCAGTACTCACGCGAGGAAATCCTCGCCATGGTGGAGGAAGCCGAGAATGCCGGACTCTACGTCTCGGCCCATGTCTATACCGACGCCGCCATCCGCCGCTGCGTCGAGCTCGGCGTCCATTCGCTCGAGCACTGCAACCTGATCAGCGCCGAAACGGCGAAGCTCGCCGCCGAGAAGGGCTGCATCGCCGTCCCCACCCTCGTCGCCTATGACGCACTGTGGCTCGAAGGCAAGGCGCTCGGCCTCGGCCCGGCCGAGTTCGAAAAGATCGACGTGGTGCGCTCGGGCGGGCTCAAGTCGCTCGAGATCATGCGCGACGCGGGCCTCCCCATGGCCTTCGGCTCCGACCTGCTGGGCGGCCTGAGGAAGTATCACTGCATGGAGTTCGAACTGCTCGTCAAGGTGCTGACCCCGGCCGAAATCATCCGCTCGGCCACCACGGTCGGCGCCGAGCTCTGCCGCATGTCGGGCCAGATCGGCACCATCGCCGCCGGCGCCCATGCCGACCTGATCGTCGTCGACGGCGACCCGCTGGCCGATATCACGCTGCTGCAGGACGACGGCGCGCATATGCCGCTGATCATGCGCGGCGGTCAGGTGTTCAAGGACCGGGTGTAGCAGCAGACAGCCCGGTCGAGCGCGCGCGAAGCGCGGAAGCTCGCCCCCCGCGGCTCTCGCTCTGGGCTAGAGGTGGAAATCGCCTGAGGATTCCGGCTGGTACAGCAACTTGCCGATCAGCAGGTGTCGCGTGCGGTCGGCAACCACGCAATCGACGGCGTCGCCTTGCCGATAGCCCAGGATCGCGGCGCCGAGGTCGGACAGCACCGACAGTTTGCCGGCCCGCTCGTCGGCGTCCTCAGGATAGACGAGGGACACTTTCAGGTCCTCGTCGTCCAGCCGCAACGCGAACCTCGAGTTCATCGTCACGACATCCTCGGGAACGCTTTGGGCCGCGACGACGATGGCGCGTTCGATCTCGTGTTCGAGTTCGACGATGGCCGGCCCCTGTTCGAACGCGACCAGTTCCTCGAGCCGCGGTTGGTCGAGGTCGGTGATGTAGATCTCGCCGGCCTCCGCCATGACGCCCTCGCGCAGCAGCCGCCGATACCGGCCGGCGGTCATTGCCAGCGAGATGAGCGTCGCCGTCTCGCTCATGCCGAGAAAACCGCAGCGCCCGAAGGCCCTGAGCGAACGCCTATTGTCGGGGTGGATCCTGGCGATCACCGTAGCGGCGCGCATTTCGAGGAACGCCAGTTTCAGACCCTCGCGGATGGCGCTGGAGCCGATGCGTCGGCCCCAGTTGTCGTGATCTCCGACGATCAGGACCATTTCACAGTCGCGCCCCGTCATGACCAGGCGGACGAAGCCGACAGGCCTGTCGTCGCGGTCATGGACCATGAAGAAGCGGCCGCCCTGATTGAACAGATGCGTCAGGATCGGCAACTGCGTGCGATCGATCGCCTCGGCGATGAACCGCGACACATTGCGGGAATCGCTGAGGTAGCGGGTGACCCGTTCATCCTCCAGCCAGTCCATCAGGACCAGCGCATGGGGCCGGGTGATCTCCGGACGCAACGAAACGAAAGGCCTCTCCATCCTCGCCACCTCGGTCGCAAGATTGAAAGCCTGTCACAGTCGCCGCCGTGATGGTTCTTTCGCTGAAATTGAACGCCGGAGTTTAGCAGCGATCCCGCCGGGAAGGCCAGACCCCGGCCTGACGCCGTTTGCCGCAAGGCCGGCGATGCCTATCGAATCTCCTCGGCGATTTCCCACACATTGCCGGAGGGATCGGCGAACGCCGCGGTGCGGCGCCCCCAGGGGCGGTCGATCGGCCCGTTGAGAAAGGCGATGCCCTTCGCCGTCAGTTCGGCATGGGCGGCGCGGCAATCCTCGACCTTCACGGTGAACATCACCCGCGGGCCATCGGTGCGGGCTCCCACCTGCCGCGGCGTGACCAGCTCGGGGGCATCCGAGATGCGCAGCAGGTTGACGGCCATGCCGGCAAACTGCAGCACCGCGCCGGCCTCGTCCTCGAACAGCACCTGAGGGGCGAACACCTCCTCATAGAACCTTCTCGTCTGCTCCAGGTCATCGACGAAAAGCGTCACAACCTCGATCGCGCTCGGCAACATCGCTCGTTCTCCAGTCGAACCACTATGAGGGTAGTCGATCCGCCCCGCGTCTTTTCGACATTCCTGTCGGGCTAGCGGGCCGATATCGCCTCGACCAGCGCCTCGTAGCCCGCTGCCGTCCGATCATTGTTGTAGAGGGCGGCGATGGCCTCGCGCGGGCGGACGTAGCGGGCCTTCGATCCGATCACCTTGAGGATCGCCTCGGCCAGGGCGGCGCTGTCGCCGATCGGCACGACCTCACCCATGCCGGTGGTGAGCACCGGCTGGCGCACGCCGGGCAAGGCGCTGGCGATCGACGGCGTGCCGCTCAGCATCGCCTCGATCTGCACCAGCCCGAAGGCCTCCGTGGAGTTGAGGCTGGGCACCACCACCACCGAGCAGTTGGGATAGAAGGCGGCGAGTTCGCGTTGCGTGAGATTGCCGGCAAACGTCCAGCGGTCGCCCAGCCGTTCGATATGCGGCGCCAGCCGCCTGGCATAGGCCTCCTCGCCGAGCACGTTCCGGTGGGGACCGGCGAAGATCACCCGGGCGTCGGGATGCGCCGCCAGCACCCGCGGCAGCGCCTCGAGCAGGACTTCGACGCCTTTTTCGGCGGCCAGCCGCGCCACCATGCCGATGATCGGTCCGCGGATGTTCCAGCGCTGCGCAAAAGCCGCGACCTCATCGGGGGAAGCTACGGGCATGTCGACCGGCGGCGGAATGATCGTCAGCTTGGCGGCATGCCGCCGGAGGTAGCGCGAGTGATCCGCATAATCCTGCGTATAGGTGACGAGCCGCGTCGCAAGCCGCGCCCCGATCTCGTTCGAGAGGTTCACCGCCGCCTCGGCCGCGACGTTCAAGGCGCCGGGCGGCAGCCGGACGTCGCAATGGTAGGTCAGCACCACCGGCCGCCCCTTGAGCCGGGCCTGCAGCGCCAGCCGGGGCGTGTCGAGCTGCGGCAGGTGCAGGTTCACCACGTCGTGGCGCGCCAGCAGATCCGATGCCAGCCGCCCCAGGGTCGGCATGATGACCCCTTTGCTGAGCCGCGCGCTCACCGGCGCCCGCACCACGTCCACGCCGTCCATCGTCTCGCGCAAGGCCAGCGTGGCCTCGTGCTGCGAAGCAAGCACGGTGACCTGGTGTCCGCGGCCGACCAGCGTGCGGGCGAGGCGCTCGGCGTAGATGGTCAGCCCGCTCGTATAGGGGCGATAGTAGGTGAGCCCGATCAGCAGCCTCACCGCTCGGCCTCGAACAGCACCCGGTGCTCGGCTACCCAGTCCCACAACAGGGCGATGCCCTGGCTGACGTCGCGCCGCGGCTGCCAGCCGAGCTGGCGCGCCGCCTTGCCGGTATCCATCACGCAGACCAGTTGGTCGCCGGCGCGGGCGGCGCTGAACCGCACATCGAGGGCATGGCCGGCGAGCCGCTCGAGCTCGGGGCCGACCTCGCGCCAGATCGACCGCGCGTTGCCCGGCCCACCCCCGATATTGAACACCTGGCCCTGCACGGCCTCGATGCGATCGACCGCCAGCCGGTAGGCGCCGATCAGGTCCTCGACATGCAGCATGTCGCGCACCTGCTTGCCATCGCCATAGATCGAGATCGGCCGGCCTAGTTGCGCGGCGATGACGAAATGCGCCAGCCAGCCCTGGTCTTCCACGCCGAACTGTCGCGGCCCGTAGATGCAGGATTGGCGCATCACCACCGTTCTGAGGCCATAGATCCGGGCATAATCGCGCACATACTGGTCGGCCGCCCCCTTCGAGCAGCCGTAGGGCGAATGGAAATCCAGCGGCTGTTCCTCGGCGATCCCCTCGATGTCGCGATAGTGGTAGCGCGTCGCGGTCTCGGCGATTGGCGTCTCGTCCATCGCCCCATAGACCTTGTTGGTCGAGGCGAACAGCACGATCGGCGGCCTCGCTGCGCTGCGCGCCGCTTCGAGCACGTTCAGCGTGCCCAGCGCGTTGATCTCGAAATCCTCGCGCGGCGCGACGATAGAGGTGGTGACGGCGACCTGCCCGGCCAGATGCACCACGACATCGGCATCGCGCACCGGTGCAACGAGCGCGGCGGCATCGCGGATGTCGCCGGTGACCACTATTGCCCGTTCACCGTAGCGGCCCTGCAGCCAGGCGAGGTTGTGGCGGCTGCCGGGGCGGGACAGGTTGTCGAAAATGGTGACGTCCTCGCCGTCCGCCAGCAAGGCATCGGCCAGGTTGCTGCCGATGAAGCCGGCTCCACCGGTGATCAGAAAACGCATGCATCAACCTCGACGCGACAAGCCGGCGGCTCGCCCGATCCCGTCATCGCAGAAAAACGAAGTTGCTGCGATAGCTGTTCAAGCGGCCGAAGCGACCGGGCGAGCGCGTGAGCATCGCCGCCGCCTGTTCGGGCCCGCCCGGCTGCAGCCGGCCCGCCTCGTAGACGAAGCAGCCGAACCCCTGGCCGGCGAGCAGCGAGAATATCCCGGCATAGTCGGGGTTCAGGCGCGCTTCGATTTCGATGATCAGCAGCGCAGGGCGATCGGCGAGCAGCCGCGGCATGCCCTCCAGCACGGCCTGCTCGGCCCCCTCCACATCGATCTTGGCGACGATGGCCCCGGGGCGGCCCATCAATCCGAGCCGTTCGCAGATGCCGTCGACGGTTTCCACCCGACAGGCCTGCTGCCAGCCCTTACCATCGGCCGCGGCGCCGAGCCGGGCCAGCGGCCGACGCCAGCCGCCCGCCCCGGCATCGACCAGCAGCGCCGTCCCGGCGGCGCGGCCCGCCGCCGCCTCGACCACCTGCGCGCTCGCGCCGAAACTGCGCCGCAGGTACTCGGCCTGTTCGTGGTTGGGTTCGACCAGCACCACCTCGTCGCAGTGCCGCATGAGCTTGCGCCCGTAAGGGCCTGTACCGGCTCCGATATCGATGCCGAGAGCGGCGCGATCCGGCCAATGCGGCATCACGCGGCGCACCGCGCGCGGCAGCCCGGCGACCAGTTCGAGCTCGGCCTCGTGAGCGTGGTAGGCCAGCGTGAACAGGTGGTGGTGCAGCCGGGCCAGCCCGGTGAACTCGAGCAGCTTCATCGCCTCCCCGCTTGGCGCGCCATTCGCCATACCTTTCCCGAGCGGCGCAGCGAAGACAACCCGGCTGGACAAATTCCTCGCGGGCCTGTCTGCTCGGCGCCAATCCCGGCCGGCTCATCCCGCATTGTCCTCGCAATCCGCCCGCACCGCAGAGCCCATCGTCGCGCCGCGCCGGCAGCCGCGCCGGCTGCTCGTGGCGCTCGCCTGCCTGCTGATCGTGATGCTGGGCGCCTCGATGCGGCTGTCGGGCAGCGACTGGGATCGAGGCTCGAACCTGCATCCCGACGAGCGTCACCTGATGTTCGTGATCACCGACACCATGCGCGACTGGCAGGCCCTCCCGCCCGACGGCATGTCGCCCTACAGCCTGTGGTTCGCCACCGGCAAGTCGCCGCTCGATCCGCGCCGCAACGGCCAGATCTATGTTTACGGCGAGTTTCCGCATCTCGTGACGGCCCTCGTTGCGCGCCTCACCGGCACCGACGGCTGGCCGCCCATCCTCAGGCTGGGGCGGACGCTTGGGGCGATCGTCGATGCCTACACCATCCTCGCGGTCTTCCTGCTCTCGATGCAGGTGCTGCGCAGCGGCGGCGCGGCGCTTGCCGCCGCCGCGTTCTACGCCTTCTGTCCGCTGGCGCTGCAGCTGTCCAATTTCTTTGCCGTCGACATCTGGCTCACCGGCGCCGCCGCCTGGTGCACGCTCGCCGCCACCATCGGGCTTGGCGCCCGGACGCGGCGCGCCGCGCTCGCCTGGTTCGTGCTCGCCGGCGCGCTTGCCGGCCTGGCGCTCGCCTGCAAGCTCCCCGGCGTGCTGCTGGGTGGCGTGGTGGGTGGCGCCGCGCTGCTGCGCTTCTGGCGGGATGGCCGCGAGCGCAGCATGAAATGGCTGGTGCTGTGCGCGGTGTCCTCGCTGGCCGCGGCCATGCTGGCGCTGCGGCTTGCCGCGCCGTTCACCTTCCTGGGCCCCGGGTTTTTCGGCTTCGACATCACGCCGGCGGTGATCGCCGGCTATGTGGAGATGTCGCGCCTGGTGCTCGATTTCGGCTTTCCGCCGAACTGGCAGTGGATGACCGGTTACGGCCCGCTCAATGCGCTCGTGGACATGGCCGTATGGGGCCTGGGGCCCATCATCGGCTTGGCGCTGGTCCTGGGCGCCTTCGTCGTGGCCCGCCGCCGCGCGCTTTGGGCCGCGGCGGCGCCCCTGCTCGTGCTGATCGTCCCCTTCTCGGCCTACTGGCTGGCGGGCGCCGCGCCGGCGCTTCGCTATGCGGCGCCCATCCTGCCGGCGCTTTGCGTGCTGGCGGCCGGCGGCGCACTTGTCACGCCCCGCGGCGTGTCGCTGCTGGCGGGGATCGGCGCC
Source organism: Devosia sp. A16 (assembly GCF_001402915.1). Classification (GTDB taxonomy): domain Bacteria; phylum Pseudomonadota; class Alphaproteobacteria; order Rhizobiales; family Devosiaceae; genus Devosia_A. The sequence continues at coordinate 690,580 of NZ_CP012945.1, forward strand.
TTCGTCTGGGGCACCGGCATGGTCGGCCTGCATGGCGGGCTCCATAGCCGCATCGCCGCCTCAGAGTGGATGTGGCAGAATCTGCCGGCGGGCACCGTGGTCGCCAACGAGTCGTCCTGGGATGACGGCCTGCCGAGCGCCGTCCGCGTCAATGCCCGCGGCGACCTGCTGTACGGCGATGTCGGTGGTCACTTCACCTCGGTGGCGCTCGCCATCGACCTGCCGGACAACGCCGAAAAAGCCCACACCATCGCCACGCGACTGGCCGGGGCTGACGTGCTTGCCATCTCGAGCGAACGGATGCGCAAGCCAATCCTGGCGCTGGGCAGCCGCTTCCCCATGACCACCCGATATTACCGCATGCTCGAGAGCGGCGAGCTCTGCTTTGCGCTCATCTACCAGAACAAGCCCGGCTACACCGTGCTCGGCCAGCGCTTCGACGACAGCTGGGCCCAGGAGCCGTGGAGCATCTACGACCACCCGCAGGTCGAGATTTACCGCAAGCTCGATTGCTACGACGCCGGCAAGGTCGAGGAGGCGCTGCTTCAGGCCTTGCCCAAGGGATCGTGAACGAACGCCGGCGGCGCCGCATGGGCGCCGAAGGCCGCGATGGCGACCCGGGCGGTCTCCAGCGCCCTGCCGATCGCGGCGTCCATGTCGATATAGGCATAGCAGCCGAGCCGGCCGAGGAAGGTGATGCCATGCTCGGCGTTGGCAAGGCCGACATAATCGCGCAACAGCCGCTCGTCGCCGGCGAGACGCAGCGGGTAATAGGGCGATTTTCCCGGCTCGGTGGCCTCCGAGAACTCGCGCCAGACGATGCTGGTATCGCTGAGCGGTTTCCGCCACGGCGACAGATGGCGGTGCTCGGTCATGCGCGTCCACGGCACGTCGGGATCGGGGAAGTTCATCACCGGGCAGCCCAGGGCGTCGCCCTCGAGCCGGAGTTCCTCGAAGCGCAGGCTGCGATAACCCAGGCGGCCGAGGCGATAACCGAAATAGCGATCGAGCGGCCCCGAATAGAATGTGTGGTCGAACCGCTCCTCCACCGCTTCGGCCGCGGTGCCAAGACGCAGCTCGATCCGCGGATGCTCGAGCATCCGCTGCGTCAGCGCGGTGTAGCCATCGCGCGGCATCGCCTGGCGCTGATGGTGGAAATAGTTGATGTCATAGGAGAAGCGCAGGGGCAGCCGGCGAAGGATGGCGGCCGGCAGGTTGCGATCGTCGGTGCCCCACTGCTTGGAGGTATAGTGCCGGAAGAACGCCTCGTAGAGCGCCTCGCCGACGAGGCTCAGCCCCTGCTCGCGGAAATTGGCGGGCACCGCGATCGGCTCCGCCTGCGCGGCGACGAAGGCGCGCGCCTCGGCCGGCGTCATCGCGGTGCCGAAGAACTGGTTGATGGTGAGGAGGTTGACCGGCAGGCTGAACACCTTGCCCCTGACCGTCGAATAGACCGAGTGACGATAAGGGACCCACTCGCCGAACCGCCCCACGAACGCCCAGACCGCATCGTTGTCGGTGTGGAAGATGTGCGGGCCATAGCGGTGCACCATGATGCCGGTGCTCTCGTCGAGCGAGGTGTGGCAGTTGCCCGCCACGTGGTCGCGCTCGTCGATGACGAGGCAGGCGAAGCCGGCCTCCGCCAGCTCGCGGGCCACGACTGCGCCACTGAGGCCGGCGCCGACAACGAGAATTCTGCCCACTGGAACGCCCCGGCCCGTAACCTTGTTGTCGCCCGTCGAAACCGCGTGCTAGCAATTGCATGACTCTGGCGGGTTCGCCAAGCCGAGCACGTGGCCGCCCGGCGCCCCCTGTCGAGATGACCCGGTCGCGCGAGCTCAGGCGCAACGGGCGGGCGTTCGGATTGTGGCTGACGATAGGTTCATGGCGCATCTTTCGGTTATCATCCCCGCATATAATGAGGCAGAGAACATCATCGGTGCGCTGGAGGACGTGTTTCGCGACGTCGCTCCGGTGGTGCCGGACCTCGAAGTGATCGTCGTCAACGACGGCAGCCGCGATGACACCGCCACCCTCGCCGGCAAATTTGCGGCCGCCGAACCGCGCGTCAGGGTGGTGACCCAGCCCAACCAGGGGCACGGCCCGGCGCTGAGCAACGGCCTCGGCATGGCGACCGGGGAATGGGTGCTGCTGCTCGACAGCGACCGGCAGGCATCGCTCGAGGATTTCGCCGCCCATTGGGCCCTCACCCGCCAGTACGATGTGATCCTGGGCCTGCGCCGCCCGCGCTCCGACCCGTTCTATCGGCAGATCATCTCGTTCTTCATGCGAGTGCTGCTGCTGGCGGCGCTGGGGCAGAACGTCAAGGATGGCGGCGCGCCCTACAAGCTGCTGCGCCGCGCGGTATGGAACGAGGCGCGATCGGCCATGCGGCCCAACTGCTGGATCCCCTCGGTCCTGCTTGCGGCGGCCGCGCTCGAGCGCGATGGCCTGAAGGTGATCCAGTTGCCGATCCGCCACCGGGCCCGCGACCACGGCCCCTCGACGCTGAACCTCAAGCGGCTGGGAGCCTTCTGCCGCGAAGGCGTCTCGGACATCCTCTTTTATCGGGCCCATTCGAGAAAACCGGCCCCCGCCCCGGTCGCCAATGATTGACGGCGCAAGCCTCGCCTCCCTGCTGTCGGTCTGGCTGGCTGTGGCGGTTTGCGGGGTGCTCGCCTGGCCGCTGTCCGCCTGGCTGTTCCCCACCGATCCCGACCGCGGCTATCTCGCGGCCAAGCCGCTGGCCTGGATCGCCGGCTCCTATGCCGCCTGGCTTGCGGCGGTGTTCGGCGTCGGCTTTGCCCAATATGGCTGGCTCGTCGGGCTCGCCGGCATCGCCGCGCTGAGCGCCGCGGCGCTCCCCGCGGTGCGCCGGCTCGGCTTTCCCGGTTTCCGCCGGGTGCTCACCCTCGAGACCGGGTTTCTGCTGCTGCTCCTCATCGGGGCCTTGATCAAGGCCCGGGTGCCCGACATTCACGGGCTCGAGAAGTTCATGGATTTCGGCTTCGTCAACGCCGCGCTGCGCACCGAGGCGATGCCGCCGCTCGATCCGTGGTGGGGTGACGAGCCCATCAACTACTACTATTTCGGCCATGTCGCGGCGGCCTGGCTGATCGGCCTCGCCCGGGTGCCCGCCGACCACGGCTTCAACCTGATGATCGGCCTGATCTTCGCCTTTACCGGGGCCCTCGCCTACCGGCTGGTGTCGGGGACGCTCGCGGCGGGCGGGACCGGTCGCCGCCTCGCTGCCGTCAGCGGCGGGCTCGCGGCGGTGCTGGTGACGCTGGGGGGCAATTTCCACAGTGTGCTCTACGGCCCGTTCCGGGCCTTCAGCCCCACCACCTATACCCGCGGCTATTACTATCCGGATTCGACGCGCTTCGTCGGCTTCGATCCCCCGACGATGGATCACGGGTTCACCGAAATGCCGGCCTATGGCTTCGCCGTCGGCGACCTGCACGCCCATGTCCTGAACCTGCCCGTGGCGCTGCTCATCGCCCTGCTGCTCGTCCGCATCCTGCAGCGCGAGTGGTCGGCGGGCGCAGTCGGCGGCGTCCGCCTGGTCGAAGTCGGGGCGCTCGGGCTGCTGTTTGCCGTCACCGCCATGAGCAACAGCTGGGACGCCATCTCCTACGGGGTGCTGATGCTGCTGGTCGGCCTGCTGCTGCTGTTCCGCTGGGGCTTCACTGCGCCGCTGCGCTCCCTCCGCCTGGTCGGCGCCGCGCTGCTGGTGCTGGCGCTCAGCGGCGCCGCGGCGGCGCCGTTCCTGCTGCAGTTCAAGCCGATATCGTCCGCACTGGTCCTCTCCGACGGGCAGACGCCGCTGTGGCAGCTCGCGGTGCTCTATGCACACCTCATCGGCCCGGGCCTGGTGCTGCTGCTCGTCACCCCGTTCTGGCGCCGGCGAGATGGCCGCTGGGTGGTGGCGGCCACGCTGGCGGTGCTCGCCATCATCCTGATCGCGCTGCCCGAGATCGCCTACGTCAAGGACATCTACGGCTACGACCACCGGCGCGCCAACACCATGTTCAAGTTCACCTTCGAGGCACAGCCGATGGCCTTCCTCGCCGGCGCGCTGCTGGTAGGCCTGCTGTTCGGCAGCCGGCGCCGGTGGGCGCCGGTGCTGGGCACGGTGCTCGCCGTGCCGCTGGTCGCGACCCTGGCGTTTGCCGGCGAGATCTATGGCGACACGCTCCGCAACCTCGACCGCACGACGTTTACGCTCGATGGCCTGCGCTTCATCGACCGCGATCACGGCGATGACCGCCCGCTGCTCGACTGGCTGAAGGGGCGCCCCCTCGGCTCGCGGCTGTTGCTCGTCGAGGCTCCGGGCGACAGCTACACCGATACCGGCCGCTTCGCCGCCCTGTCGGGCGTGCCGGCTTTGCTTGGGTGGCGGGGGCATGAATGGCTGTGGCGCGGCGACAACACAACGCCATACAAACGCTACGATGAAATCGCCGCATTCTACCAGGACACGGACTTCGCCAAGGCGTGCCAGTTCGTCCTCGCACACGGCGTAACCCACATTGCCATCGGCACAATCGAGCGCGAAGTGTTTCCTGAGCTCGCCGAAACTACTCTCGAACGACTGGGCCAGACGGTGGTAGAGAGTGGATCTTCGCGGCTCATTGCAGTTGATCGCGCCAGGTGTGAGGCGCCGGGCGCTTCCTGAAGCCGAAAAACTGCGCTATTCTTGGCCGTTGCAGAATCTCGCCTGTTCTCCGGCTTGGGGGCCGCAGCTTGTTCATTATGCCAATCAGGCTCTCCGCGATGCAGCGCATGCTATGCGTGGTGCTGGCTGCACTGGTGTTCGCCCTTGCCGGCGCGGCGCCGGCGGCAGCGCGAAACGTGCCCGGTTCGGCCGCCGTGGCGCAGGCCGAGGTCGACCAGGCGGTCGGATCGTCCATCCTCGACTCCCTGCTGACCGCGACGCCGATGTGCGAGAACTATCTCGACCGGCCTGCCGACGACCGGCGGCGGGAACCCTGCACCTCGGGCTTCGCCATCGGCGGCGGCGTGCTGGCGCTGCAGGATGCGCCGGACGGCTACAAGTTCGACTACTCGGCGGCCTATTCGACGATGGTGATGACGCAGCGGCTGACCAATGGCGTGAGCGTCTTCGGCGGGCTGATCGGCGAGGCCGGCTCGGGCGTGCTCGACTACAATGACGGCACGCTCGACCACTATGGCTTCGGCGCCGCCGCCGGCGCCTCGTTCGAGCTCGGCAGCGATGCCAAATTCGCCATCGTCGGCTCGGCCGAATGGCTGCACTATTCCACCACGCGATCCGACGGCCTCTACGAGGGCGAGTACGATGCGGCCCGCTACATGGCCGATGCGCGGCTCAGCGGCATCCTCGAAGGCGACTGGTTCTTCATCGAATATGGCGGCGACCTGCGGCTGATCCACCAGGAGAATGCCGCCTATACCGAGTTCTCGATGGGCTCGCCGTTCGCCGACGTCGCTGCCACGAGCTTCACCTCGCTGACCGCCATCGGCAACCTCAAGCTCGGCGTCCCGATGGGCGCGCTCACCCCATATCTCGAGGCCACCGGCTATCTGGGGCTCTATCGCGATGGCGACATCGATACCGTCGGCATCGATGACCAGCTGACGGGCCGGCTCGGAGTGGGCCTCAATGCCGAGCTCGAAGGTGGCGTGCTGTCGCTGCGGACCGGCGCCTATTTCGACGGCGACGGCTACAAGGGCGCCGATGCCGGCGTCAACTACTCAGCGCGCTTCTAGCCGTGAGCTCCATCTCATCCATCGGCGACGAGGAAATCCGGGGGCAGTTGCCCCCGCGTTTTCGTGTCACCGCCGGATTGCTGCTGCGCATCGCCGTTTCGACCGGCCTGCTTGCGGCGGCGTTCTGGCTGACCTCGGACAAGCTCGACTGGAGCCAGCTGGCCCGGCTCGACCTTCCCACCATCGCCATCTCGGCCGCATTGTCGCTGGCGATCGTCTGGTTGCTGGCCTGGCGCTGGCTCAAGGTCACGCGGCTGGTGATCCCTGAAGCTACCGCCCTTCCCCGCTTCGGCACCTTCGTGGCGCAGACCTGGCTGGGGCTGGCCGCCAACCAGGTGCTGCCCTCGATCGTGGCGGGCGACGCGCTGCGCATCGGCCTGCTGGCGCGACAGAACCTGCCGCTTGGGTCGGCCACGGGCTCGGTCCTGCTCGACCGGGTGTTCGGGCTGGTCGGGCTTGCCGTGCTGACGGTCGCCAGTGCCTTCCTCCTGGCGCCGGACTTCGCCATCCCGTCACTGGCGGTGGCGGCGATCGTGCTCGGCGGCACGACTCTGCTCGCCGTGCTGTGGCGCCTGTTCGGCTCCCGGTTTCGCGCCATCCTGCCACTCCATCACGTCACCCCGGCGACCGGCGCCGCCCTCGTGGCCATGGCGATGGCCGCGCACCTTGCCAATATCGCGGTGTTCCTCGTCGTGGCGCATGCGCTGGGCGCGGACCTGCCGCTGCTGCCCACCATCGCCGTGATGTGCGCCGTGCTGCTGGTTGGTGTGCTGCCCATCTCCGTCGCCGGCTGGGGCGTCAGGGAGCTGGCGCTCGTCCAGGCGCTGGGGCATATCGGTGTGGCGCCCGACACCATCATTCTGGCATCGGTAACTTATGGCCTTGTCCTGTTCATGATGCAGGCTCCGGGTTTCCTGCTGCTTGCGAGGAGAGATCGTCCGTGACGACCAGATTCCGCCCTCTGCATGTGCTCGTCATTGCCACGGCGCTCGCCGGCGGCATCGGTGTCCTGCCGGTCCTTGGTCAGGCGACGGACACGCCCACGGCCACGCCGACGGATACTCCGACCAACACGCCGACGGACACGCCGACCCCGACGCCGGAACCGCCGACCAATACCCCGACCGATACGCCGACGGCGACCCCAACCAACACTCCGACCAATACGCCGACCGACACCCCGACCGGCACACCCACCAATACCCCGACCGACACGCCGACGGGGACGCCCACCAACACCCCGACCAACACGCCAACCGATACCCCGACTGGAACACCCACCAATACTCCAACCGACACGCCGACGGGGACACCCACCAACACGCCGACCGATACCCCGACAGGCACGCCGACCAACACGCCGACCTCGACCCTGACGTCGACGCCGGTGAACGTTGCCAACGTGCCGGGCGGGGTCTCGCAGTTCAGCGTGCCGGCGCTGCTCCTCGTAGTGATCGGCGCCTTCGTGGCGCTGTTGCTGTGGGCGCGGCAGGCGGACCGTAGGGAATGATCGAACGGCGCGCTGCGCCCGACCGAGTGCCGATCCCTCGTCTGGTCTACCTCTGGGCAACCGCCGCCATCGTCCTGCTCGCAGGCTTTCTGCTGCTCGAGGCGCCTCCGGTTACTGCGGCGTTCGGTGCGGTGGCCGAACTCCTCGCGCTTTGCGCCGCCGCGATCCTCAGGGCGGTCGGCTACCCGATCGTGCTCAGCGGCATCGAGCTGCGCGACAGCGTGTCCGGCCACGCCATCGCGGTCACCCAGGCCTGCGACGGCAGTTCGCTGGTGATCGCCGCCATCGCAGTGAGCCTGTGGCTGTGGAAGGGCGGCCGGCACGACCTGCTGCTGCTGGCGGCGACCGCGCTGATTGCCATATTCTCCTTCAACCTGCTGCGTGTGGTCCTGCTGTTCGTGTCGATCGGCGCGCCCGGGCTGATGGACCTGCAGCACCTCTATGTCGCCCCGCTGCTCAGTGCAGTACTGGTGGCCGGTCTCGTCCTCGTCGGTCTTGGCCTGCCGCTGCGCGATGCGGTGCGCTCGCCGATCCTGTGGCTGGCGGTCGCGGCGGTCGCGGCGATCGCCTGGTACCCGGTGGCGGAGATGCTCACTTGCGCCACGGTGGTGCCGATCGCCAATACCCTGCTTTGGATTGCCCCCGGTGAGCTCGAACAGGCAATCGTCTGCGGCGCCGGCAACGCCACGGTTTCGACCGCCGCGGTCGTCGGCTACGAGCCGCTGCGGGTGCTCGATGCGGGGTTCTATCCCAGCGACTTCACCCTGGCGCTGCCGCTGGTCGTCGCCTCGCTGGCGGTGGTCGGCAAACCCGGGCCGGTCATCCGCGGAGCGCTGCTTGCCGTTGCCCTGATGGCGGTGGCGATGGCGCTGGGCGCCATGACGGCAAGCCAGGACGCCGCCATCGGCGCGTCGGTCACGACGCTGATGGGGCGGGGCTTTTCCGCCCCCTTCGCGCCGATGGGCGAGATGCTGCTGGCGCTGCTGAAGGCCGCGCAGAACGCGCTGGTGCATTTCAACCTGTTCGTCCTGCCGCTGGCGCTGCTCTACCGGAAGCCGGCGCCGCTGCCGACCCGCGCCCAACCCCCTGTCCGATCCCCCAACCGAGGAAGACGCCGCTGATGTTCGAGACGGCGCGCCGCGAGGCAGACGCGCGCGAATGGCTCTGGTTCGTGCTGGCGCTCGGCATGGCGCTGCGCCTGCTCGGGCTCGATTGGGACCACGGCCTGCTCTTCAACCCCGACGAGGGCAATATCGGCCGCGCCGCCGCCGCGCTGCGCTTTCCCGATCAGCTGGTTTCGGGCTTCAGCGCCTATAATGGCCTCGCGCTCTATCTGCCGCGGCTGCTGGCCGAGCTGCTTGCCCTGTTCGGCTTCGGGGCGCCCACCAATCCCGCCAGCATCGTGTTTGCCGGTCGCATCCTCTCGGCGCTGTCCGCCTGCCTGTCGCTGGCGCTCCTCGGCGCCATCGCCCGCCGGCTTTGGTCGTTCGAGGTCACTCTGTTCGTGCTGGTGGTCGCCGGTTTTACCCCGGCGCTCATCCAGACCGCCCATTTCGCCACTACCGAAGCGGCGCTGATCCTCTGCCTGGTGCTGCTGCTGTGGCTGACGCTTGAGCATATGACCGGTCGCTTGTCGCTAATTGCCTATGGCGCGCTGGTCGGGGTGACGCTCGGCGTCGGCTTCGGTTTCAAGACGACGGCGCTGATCTTCGCCGTCGTGCCGCTGGTGGCCGTGACCCAGACCACGCTGCTCAAGGGACGTTGGCTGCCGGCGCTCGGCGCGGGCGGGCTCGCGATCGTCATCATTGCCCTGCTGGGGCTGGCATCGACGCCGCAGATCTGGGCCACCCCGGCCGCCTATTTCGACACCATGCGCTTCGAAGGCGGTGTGGTGGCGGGTACCGAAGATGTGTTCTGGACCTACCAGTTCGCCGGCCGCGTGCCCGGACTGTTCGAGCTGGCACAGCTGCCCTGGACCATGGGCCCGGCATTGGCGGCTCTGTCGCTCGTCGGCTTCGCCGGGCTTTGTGTCGCCATCGTGCGGAGGCGCGAGACGGCGCTGTTGCTGGCCCCCGCCGCGCTGTTCTCGCTGATCTACGCAGCGGTGATCGTCAGCTGGTACGCCAGGTTCGTCCGCTATGAAACGCCGCTGCTGCCCACCATGGTGCTGTTCGCGGCCTATGCGGTGTCCTCGCTTCCCTTTGCGCTGCTGCGGCGCGGCATCATGGTGCTGACGGCACTCGTCACCGTCGCCGTGGGCGCCCTGCAACTGCTGGTCTACCTCAATCCGGACCCGCGCATCGCCGCCTGGGACTGGCTGTCGCCGCACCTGACCGACGGCCAGCATATCGTCGTCGAGCCCGTGGATGTCGGCTCGGCCTATTGGTATGGGCCGAAGCGAACTCCGTTGCAGGTGGTGCCGCTGATCGAGCCATCCGGCGCCGCCAAGCTGACGCGGATCGCCGACACTCTCGCCACCGGCGACTGGATGATCGTGGCGAGCCGCCGCCACCATGCAGTGCTGCCCAGGCTGCAGCAGCGCTTCCCCGAGATGTGCGGTTACTATGACGCGCTGTGGTCGGGCCGTCTGGGCTACGAGGTGGTGGCCCGCTTCACGCGGCGTCCCCCGCTGCCGCAGATCCTGTCGCCCGAAATCTGGGCCGAGGAGACGTTCACCGTCTTCGACTCCCCCGAAGTCTACGTGCTGCGCAACGCCCGCCACCTGCCGGTCGCGGAGTTGCTCGGAGAAGTAAGCGCCGTCTCGCCGGCCTGCGACGGCGACGAGGTGCCTAAACCGCCAAGATGATGCTCGCGACCACCGCGATGGCGAGCCCGAGGCTGATGGGATCGGACGTCGCGACCACCACCGGATCGCCATGCAGCCTGCCGGCCGCCGCGCGCCGCAGCATGTGGGCCAGCCAGACCGCGAGCAAGGCCGTCGACAGCCACAGCCAGTCGGGTTGCCGGTAGACGTAGATGTCTCCGGCCCTGAGCGAGATGTAAGCCGCGAGCACGGCAATCGCCACCGTGCCGCAAAGGATGGCGCCGCGCATCAGCGCGGCCGCATCGCCCGGCCCGTAGGCCCGCCCCGGCACCGCCTCGCCATGCGCCCGATCGCTGGTGACGACCTCATCCAGCCGCTTGGCCAGCGCCAGCGACAGGAACAGGCAGCAGCCAAAGGCGAACAGCCAGCCCGACACGACGATGTCGGAGGCAACGCCGCCGATCTGCAGGCGGAGCGCAAACAGCAGGGCCAGCCCACACACGTCGATGACCGGCAGGCGCTTCAGCCACCGGCTATAGGCCGCGGTCAGCGCCAGGTAGGCGGCGACGAACGCTGCGGCAGCCGGCGAGATCAGGTAGGCGAGCGCCAGCGAGCCGGCAGCCAGCGCCGATGCAACCGCCAGCGCCTGGCGCGGATCGATCAGGCCGAGCGTGATCGGCCGCGTCCGCTTGCTGGCGTGAGCGCGATCCGAAGCGAGGTCGCGCACGTCGTTGACCAGGTAGCCGGCCGACGCCGCGAGACAGCAGACGACGAATGCGGCCGCAAGGCTCATGAGCAGCGACGGGGTGGGGGCGGCGTGGCCGAACACCATGGGGGCGGCAACCAGCAGGTTCTTGACCCAGTGGGCAGGCCGCAGGGCCGTCAGCCAGTGACGGAACAGCTCAGTTGCTGAACGCAGTTCGAGACCGTCGCTCACCCGATTTGCCCCCAATCCCCGTCAACCGTACCGCCGATCGGACGGACCTCGCAACTGCGAACCCGGCGCCCCCCGCTCTGCCTGAGTGCGCGCTCGGAACGATGCCCTCTCCCCTGCGTTCGCATTTCGAGCATCACCGGCACGGGAGGGGAAGATGGCTGCGCGCAATGACCGAGGCATCGGGTTCTGGCTGATCATGGCGCTGGCAGCGCTGCTCACGGTCGCGGCACTGGCACTGATCGGCGGCGGCGCCTACCTGATCGTGCTCGGGGGCTCGTGGTATTATGCGCTCGCCGGCCTCGCCCTGCTCGCTACCGGCTTTTTTCTGTTCCGGCGCTCGCGCCTCGCGGTCTGGATCTATGCCGCGCTGTTTGCGGTAACCGTCGCCTGGGCGCTGTGGGAATCCGGATTGAACGGCTGGGCCCAGATCCCGCGCATCTTCACTCCGTTCGTCGTGCTGCTCCTGGTGCTCGCCTGCCTGCCAGGCCTGCGCTCCGGTCCGCGGCTCGACCGCCGCATGGCGGCAGCGAGCCTGGCCGGGCTGGTCGGCATTGCCGGCATGGCACTGGCCTTCAGCGGCGCCGACCGAACTCTGCACGCCCAGGAGGCGCCTGGAGCGACGCCCGCCGACGCGCCATCCGGCATCGTCCCGGCGGTGCCGGCGGCACCCACCGCGTCCTATCCGATGCCCGAAGTGGGGGCGGACTGGCCGGCCTATGGCGGCAGCAATTTCGCCACCCGCTATTCGCCGCTCGACCAGGTGACGCCTCAGAACGTCACCCAACTCGAAAAGGTCTGGGAGTTCCGCACCGGCGACCTGCCGGAAAAGGGCGAGAAGTTCGGCAACCAGAACACCCCGATCAAGGTGGGCGACCGGCTGCTGCTCTGCTCGGCGCTCAACAAGGTCTCGGCGCTCGATGCCGCGAGCGGCAAGGAATTCTGGACCTATGACCCAAATGTGTCGACCGACGCCATCGGCTACAATGCCACCTGCCGGGGCCTCGCCTATTATGAAAATCCGGCGGCGGCCGCGACCGAGCTTTGCGCCGCCCGGGTGGTGATGAACACCCTCGATGCGCGGCTGATCGCGCTCGACGTGGAAACCGGGCAGCTCTGCGCCGATTTCGGCAATGGCGGCATCGTCAACCTGCTCGAGGGCATCGGCGACACCGCGCCGGGATTCTACTCGCCCACTTCGCCTCCCACGATCGTACGCAACGTCGTCGTCACCGCCAGCCAGGTGAGCGACGGGCAGACCCGCAAGGCGCCGTCCGGGGTGGTGCGCGGCTGGGACGTGCTGACCGGCGAGCTGCTCTGGGCCTGGGACATGGGGCGCCCCGGCGAGACCGGGCCGTTGCCGGAAGGCGAGATCTACACCCCGGGGACGCCGAATGTCTGGACCATTGCCTCGGGCGACAATGAACTCGGCCTCGTCTACATGCCGACCGGCAATTCGGCTGTGGACTATTGGGGTGGCGACCGCAGCGCCGAGGAGAACCAGTTCTCCACTTCGCTCGTCGCCCTCGACGTGACCGATGGCTCGGTGCGCTGGTCCTACCAGACGGTGCATTACGACGTCTGGGATTACGACCTCGGCTCGCAGGGCACGCTGCTCGATTACCCGACCCCAGACGGCCCGGTCCCTGCCCTGCTGCTGCCCACCAAGCAGGCCGAATTCTACGTCTTCAACCGCGCCACCGGCGAACTTCTGGTCACTGTCGAGGAGCGCCCTGCCCCCACCGGCGGGGTGGAACCCGAGCGGCTGTCGCCGACCCAGCCCTTCGTCACCGACTTCCCCAACCTGCTCAAGCCCGACCTCACCGAAAGCAACATGTGGGGCATCACCCCGCTCGATCAGCTGTTCTGCCGCATCCAGTTCCACGAGGCGAGCTATGCCGGGCGCTACACCCCGCCCACCGCCGACCGCTCCTGGATCCAGTATCCCGGCTATAATGGCGGGGTGGATTGGGGCGGCGTCGCGGTCGATACCCGGCGCAACATCCTCGTCACCAACTATAACGACACGCCCAACTACAACCGCCTGGTGCCGCGCGAGGAGGTCGACCGGCTCGGCATCGTGCCGCGCGGCGCACCGGGCTATGCCAACAACCCGCAGGGCACCGGCATCAGCCCGCAGGCCGAGACGCCCTATGGCATCCACGTCAATGCCGGCTGGCGCGTGCCGCTCACCGGCATGCTGTGCAAGGAGCCGCCCTATGGCGGCATCGCGGCCATCGACCTCAATACCCGCCGGGTGCTGTGGGACCGCCCCTTCGGCACCGCCCGCAACAATGGCCCGTTCGGCATTCCCTCCCTGCTGCCCTTCGATATCGGCACGCCCAACAATGGTGGCTCGGTGGTGACTGCCGGCGGGCTGATCTTCATCGCCGCGGCCACCGACGGGCTGATCCGCGCCATCGACATCGAGACCGGCGAGACCATCTGGAGCGACACGCTCCCCGCCGGCGGACAGGCGGGACCGATGGTCTACGAAGCCGGGGGCCGGCAGTTCCTCGTCATCAATGCCGGCGGCCACAACTTCATGCAGACCCCGATCGGCGACTACTTCATCGCCTACGCACTGCCCGGCTAGCCGAGCGTTCGCCCTGCTCGGCTTGGCGATCGTGGCTTACCCCTCATCCGGCGCTACGCGCCACCTCCGGGCGAGGGCTACGGCCTCGTACCGCGACCCCGACGGGGAGAAGAATTCGGAGAGCGCGGCGATCACCTCTTTTCCACTCCCCGTCGGGGAGAGGGTGGCTCGGCCCAGGGCCGAGACGGGTGAGGAGTGGCGGGCACAGCGCGTCCGACAGCGGGCTCACGCACGCCGCCAGGCGTCCTCGCTTTCACCGGGGCTGACGCCGGGGCCTGGGCCCCTTTCCTACCGGCCGTAATGCGCCGCCAGCGCCTCGATCTCTTCGGCAGTCAGCGGCGCCTTCTCGGCTTGCGGCAGCACCCGCAGAGCCTTGGCCATCAGCTCGGCATGCGCTCCACCGCGCTCTGCCCCGAGCCGGTTGAACAGCTCGAGCTGGCGCTTCAGGTACTCCTCCCGCTGGCCGAGGAGCCGCGGAAATTCCGGCCGGGCGCCGGCGTGGCAGGAGTTGCAGGCAGCGATGTCGCGCTCAGGGATGCCGCGCCTCGCGATCTCTGCCCCCGCTGTTGCCGGATCGCCGGGGGCGACCGGCGCGGCGGTGCCGTACCGCTCCGCCAGCTCGGCGATCTCCGCGTCGCTGAGCCGGCTGGCGACGGCCATCATCGTGCCGCTGGCGCGCGTGCCGTCGCGATAGGCCCGCAGCGCGGCCTCCAGATATTGCGGGGACTGGATATCGAGCCGCGGCGCCGCCGGGCTGCCTTCGCCCCGCTCGCCATGGCAGCTGGCGCAGCCGCGCCGCTCCAGTCCCGCGAGCTCGCGATAGCGTGTCGCCGGCATCTGCGCCATCTCGCCGAGAAAGGCCACCATGTCCCACACCTCGTCGTCGCGCAGTTGCGTTGGCCAGGCCGGCATGGCGCTGCGCTTGATGCCGTGCTTGACGGTCCAGAACACCCGCGCCTCGGGATGCCAGCTGGCCATCTGCTGCATCAGCCGCGGCGGTGCCGGCACCAGATCGTCGGCGAATTGCTCGGGCGGTCCGTCCGGGCTGCCGTGGCAGGCTGCGCAGACCATCTCGTAATGGCCGGCCGCCCGCTGCAGGGCGGCCGGGTCGTCACGCTCCGGCGCCGTCAGCCCGGCCGAGCGCAGCGTGATCGACTGCTGCGCCGCGGTGCCGAAATACCAGTCGGTCACCCCCCACTGGCCGCGGCTCGCATCGTGGTCGAGCACCCCGCTCAGCGGCACGATGGCCGCCGCGAGGATGCCGCCGATGGCGCCGATCAGGTAGGGCCGGTAGCGTTTCATGCCGGGGCGCGCCTCAGCACCCGCGCCATCAGCATTAGCCCGCCAGCCAGATAGACTGCTCCGCCGATCGCCAGCATCACCACCCCGCCCAGTTGCTGGTCGGCGAGCGGCGACAGGCCGAGCCAGCCTTCGGCGTGGTGCCCGGCGTAGAGCGGGCGCGGCGCGAGGCTCAGCAGCGCGCCGAGCAGCGTCATGTGCATCGAGGTGAAGAACAGCGCCATGGCGCCGCCCAGTGCGGCATTGCCCCGGTCGCGCCCGCCCAGCGCCACCAGCCAGACCAGCAGCGAGACGCCGAAGAAGCTGAGCTGCTCCACGGCCAGCCAGAGCGGCGCACTGCGCGACGCATGGTGCAGCGTCGGCGCGTGCCAGCCCCAGACCACTATGAAATCGACGATGCTGACGACGATCGGCAGGGCGAGCGCCGAGCTGATGGCGAGCCTGGGCGCCAGCCATGCGGCGAGGAGCGGCACCGCTATGCCGACGACCAGCATGTGCAGCCACATATGGGCGGCAAAACTCTGCGGCACCAGGGCCGGCAAAGGCCCGGCCCAGGCGAAGACGAGCACTGAAAGTCCTGCTATTCCGAGCAACGCTGGCCTCATCGGCAGCTCGTCAGATAGAGCATCGGGATGGCGACATAGAGCACCGCCACCGCCGACAGCACGCACAGCATCAGCGCCACGTGGCTGAGGAAGCGGTGGCGCTCCTCGGGCGTATTGTGCTCGAACTCGAAATCATTGTCGGTGAGGCTGCGGCCGCGCACCCGCCACAGCTGCAGCGTCGAGAGGCTGATCAGAACGAGCGCCACCACGGTCGCCCCGACGATGACGAGGGTCGGCCCGTCCAGCGCCGCATCGCGGCCGGCCTTGGCGCAATAGATCGCGCCGTAGACGTAGCAGAACAGGAAATGCAGGGCCCAGACGATCGGCGCAGCAATCACCCGCCACAGGTCGGTGCCCGTGCCGGTCTCACGCCACACCTCGTTTTCCACCTTGCCTGTCATGTGAGCAGCGGGAAGCCTCCGATGACCATTGCGGTGAGCAACGCCGCGAAGCCGCTAAAGTGCCAGTAGAGGGTGACGTTCCACAGCTCCGCATCGTGCTGCGGCGTCATCTTGGCGCAGAGTGAGCGGGCGAGGCAGTAGCCCTGCATCAGCATGCCGGCCCCGAGGTGCAGCACCACCCACAGCACCAGCGCCCAGACGATTGCCGGATAGGCGTGCCGGGTCGGGTCGAGCCCGGTGCTGAGCGGCCCGGCGACCAGCGCGCCGGCCGCCGCGGCCGCGGCCGTGAACCCGAGGACCAGCGCCAGGCGGGCGAGCGGCACGCGTCCGGCGGAGTTGAGCAGCCGCGCGGCGAGCGTGCAGCCCCAGGCGAGGATGGCTGCGACCGCAGCGATTGCCGGCCACATCCAGCCCGGCCCGTCGATGCCGTCGGGAGGAAACTGCGGGTGGACCGTCCAGAAGAAGAAGTAGCCGAAGATCAGCGACAGGAATGCCGTGAGGTCGCCGGTCATGGTGATGAACATCGCCCACCAGCCGGTGGAGCGGACCCCCGAGACGTAGAGCGGCAGGGTCAGCCCGCCGCCCGCGTCCTTGCTCGGCTTTTCCGGGATCACGGCGGTGCCGGTCCACAGCCAGCGCAACAGCGCGACGATGAACACGAGGCCGCCTGCCGCAGTCGGCAGCCACAGCTTGTAGGTGGAAAAGATGAACACTGCGCCGAGCCCGAACGCGGCGATCATCGGCAGCCAGGTGGGCGTCCCGACGCGCAGGATCTGCACCGGCCGCGCATCGAGCACCGAAGTCACCAGCGTCTCGCGCTTGCCCTCCCGCGCGTCGGCGAGGAGCCCCCTGCCCTCGTCGAGGTCGGTGATGAACGCCTCGTCGTCCCAGAGCGGATAGCGGCTGTTGACCGTGGGGATCGAGCGCAACGCGTAGCTCGGCTGCGGCACCGGCATCGCCCATTCGAGCGTGCCGGCATTCCAGCTGTTGCGCGGCGCATGGGGCTGCCGGCGCTTCGGCCGCAGGCAATCATAGGCGAACACCAGAAAGCCGGCGGCAAAGACGAAGGCGCCGATGGTCGACACGAGGTTCAGCCAGTCCCAGCCCATCTCGCGCTGATAGGTGAAGACCCGCCGCGGCATGCCGAGCAGTCCGGTGAGGTGCATGGGGAGGAAGGCGGTGTTGAAGCCGAGGAACATCAGCCAGAACGACCAGACGCCCAGCCGGTGCGACAGCGTCTTGCCGATCGCGAACGGATAATAGTAGCGCACGCCCGCCAGCACCGGGAACAGCATGCCGCCGATCAGCGTGTAGTGCAGGTGCGCCACGATGAAGTAGGTGTCGTGCGCCTGGAAATCGAACGGCGCCACCGCCACCATCACCCCGGTGAGGCCGCCCACGATGAAGGTGGCGAGCGCCCCCACGCAATAGAGCATCGGCACCGAGCGGATGACCCGGCCGAGCATCACCGTGGCGATGAAGGCAAACAGCTGGATGCCGGTGGGGATCGCCACCGACTCCGAGGCCGCCGAAAAGAACCCCAGCGAGATCGAGGGCAACCCGGTGGTGAACATGTGGTGGACCCACAGCCCGAAGCTGAGGAAGCCGGTACCGAGCGCCGCGAGCACGATCCACGAATAGCCGGCGATCGGCCGCTGCGCGAAGGTCGGCACGATCATGGCGAGCAGCGCAATGGCCGGCAGGAAGATGATGTAGACCTCCGGATGCCCGAAGATCCAGAACAGGTGCTGCCACAGGATCGGGTCGCCGCCTCGCGTCACGTCGAAGAACGGCCAGTCAAGCAGCCGCTCGAGTTCGAACAGCAGGTCGCCGGCGATCAGCGGCGGGAAGGCGAACAGGATCATCGCGCCCACGATCAGCACATACCAGCCATAGAGCGGCGTCAGGTTGATGTGCATGCCAGGGGCCCGGCATTTCAGCACCCCGACGATGAGCTCCACCGCAGCGGCGATCGAAGCCACCTCGATGAAGCTCAATCCCAGTAGCCAGATGTCGGCGCCGATCCCCGATTGCTCGGTCGAGAGCGGCGGATACATGAACCAGCCCGCATCCGGCGCCTGGCCGAAGAAGATCGAGGAGGAGACGAATACCCCGCCGATCAGGAAGCACCAGAAGCCGAACGCCGAGAGGCGCGGGAACGGCAGGTCGCGGGCGCCCAGCATGGCCGGCAGGATCAGGATCGCTACCGCCTCGAAGATCGGCACGGCGAAGAGGAACATCATCACCGTGCCATGCAGGGTGAACATCTGGTTGTAAGTCTCTGCCGAGACAAGAGTATTCTCGGGAACCGCCAGCTGCAGCCGGATGATCAGCGCCAGCGCCCCGGCGAACAGCATGAAGGCGAAGGCCGTCCCGATGTACCAGAGCCCGACTGTCGAGTTGTTGACGTCGGAGAAATAGCGCCAGCCCTTCGGGCGGGCCCAGGTGCGCTCCAGCTGCGCGAGCTCTGCGGCCTTGTCCTCGGGCGTCATTTGAGCTCCAGCAGGTAATCGGCGATTTCGGCGAGATCGGCATCGGGCAGGAAGGCATAGCCCGGCATGCCGACGCCCGGCTTGCTGTGCGCGGGGTCACGGAGCCAGGCGAGGAGGTTGTCGCGGCTGTTCGCCAGCCGGTCCGCGCCGATGCTGCGGCGGCTGCCGAAATGGGTGAGGTCGGGCCCGACTGAGCCCGCCTCGGTAACGCCGCGCACCGTGTGGCAGGCTCCGCACCCGGCCGCGACGAACGCCGCGTTGCCGGCGCGGGCGGGCTGCCGCTGCGCCGAGAGCCAGGCGGCGAAGGCTTCGGCCTCCTCGACCACCACCGCAAAGGCCATGAAGCTGTGCGACGGCCCGCAGAACTCGGCGCAGACCCCGCGATAGGTCCCTGTCTTGGTGGGGGTCAGCCGCAGCACGTTGCGCCGCCCCGGGATGGCATCCATCTTGCCGCCCAGCGCCGGGATCCAGAACGAGTGGATCACGTCGGTGCTGCTCAGGACGAACTCGACGGTGGCGTCCTTGGGCAGGTGCAGCTGATTGGCGGTTTCGAGGCTTGTGCCGTCCGGCAGCTGGTAGCTCAGCCGCCACCAATATTGCTCGGCCTTGACCTCGACCCTCAGGTCGGGCGGCTCATCGGAACGCCAGTTCGGCAGCAGCGACAGGCCATAGACCAGGAGGATGGCAAGCCCGACCGTCGGAAACGCCACCCCACCCACGAGGACGAAATAGTCGGCGAACCGCTCGCTGCTGGGCCGGCGTCGTCCCAGCACCGCATAGACCACCACCCCCATGATGATCGCCCACACCACCACGGCGCCGGCGAACATGAACCAGGTCAACCCGCTCAGTGCTTCGGCGTCGCGCCCCGCAGGGTGAAGCGCGCTCTGCTCGAAACTGCAGGCGCCCAGCGGCAGGCAGGCGCCGGCAAGTGCGACAATGCTCAAGGTTCGCGGGAAGTGATGACGCGCCAAGCTGCCCCCGAAGGTTACGACAGGGTTGGAACGTCAAACGGCGCGATGAGTTGCTGTTTGCGGACGCCATATCGGGAGATGAGATGACGAGACGCGCCGCCCCGCCGGGCTACTCCACCCTGCAGATCGCCCTGCACTGGATCATCGCCGCGCTGGTGATCCTGCAGCTGACGGTGAACGAGGACATGCAGGACGCCTTCAAGGACCGGGCCGATGGCCGGCCGGTCGACGGTGAAGCCGGGGCGCTGCTGCACATCGTCGTCGGGCTCACTATCCTCGGCCTCGCCGTCATACGGCTCGCCATCCGCCTGTGGCGCGGCGCGCCCGAGGCGCATGCCACCAACCCCCGGCTGGTCAACTTCGCCGGCCAGGCCGCCCATCTGCTGCTCTACGGGTTCCTGCTCGCCATGCCGCTTACCGGCGCCATCGCCTGGTTCACCGGTTTCGAGCTCAGCGCCGAACTGCACGAGCTGGGCCGGCTGGTGCTGATTCCGCTCATCGCGCTCCACGCGCTGGGCGCGCTGCTCGAGCATTTCGTGCTGAAGACCGATGCGCTGACCCGGATGCTGAAACCGCGCTAGCACCAGGCGGCTGGCGCGCGATGGGTTCAGGTGAACCCTCCCGGCGTTGCGACGTTGCGCTCACATCCTGTCAACCACACGAGGTCGAGCCATGCAGCGCACCTTCCCCAAGCCCCCCTTCCCGCCGCAGAAGCAACCCTATCCGGGCCTCGCCAGCCGGATGGACCCGGTCCCCGACCATGGCGAGAAAAGCTACGAGGGGCGGGGTCGGCTCACGGGCAAGAAGGCGCTGATCACCGGCGGCGACTCCGGCATCGGCCGCGCCGTCGCCATCGCCTTTGCGCGCGAAGGGGCAGACGTCGCCATCTCCTACCTCAATGAAGAGGAGGACGCGGCCGAGGTGAAGGCGGTGATCGAAGGGGCCGGCCGCAAGTGCCTGCTGCTGCCGGGCGACCTCGCCGACCCCGAGCATTGCCGCAGCCTCGTGGCGCGGACCGTCGAGGCTTTCGGCGGGCTCGACGTGCTGGTCAACAACGCGGCGCGACAGAGCTATTTCGAGAGCATCGAGGAGATCCCCGACGAGGAGTGGGAAAAGGTGCTGGCGGTGAACATCTCGGCGATGTTCTACCTCACCAAGGCGGCGGTGCCGCACATGCAGCCCGGCTCCTCGATCATCAACACCGCCTCCAAGCAGGCGGACGAACCTAGCCCCGAACTGCTCGCCTATGCGGTGACCAAGGGAGCCATCCAGAACTTCAGCGCCGGACTCTGCCAGCTGCTGGCTAAGCGCGGCATCCGCGTCAACACCGTGGCGCCGGGCCCGGTGTGGACCCCGCTGGGGCCGGCGACCCTCCCGGAACAGAACGTCGCCGAGTTCGGCCAGCAGGTGCCCTTCAAGCGCCCGGCCCAGCCGGTCGAGCTGGCGCCGCCCTATGTGATGCTGGCGAGCGACGAGGCGAGCTACATCTCGGGCGCCACCATCGCGGTGACCGGCGGCAAGCCGGTGATTTAGGGTCGTCAGCGAAGGGGGACCGCAAACCCCTTTCGCATACCGAGAGTCACCGGCCTCTCCTGGATCCTCCCCCGCGTGGCGGGGGAGGGGGACCAGCGAAGCTGGTGGAGGGGGCGGCCCCAACACCGGCGCTTCTCGCCCCTCCCCCGTTTCCCGGTGGAGGAGCACGAGAGGCCGGGGAGAAGGTGGCCCGAAAGGCCGGATGAGGGGAAAGCCACGGTCGTCGGGGGGAACGGCTACCCGGAAATGCGACCGTCGCCGCCCGTCAGGGAAACGCCGGGTTCATCGGCGAGGGGTTGCGCTCGTCGTTCTCGTCGGCGTCGCGTTCCGCCTCGACGGTGTCCGGCTTGATCGGCTTCAGCTTGTCGGTTCCCGGCTGGTCGAGCGTCGTGCCGTCGGGGCGGCGGCCCAGATCGTCGATATTGTCGTCCATCTGGCGACGGTCGCGCTTGTTGTCTGCTGCCATCGGAGCTCTCCTCGATCGCATTGCTGATCGAAGCCAAACCCCGCAGCCTGCCAACCGTTCCCCCCGGGCGCGAGGGCAATAGAATATGAGAGTGCACCGGGCTCTCGGTGCGCAAGGCCAAATGGATTACCCGTGCCGGTCGGTATCGGCTCGAAGAACGGCCGGAACCACGGGCAGCCTGATGGGTCGCAGGCTCGGCCCTCACGGGTCGAGGTGGTGACCCCGCGCCTCGGCGACGCGCATCTTGGCCGGATTGTACGGCATGGTCTCGAAGTTGCCATTGGGCAACTGGACCGTCACGTGATGCGGGCCCTCGCCGTTGGGCTCGTGGGATATTCCCGTCGTCTTGGTCAGAACCCAGAGCCACTTGTCTCGCTCTACGGGAAGTTTCGGTTTGGCCATCGATCGAACTCCATCACTTGGGCTGCCGTCAGTGGTTTGAGACGGGAAACGTCTGGGGCGACGCTGGCCCCGCCCTCGTCTGTCGCGATGTGGCGGGACATGTGCTTATCGTGATGAGGCAGCGACCGCGTCCGCGACCGATCCGTCGTGATAGAGCAGCACGCGTTCCTCATCGCCTTCCGGGGTAAGGTACGAGACCTCGGCGCAGATGTTTTCGGGCTCACCCAACAGATAGAGCCTCGTCTGCATGACCCGCTCGGCGGCGGCGATGGGATGGGCGGCGATGGCGCGTACCGGTCTGCCGAACGCCCCTCCCCCATTGGCACCGATGTATCGCGCCACCTGGAAGGTGAACTGGATTTCACCCATCTGCGCTTCCTCGCCCCTGCCGGCGTCAGGTCGTTTCACGGGCCCTTGCCAATGCGCCCGCGCCACAGACGCATCCGGCACATTTCGCGAAAGCTAGGGGCAGGACGTCATCGCCGCGTGATGCCGACCGCTGCACACCGTGATTTGTTCGTGATTTCCGGTTGCACCTGCTAGGGTTCACCTCTCGATAGAGCAGTGAGCGCACCGGCCTGTGACTTCGCCCGATCTCCGTCTGAACCTGCTGGGGCCTTTCGAGGCACGGGACCGGGATGGGCGTGTGGTCGAGCTCAGGCTCAAGACGGCACGCCTGCTGCTGGCCTGGCTCATGCTCCGCCCGGCGCAAAGCGGCAGTCGCGACGAGATTGCCGCGCTGCTGTGGAGCGAACGGGACGAGGCCCAGGCCCGCCAGAGCCTGCGCCAGACCCTGGCCGTGCTGCGGCGCGCCCTCGGTGCAGGGGTCGGCGAGGTGCTCGAGGTCGATCGCGAGAAGCTCACACTTGCCGCGGGCGCCGTGCGGTCGGACGTAGCGGCGCTGCTGGACGCCCGGGCCGACAGCGCCATCGACGATCTCGAACGCGCCGTCGCCCGCTACCGCGGCGAATTCCTCGAGGGCCTGAGCATCCGCGATCCGGTCGGCCAGCAATGGCTCGAAGCCCGGCGGGCCGAACTCCGCGCCATGGCCACGAGGCGCTTCGAATGGCTGCTGACGGCCTACGATCGGGCCGGACGACATCGCGATGCCGAACCTGTCGCCTCTCGGCTGCTCGAGATCGACCCCCTCGCCGAGGAAGGGCATCGCGCCTTGATCCGGGTCCATCTGGCCGCCGGACAGCGGGCGCTGGCCATGCGGCAATACCAGCGCTGTCGCGATATCCTGGCGCGCGAACTGTCGGTCGAGCCGGCAGACGAAACCAAGGCGTTGCTGCGGGGCACACCCGGGTCGGCGCCGGACCAGCCGGCAACGGTGTCCGTGGTGCGCGAGCAACCGCTCGGCCGGACGCAGCAGGCGCACAACCTGCCCCGTCAGATGACCTCGCTGGTGGGGCGCGACCGCGAGGTGGAGGACGTTCTGGCGCGCCTCAGCCGCTACAGGCTGGTAACCCTGACCGGGCCCGGCGGAGCGGGCAAGACCCGCATGGCGGTCGAAACCGGCTTCCGGCTCGCCGGCGGCTACGCCGACGGAATCTGGCTGGTTGAGCTGGCCTCGATTGCCGATCCGCAACTGGTGGGGGAAGCCCTGTGCGGGGCGCTGGGGGTGCCGGTGGCCGGCGATCGGGCGGCCGTCGAGAGCGCCATCGCCCATCTGCAGCAGCGCCAGGTGCTGCTGATTCTCGACAATTGCGAGCACCTGGTTGCCGCTTCGGCGAGGCTCATCGAGATGCTGCTCGACGCCTGCCCGTCCGTCTCTATCCTCGTGACCAGCCGCGAGAGCCTGTCGGTCCCCGGCGAGAGCCTCTATCGGGTGCCCAGCCTCGCTTACCCGGCCCGCACCGAGACGATCAGCCCGGCTGATGCCGCCGCTTACAGCGCCGTGCAGCTGTTCGTCGATCGCGCCGCCGCGATGATCGAGGGCTTCGCGCTGGACGACGCCAACGCGACCGCCGTCGCCAGCATCTGCAGGCAGGTCGACGGCATCCCGCTGGCCATCGAACTGGCGGTGGGGCGCCTGAGGATGATGGGCCCCGAATGGCTGGCCGCCAATCTCAGCGCGTCGTTTCTGACGCTGCGGCGCTCCGGCCAGGCCGGCCCCAGGCATCACCAGACCCTCAGGGCCATGCTCGACTGGAGCTACGATCTGCTCGAGGTCCGGGAGCAGGTGCTGTTGCGCAGGCTTGCCGTCTTTGCCGGCGGCTGCTCCCTGGCTTCGGCGATGCAGGTCGCCAGCGGCGCACCGATTGCCGAGGATGAGGTGTTCGACCTCTTGTCCTCGCTGGTGGAGAAGTCGCTGGTCGCGGTCGATCTGACCGAAGCCGAGCCACGCTACCGGCTGCTCGAGACGACGCGGCGCTATGGTCTCGACAAACAGGACGAGCTCGGCGAACCGGGCCGGCAGCGGCAGCTCGCCCACTACCTGATCGATCGGTTTACCGAGGCCGGAGAGAGCTGGCCCACCACCCCGACGCTCACCTGGCTGGGCCGCTATGAACCCGAACTCGACAATGTGCGCGCCTCGCTCGAGTGGGCCTTCGGACCCGCGGGCGAGGCGGGCCTGGGCGTTGAGCTCGCGACGCTGAGCCTGAGGCTTTGGGATGAGCTGTCCCTGTTCCGCGAACGCGCGCGCTGGAGCGAACTGGCGATGCAGCGCATCGACGACACCGCGCCTCCCGCCATCGCGGCGCGCCTCCACCTGTCGCGGACCTCCAACAGCGCGCATGGCGACTCCTCCGGCTTTTCCTATGCCGATCAGGCGGTTCGCCTGTTCCGTTCCGCCGATCGTCCGCTCGATCTGGGAGAAGCCCTGGGTCGGGCCGGAGCCGCATTGCTGACCATGGAGACCATCGACAAGGCGCTTCCCTATCTCGAGGATGCCCTGAAAGTGCTCGAGCCGCTGGGGCC
Organism: Devosia sp. A16; assembly: GCF_001402915.1. GTDB lineage: Bacteria > Pseudomonadota > Alphaproteobacteria > Rhizobiales > Devosiaceae > Devosia_A. Next base: position 715,232 of record NZ_CP012945.1, read on the forward strand.
CACCAAGCCGCTTGCCAGTTGCCTGCGCTCCAAGGGGGTGGCGGCGTATCTGGCTGGCGACGTCGCGGCGGCCCGGACGCTGATCGGCCGGTCGATGGCCGTGTGCCGGACCGTCGGCGATTCCCGCGGCGTCACCAGCGCGCAGATCGCGCTCGCCGAGATGGACTTCATTGCCGGCGATGTGGCGAGTGCCATCGAAGGCATCCGGCGCATGCTCGGCGGCACGGACCATAACCGCCGGCAGGCCACCCTCGGCCTCGCCAACCTCGCCTCCTATCTGCTGTCGGACGGCAAAACGGCCCTGGCGCGCCAGGCGGCCGGCGAAAGCCTGCGCGAGGCGCGAGCCCTCGGCTGGCCGGCGGCCATCGTGCGCGCCGCAGAACACCTGGCGCTGGTCGCCGCACTTGAAGGCGAGGCCGAGCTTGCCGCCCGGCTGCTCGGCTTCACCGAGGCGTTTTATGCCAAAGGCAGCGCCAGCCGGGAATGGACCGAGCAGGTCACCCACCAACGCCTGGTGACGGAGCTGTCGATGCGCCTGTCACCGGCGCGCCTCGGCGAAGCGATGGCGGAGGGCGCCGGCTGGAGCGAGGCGCAGGCCATCGAGGCGGCAAGCGTCGTGGGCCGGGGACCGCACCCGAGGCATTAGCGCTTTCACGGCCAATGGGCAGTTCGCGCCCCGCAGGCCGGCGTGCGCCGGCAGCGGGCTTGTCGGCATACCCGCCGCCGCGAGGTCGTTGGACGAGGCCGGGCTGCTGCGCCCGGCCTCGTCGCTGGGGCTAGAGCCCGCCGCCACCGTGGATCTTCCGCACCTTGTCGGCGGCGTCCTTGGCGGCCTGTTCCACCGTCATGTTGCCGGTCAGCGCGTTCTGCAGCATGTCGGGCACGATGATGTTCATGATCTCGGGCGCTTCGGGCAGCGCCGGGAATGGGATGCCGTTGGGCAGCATCGAGGTGGTGACGTCGAGGAACTTGATGGTGTCGAGCCGCTCTTTCATCCACTCGGTCTTGAAGCCGTTGACATTGCCCGGGTTGGAGCCGGCCCAGGCCAGCTTCAGCGACCATTCCGGGCTGGTCCACATGCAGATCAGCGCCTTGGCCGCCGGCTCATCCACCTTGCCGCCCTCGACGAACTCGGACTTGACGATGTGGATGTTGGAGCCGCCGAACACCACGGCGCGCTTGCCGCTGGGCCCGGTGGGGATCAGCCCGTAGCGCATGTTCTCGAGCACGGTGTCGGCCACCGCCTTGTCGGCCCCGGTGGCGGCGCCGGCGAGTTCGACCATCCTCGCATATTCGGAAGGATGCGAGATCATCATCCCCAGCTGCCCCGAAATGAACGGCGCCTGGTTCTCGCCCTGCGTGTTGGTCAGCGCCGAAACCGGCACAGATTTGTCGCGCACATACATGTCGTAGGAGGCCTGCAGCGAGCGGATGCTCTCGGGGCTGTCGAGCCGCACCTCGCCATAGGTCGGGTTGGGGTCCGCCTCGTCGAACACCCCGCCGCCATAGCCCCAGAGCTGCGGCATGTAGCGATAGGGGGTGTTGCCGGCGTTCTGCTTGGCGACCAGCCCATAGCCCGAGATGCCCAGCTTGTCGTGGATCTGCTTGGAATAGCTGACCACGTCGTCCCAGGTGGCGGGCGGGTTGTCCGGGTCGAGCCCGGCCCGCTTGAAGATGTCGGCGTTCCAGATGAACGCCATGGTCTCGTTATTGGTGGGAATACCGTAGGTCTTGCCGTCCCAGGTCACCGCCTTCATCGCGCCGGGCCAGAAATCCTCGGGCTTGTAACCCACATCCTCGGGCTTGAGCTCTTCGAGATAGCCCTTGGCGGCGAACTCGGTGCCGCCGAGGATCTGCAGGCGGATTGCCATCGGCGCCGAATTGCCGAGCAGCGCAGTGCGGAACTTGTCGAGCAGCTCGTTATAGGTGATGCCCTGCTCGGTGAGTTCGATCCCCGGATAGGTGGCGCGGAACGCCGCGAAGAAATCGCGGTAATTGTCGCGCATGATCTGCGGATCGGCCTCGAAGATCCCCTGGTACCAGAAGGTCAGCTTGCCCTTGTAGTCGGTCGGGGTCACCGAGTTGCAGTGCCCGACCGTGTCGAAGGTCTCCGTTCCGGCGATCGAGCGCACATATTCGGGCGACCACTTGCTGATATCGATGCCTTCGGCGGCCAGCGCCGTCGAGGCCATCAGGCTGCCGGCCAGCGCAGCCGACAGCATGCCGCGCGCGAGCGCACGGCCAAATCCGTGTTCCGACATGAATTCCTCCCTCCCGTCCGCGACCGACGCCCCTCGCGCCGGTCAGGAACGGCTCTCCGGCAGCCTGCCGGTTACGCGAATTAACGCCGGGATTTCATCACAGGCAATCAGAATTTTGCAAAATTCTGCCTCACTATCTGGAAATTGCCGACGGAAACCGGCAAAGCTGCAGTGTCAGCAGCGTCGGAACCGATGAGATGAGTGCATTCAAGGCCCGCCCGCCCGTGGGCATCGACCCCACCGGGGTGTCGGAGGAAGGGGCCGCGGTTTACGAGCTGATCCGCGACGACATCATCTCGGGCCGGCTCGAAGCCAATGCGCGGCTGGTGGTGGCCGAACTCTCCGAGCGGCACCGCGCCCCCGCCAATGCGGTGCGCGAGGCGCTGCAGCTGCTGCGCTCGCAGGGTTTCGTGCTGATCGTCCACAACAAGAGCGCCAGGGTCCGCCCGATCGACCAGGATTTCGTGCGCGACACCTACGAGATCGGCGTCCTGATCGAACCCTCGATGGTGCGCTGGTTCGTCGGCATGGCCACCACCGCCGACATCGCCGCGCTGGAACGCATCCAGGATCAGATCGAAGCCAACAACTTCGCCGACCAGGTGCTGCACGGCGAGCTCGACACCCAGTTTCACAACGTCATGTACGAGCGGCACTACAACCACCTCGCCGCCGAGCTCTGGTGGAAGCACCGCGAGGTGCTGCGGGCCGTGGCGCGGCGCTACCAGTATACCCTGGTGCGCCAGGCGCAGGTGATGCGCGAACACCGCGAGCTGATCCGGCTGGTCAAGCTCGGCGATGCCGAGAAGGCCGCCAGCCTGATCGCCGTGCATGTCGATGGGGCCGGCCGGCACGTGCTCGAACAGATGCGGGCTGCCACTTCACGACGCGCCGGCTGAAGCAGTTTCGCGAAGCCGGGGGCAAATCCGGCACAGCGTATTCAATGGTTTGAGGGAGCCATTTCATCATGAAGATCACCGGCGTCCGGCCCTGGCTGGTCAAAGCCAGCACCTCCTACTGGGGCGAGTACCTGTTTGTCGAAGTGACCACCGACGAGGGGATTTCGGGCTGGGGCGAGATCACCTCGACCACCAGGATCGCCAACCGGGCGCTCGCCGCCATCCTCAGGCAGGTGAGCCACCAGATCGAGGGCGAAGACCCCAGCCGCATCGAGCGGCTGTGGCACAAGCTGTTCCGCAGCTTCACCTATATGGGCAGTCGCGGCGCCGCCTGCGAATGCGTCAGCGCCATCGACATCGCGCTGTGGGACATCCGCGGCAAGGTGCTGGGACTGCCGGTCTACGAGCTCTTGGGCGGCGCGGTGCGCGACGAGATCGCGCTCTATACCCATCCCGACCAGTCGAAGTTCACCTCCGACGAAGCCGTGGTGGCCGAGATCACCGACATCGTGAAGTCGGGGCATACGGCGCTGAAGTTCGACCCGTTCCCCTATCAGGGCGATCGCGAGCGGCGCGACGGCTATCTCGATGGCATGCTGTCGCGCGCCGACGAGAAAAAGGCCGCCGACCTCACCGCGCTGATCCGCCGGACGGCCGGCCCGGAAGTCGAGATCCTGATCGACGCGCATGGCCGCTTCGACGTGCCCACCGCCATCCGGCTCTGCCGTTCGCTCGAGGAAGCCGGCCAGATCGACTGGTTCGAAGAGCCGGTGCCGCCCGAGAGCCTCGATGCGCTCAAGCAGGTGCGCGAAAAGGTCAGCGCCGCCATCTCGGTGGGCGAGCGCGCCCACACCAAGTGGGATTTCGTGCCGATCCTCGAGAACAAGCTCGCCGACTACATCATGCCCGACGTCACCTGGACCGGCGGCATCACCGAGATGAAGAAGATCGCCATCCTCGCCGAGGGCTATTACGTGCCGATCTCGCCGCACGATGCGGGCGGGCCGATCAACGTGCTGGCCGGCGCCCATGTGATGATGACGGTGCCCAACTTCTACAAGCTCGAAACCTCGCGCTGGGACCTCAGTGGCTACAACGAACTGATGCACACCCGGCTCGACAACTCCAACGGCGCCCTGAAACTCCCCCGCGTCCCCGGCCTCGGCATCGAGATGAACCGGGACTATCTCGAGGATAATGAGATCAGGACGGCGTGAGCCCGAAATACCGGCCTCTCCCTGATCCTCCCCCGCGGGGCGGGGGAGGGGAACCGCCGAAGGCGGTGGAGGGGGCGGCAAGAGTCACGGTTAGTTTGGCTCCCCCCTCCACCAGCTTCGCTGGTCCCCCTCCCCCGCCCCGCGGGGGAGAATCACCGAGAGTTCAGCGCCTACCCCCAGAGGAGCCCCCAATGAAAATCACCGGCATCGAAACCGTCGTCGTCAACGCCGTGCACCGCAACTGGATCTTCGTGAAGGTGCTGACCGACCAGGCGGGCCTGTGGGGCTGGGGCGAGGCGACGCTCGAGTGGAAGACCCGGGCCGTGAAAGGCACCATCGACGATCTCGCGCCCTTCCTCATCGGCGAGGATCCGCTGCGCATCGAGCACCTCGTCAACACCATGACCCGCTTCAGCTTCTGGCCGCTCGGCTCGATCGGGCTCACCGCCGTCTCGGGCATCGAGCAGGCGCTGTGGGACATCAAGGGCAAGGCGCTGGGCGTGCCGGTGTGGCAATTGCTGGGCGGCCGGGTACGCGACAAGGTGCGCGTCTATACCCACCTGCGCCGCGGCGACAGCTCGGTCCGGGTGCCCAACACCGACATCTCGCGCTTCTGCGATGCGGTGCAGGAGACGGTGGAGATGGGCTACAACGCCATCAAGCTCGGCTTTGTCCCCTATACCGGCTATGACGCGCCCCTGCCCGCCGTGCGCCATGTCGAAAAGCTCGCCGCCGCGGTGCGCGAGCGGGTCGGCGACGGCGTCGAGATCATGACCGATTTCCACGGCCGCCCGGATTCCCTCGATGCCGCCATCGCCTACATCAAGGCGATCGAGCCGATCAAACCGCTGTTCTGCGAGGAAGTGATCCAGCCCGGCGACACCGCCGCCATGGCCGATATCGCCCGCCGCGTCGATTGCCCGCTCGCCACCGGCGAGCGGCTGTTCACCCCGCGCGAATTTCTCGAAGTGGCCCAGACCCGCGCCGTCGCCTATATCCAGCCCGACCTCGCCCATTGCATGGGCTTTACCGGCGGCCGCAAGATCGCCGCCATTGCCGAGGCCGCGCATATGGGGGTGTGCCCGCACAACCCGATGGGCCCGGTGGCCGGCGCCGTGGCGCTGCAGTTCGACGCCGCGACCACCAATTTCGTCATCCAGGAAGAAGCGGTCGGCATCGTGCCCTGGTTCGAGGAGATCTGCTCGAGCTATCCCCTCACCCTGGTGGACGGCGCCTGGCCGATCCCCGAGGCCCCCGGCCTCGGCATCGAGATCGACGAGAAAGCGGCGGCCCGCCACCCCTTCGCCCAGGAGGTGATCCCGGCGACGGAGTCGGTGCTGGCCGACGGGCGCATCGCCAACTGGTAGTGGCCGAGCGGCCGAGGCGGTAGGCCCCCGGATACCTTGCCCCCGCCGTTACCTCGATAGCCGCGCCAGCGCGCAGGCGCCTTCCACCGGCTTGCCGGTGAACAGATGCGCGGTGAGGTGCGGCGCGGTTTCCCCGAGGCCGGCGACGAAGGCGGCCCAGAGGCTCGGCTGTTCGACGATCACGCTGCCGCCCGCCACGACATGGCTGGCCCCGGCGCCGCGCCGGTCGAGCAAAGCGGCGAGTTCGGCGAGCATCTGGCCGCCCTCGCGGATCACCGCCTGGGCCAGCCGTGAACCGCGTTCGGCCGCCGCGAAGACGGCCACTGCATGCACCCCGACCTCGGCGGCGGTGCGCAACTGCCCCAGCGTGCTGCCGAGCCGCGGCACTGCTTTGACCTCGAGCGAGGCGAGGATGGCGGCGGCGAGCGGTTCGGTGGCATCGCCACCGCGGTCGAAATGCAGCGCCACCGCGCGCACCGCCTGCCGCACCAGCGCCGCGGCGCTGCCCTCGTCGCCGACGATCCAGCCCCAGCCGCCCGCGACCAGCATGCGATCGGGGGCCGGCCGGCAGACGGCAATCGAGCCGGTGCCGGCGACGACGCCGATCTGTCCGGGAAAGCCCAGCGCCAGCGGCATCAGTTCGGCATCGTTCACCACCGCAACCCTGGCGCCGGTGCGCGCCGCCACGGCGCTCTCGAACGCCTTGCATTCCTCGGCGTCGTCGCAGCCGTGCGCGCCGATGCCGATGGCGGCGACGGGCGCCCCGCCGGCAAGCTGGCCGACCAGCCCGAGCAGCGCCTCGGCATCCTCGTTCCAGTCGCGCCGGCGCCAGCTCGCGCTTGCGACGATCAGGTCGCGCTCGGCGCCCCCGTCATCGGGGAGCGCCCGAAGGTGCGTCTTGGTCCCGCCGATATCGATGCCGATCGATAGCGGGGTGAGGAGAGAATGAGGAGAACTCATTGCCGGCCGGCGCTCCCGCGGATGCGCAGCCCATCGCGCTCGAACAGCAGGGCGCGGCTCGGGTCGAGCTCGAGGCGCACGCTGGTGCCGGCCCGCGCCGCGTCCCGCCGCGCCCGGACGATGACGGATGTTCCGTCGCCCAGCGTGAGATGGACGAAACTCTCCGCCCCCAGCTCTTCGACGAGGGTCACCCGGCCCTCGAGCTCCCCGGTCGCGCCATCTGTCGCGATCGCTAGGTGCTCGGGCCGGATGCCGAGCGTCACCGCCCGGGCGCCGCCGTCGACCCCGCCGATCGGCAGGCTGATGTCGGCCGCCCCGCCGACGCCGCTCAGCCTGACCGAGCCGGCATCGGCAGCGACGAGCTGCGCGGCGAGGAAGTTCATCCTGGGCGAGCCGACAAAGCCGGCGACGAACCGGTTGTCGGGGTCGTCATAGAGGGTCAGGGGCGGCCCGGCCTGCTGGATGTGGCCGCCGCTCATCACCACCATCTTGTCGGCGAGCGTCATCGCCTCGACCTGGTCGTGCGTCACATAGATCATGGTGGTGCCCAGCCGCCTGTGCAGCTCGGTGAGTTCGGCCCGCATCTGCACCCTGAGTTCCGCATCGAGATTCGACAGCGGCTCGTCGAACAGGAACACCCGCGGCTCGCGCACGATCGCCCGGCCGATGGCGACGCGCTGCTTCTGCCCGCCGGAGAGCTGGCCCGGCTTGCGCTCGAGCAACTTGTCGAGCTGCAGGATCGCGGCGGCCTCGCTGACCCGCGCGGCGATGAAATCGCGCGCCTTGTGCGCCATTCTGAGGCCGAACGAGACGTTCTGGAACGTCGTCATATGCGGGTAGAGCGCATAGGACTGGAACACCATCGCCGCGCCGCGGTCGGCCGGCTCGACGTCGTTCATCACCTCGCCTTCGATCGAGATGGTGCCGGCGCTGATCTCCTCGAGGCCGGAGATCATCCGCAGCAGGGTGGACTTGCCGCAGCCGGAGGGGCCGACGAACACCACGAACTCGCCCTTGTCGATCTTGAGATCGACGTCGGACAGGATGCTGACCGAGCCGAACGACTTCGAGACCGAGGAAATATCGAGGAAAGCCATTATTGCTCCTTCAGCCCTTGCTTCCCGACATCGCGATGCCCTGGACGATCTGGCGCTGGAAAATGAGGAAGAAGACCAGCGGCGGCACGGCCGCCAGGAGGTTGGCGGTCATCACCGTATCCACCGTGTGGTGCGACAGCGGCGAGTTGAACAGGCCGACCACCTGACCCACGGTGTAGAGCTCTTCCCTGGTGCCCACGATCAGCGGCCACATGTAGTTGCCCCAGGTCTGGATGAAGGTGAGGATGGCCAGCGTCACCAGCGCATTGCGGCAGAGCGGCAGCACCACGTGCCAGTAGATCTGGAAGTGCCCTGCCCCATCGAGCCGCGCCGCCTCGATCATGTCCTTGGGGATGGCGCGCATGAACTGCACCAGCATGAACAGCCCGAACGCCGAGGCGAGCCCCGGCACCACCAGCCCCTCCATGGTGTTGAGCCAACCGAGCCGCGACACCAGCACATAGGTGGGAATGATGGTCACCGCGGTGGGCACCATCAGCGCCAGCAGCACCACGCCGAACAGGATCCGGCGGCCGGGGAACTCGAACAGCGAGAACTCGAACGCCGCCAGCGAGCCCACCAGCAGCACCCCGGCAATGGTGAGCAGTGCATAGAGGATCGAGATGCCATAGGCGCGCAGATAGCCGGTCTGGGCGAAGATCGTCGTGATCTTGTCGATCCCGGCGCTGAACGAGGTGGGCCACAGCCGCGGGTTGAGCGAGACCGCCTCGCCGGCCTGGGCGAACACCACGTTGAACATCCACCAGATCGGGAACACCGCGACCAGCGCGATCGCGACGGCAAGGAGCCATTTGAGCGCGGTCCAGACGGTGAAGCGGCGCAGCCTGCGCATCGAACTCATCGGCGTTCACTCCAGGCGCGCAGGCCGAACATCACGCCGGTGACGGCGACGATGGCGACGGTGAGGAGGAAGCCGTAGGCGGCGGCCTCGCCGAACTTCACCCCGCCAAAGGCCCGCCCCATCATGTCCATCACCGGAAACAGCAGCGCGTTGCGCCGCCCGCCATAGGAGGTGAAGGACGAGCCGGTCAGCAGCCAGGGCTTGTCGAACACCTGCATGGCCGAGATCAGCCCGTAGGTGAGTACGAAGAACAGCACCGGCCCCAGCATCGGGATGGTAACGTGGAACAGCTGCTGCCGCCGGCTGGCGCCATCGAGCCGCGCCGCCTCGTAGAGTTCGGTGGGGATGTTCTTCAGCCCCGCAAGGATGATCACCATGTTGAAGCCCGCCGACACCCAGATATCCACGGCGATGAGCGCGTAGAGCATGGTGCCGGTGTCGTTGAGGAAATTGACCGAGGGCAGGCCGAACCAGCCCAGCACGGTGTTGAGGAGGCCGAAATTGGGGGCATAGATCCAGCGCCAGATGGTGGCCGCGAGGAACGCCGGCAGCACCACCGGCATGAAATAGGCATTGCGGAAGAAGTTGGACCAGCGCCCGGTGAAACTGTCCACCAGCAGCGCCAGGCCCAGCGCCGCTAGGATACCGAGCGGCACGGTGATGGCGATATAGGCGGCGAGGTTTCCCATGGCGCGGGAGAAATCGCGCGAGGCGACGATCTTCGAATAGTTGTCGGCGCCGACGAACTCCGGCACCCGCACGCCGTTCCAGTCGTGGAAGCTGTAATAGAGGCCGCTGAGGATCGGATAGAGGAAGAACACGACGAACAGCACCATGAACGGCGCGATCATCAGATAGTGCGGCAGGTAACGGCGAAACGGCATGGACGGCCCCTCGATGGGCCGCGGCTGAGCACAAGCCAGCCGCGGCGCTCGGCATCACGTGTGTGGCTTACTGCGCCATGCACTCGTTGAGGGCGGCGATCATCTCCTTGGCGCCTTCCGCCGGCGTATACTCGCCATCCGCGGTGGCCGAGGCGAAGTCGATCACCGTCGAGTTGTAGCAGCTGGGGATCGAGCCGACGAAATACGGCGCTGCCACCTCCATGGCGCCGTGCGCCGCATCCACCGACACCTTGATCAGCGGCAGGGCCGAGACATCGGGGTCGGCCATCGCCGCGGCATTGGCATTGTAGCGGGCGAGGAGCTTGGCCCAGCGCGCCATCTGCGCCTTCTCGGTGATGAAGGCGGCGAACTGGAAGGCGATCTCCTGGTTCTTGCCCGGCGCCACGGCGACGATCTCGTAGCTGCGGATGCCGCCGGTCTTGCCGGCGGTGTCACCGGGGATCAGCACGAAATCATACTTCAGCCCGCTGGCCTTGGCCGCTTCCTCATAGGTCGGGTTCACCCAGGGGCCAATGGTGTGGAAGGCCAGCTGGTTGGAGATGAACAGGTCCTTGGTGGCCTGGTCGTTGCGGCTGGTGCCGGAATTGAGCGGCACCATGTCGACAAACTTCTGCAACACCGTGGTCATCGTCGCTTCGTCGATGCGGGTCTTGCGGTTGGCCCAGTCGAAGCCCCAGGTCTCGGTGCTGCCGGTGGTGGCGTAGATCTCGGCGATCGAGTTGAACACCAGCGTCTCGTCCGGGATGGCATACATGCCGGCAGCCTTGACCTTCTGCATCTGCTCGAACCACTCGGACCAGGTGGCGGGCGGCGTCGCCGTATCGATCCCGGCCTTTTCGAGTACCGTCAGGTTGAGGAACAGGAGCGAGCCGAACCCGGTATAGGGCAGGCAATAGAGTTCGTCGGGCTTGGGCATGCAGCTCGCCAGGGCGTCCTTGTCGAACTGGTTGCGCTGCTCTTCCGGCAGCGCCATGAACTGGCTGTAGATATTGGCCATGGCGCCGACATCGACCAGTTGCGCGCCGACCGACTGGGCGTTCATGTAGACATCGGGAACGGTGCCGCTGGCGGCGCCCGCCACCTGCCCGGCGGTCAGGTCGTCGTCGCCCTTGCCGCTGATATTGATCGTCACGCCCGGATGGGCAGCGGTGAATTCCTTGATGAACTCCTGCTGCATGGCGAGCGCCTCGCCCTGGGCGAAATCGGAGTACACCCAGTATTCCAGCGTCACATCTTCCGCCATTGCCGCGCCGGCAAACGCGACGGCGATCAAGGCGCTCGCTGCCGTCAGGGCAGCCCGAAAAGCTTTGGTCGTCTTCATGATACCTCCTGTGCCATGCCCCTGCGGCGCCACGCGCCCCTCCAGAGTTAGCGGTTAGGCAGGTTAACTAATAAAATCAGGTGATCAAGCCCAAGTCCGATGCATGACGCGCAAATTTGCGCTTGCGATTAAGTAAGGCTGCTATACTAATGCGCACCCATCTGGCGCGGACCGTCGTTCTTGCGCCCCTCTTCCAGGCTGATCTACGGAGACCAAGATGCCGGCACGCGTGCCCTTCCGCGACGCAATCGAGCTGGAGCCGCAGGCGTTGCGCAACGCACTGGAGAGCACCGGCCGGGCGCTCGACGCGGCCGATCTCACAAAGCTGCGGACCGGCAGCATCGGGCTGGTCGGCATCGGCGCCAGCCTCTATGCCGCCATTGCCGGGGCGGCGCAGCTGCGCGCCCAGGGCCGCCGCGCCATCGCACTGGCGGGCGGCGAACTCTACGACGCGGCGGTCGACGCGGCCGATGCCTATATCGCCGTTTCCGCCTCCGGCCGCAGCGTCGAGCCGGCCAAGGCCCTGGCGCTCCGCCCTCGCGCCGTCACCTTCGGCATTGCCCAGGCGGCCGACACTCCGATGCAGGGCTCGGTCGGCCAGATGATCGGCACCGGTAGCGGCATCGACAGCGGCCCCAACACCACCAGCTACATGGGTTCGCTCCTCGCTCTGGCGCTGATCGCCGACCGCGTCGGGGTGCCCTCCGGCTTCGACTGGACCACCATCGGCGACCTGCTGGCGACCACCCGCGCCGCCACGGCCGATGCCGTCGCCCGCGCCGGCAGGCTGCTGACCGGCAAGCGGTCGCTCGATTGCGTCGGCGCCAACGTCGCCTATGGCACGGCGGGCTATGCGGCGCTGCTGCTGCGCGAGGCGGTACGCGTTCCGGCGCAAAACTGGGACACGCTCAACTTCCTCCACGGCCCGATGGAGCCCAATGATCAGGGCACCGGAGTCATCGTCTATGGCGAGGGCCGCGAGGTGCAACTGGCGGAAGATCTCGCCGGCTTCGGCATCGCCACGGTGCTCGTCACCAGCAGCGAGGTCGCCGAGCGCGACAACCTGGTGGTGATCCGCATCCCGGCGACCGGCAACGGTCTCGCCACGGCCATCCTCGCCGCGCTGCCGACCCAGCTGGTGATCGCCGACCTTGCGGAAGCCGCCGGCCTGCCGGTCTGCGTGTTCCGCTACCGCCAGACCGACACGAAGCTGCCCGAAGTGGCGTGAGGTTTGGCCTCGGATGAAGAGCCACCGGCAGAGCTGCGGTGGCCTTCTCCCCCTGTGTAGCGCGCTCCGAGCGGAGCGAGGAGCGATCCGGAACGCGGCGAGATACCCCTCATCCGGCCTTCGGCCACCTCCGGGCGAGGGCTACGCCCTCGTCCCCCGACCACAAGGGGAGAAGGCGAACCGGAGAGTGTTGCGGCTCTACGCGAACCTGTTACTCCGCCGAATACCCCCTTCTGCCGCCACCCCGGTTCGTGACATGACAGCGCAGAACGGACTAGGCTTATCCAGTTGCCCCTGCTGACGGTGTGTCGGTCTTGAACCTAGCTTTCACCTCGCCTCCTGCACCTTTGACCGAGAGCGCCCGCGCGGTGTTCCGGCGCATCATCCTTCTCGGCCGCGCCACCCGGCCGATGCTGGGAAGCCTGCTCGATTTTTCCAAGCCCACCATGTCGGCGGCGATCCTCGAGCTCAGCGAACTGGGCCTGGTGGAGCCGGTCGGCACCACGCAGGGCGCCAGCGGTCGCAAGGCGACAGTCTATGGCCTCGGCCGCGAGGCCGGCTATGTCATCGGCGTCGATGCCGGCGCCACCCAGGTGCGCGCCATCGCCCAGACGCTCGATGGCACGGTCCTCGCCGAGATCGAGCAGACGCCTTCCGCCGAGGCGGTGCACCTCAATGCCGAAACCGGCAAGGCGACGCGCACCATCCTCAAGCGGCTGCGCCAGAACACCGGGGCGCATGGCCCGCTGCGAGCCGTCTCGGTCGCCGTGCCGGTGATCGTTTCGCGCAACCGCCCCGAACTGGCCTATCGCGCCGACCTCGACGTCGTCCGCGACGCGATCGGCGAGTTCGGCGATGCGCCGGTGGTGTTCGAGAACAACGTCAACTGCGCCACCATTGCCGAGCTCGACCGCGGCGGCGCCCAGGGCCGGCGAACCTTCGCCTATCTGCAGGTCGGCGTGAAACTCGGCCTCGGCCTGGTGCACGAGGGCCGCCTGTTCCGCGGCGCCAACGGGGCCGCCGGCGAGGTCGCCCGCCTGCCCTTCCCCTGGTCCGAGCGGAGTGCACCGCGCCGCAGCGGCCTCGAGGACTATCTCGGCTCGCACGCCCTGATGCAACGCGTCGGCAATGACTGGACCGACCGCGGCGCCCCGCCACAGACCGCCCGCGAGCTGTTCGAGATGGCCGCCGACGGCTCCAGGGCCGCCCGCCGGCATGTCGATAACCACGCCATCGATATCGGTCGCATCGCGGCCTCGGTGGTCAGCATTTTCGACCCCGGCCTGATCGTCATGGGCGGCGGCGTGGGCCAGAACGAATTGCTGCTGCCCCGCATCCGCGAGGTCATCGCCGAACTCGCCTGGCAGACCGAAGTCACCACCAGCCAGCTGCCGGCGCGCGGCACGGTGCTGGGCGCCTCGCAACTGGCGGTGCGCGAAGCCGTGCAGATGCTGACGGGAACCGAGCACCTGCCGGTCTAGGGACAGCGTCCCGATCCTGCCCGTGAGGTTTTGTACCCACGTGCAGGGACGGCTTGGCGCAAGGGGGCCGCGAGGTAAGCGTTGCGTCGGCGGGTTGGCCGTGTACCCATGGCGGTGGCCAACCAGGAGTGGCTCGATATGCTCAAGCGGGTCATGCGTCTCGGGCTCGCGCTCGACTGGCTCAAGCTGCTGCCGATCGTCGTGTGCACGGCGCTTGCCGCCGCGCTGCCGGTCGGGGTGCCGCTGCTGCTCGGCCGCAGCATCGATGCGGCGCTGAAGGGCGCCGGGCTGGTGCAGTTGCTGCCGCTGCTCGGGCTCGTCGCCGCCTTCGCCATCGGCGCGGCGCTCGCCGAAGTGCTGGCCAACACGATGGGCGCACGGCTCGGCTATGGCCTCTCCTGGCAGCTGGCGCGACGGCTCTATGGCGAGCTGATGCGGATGCCGCTCCTGAGCTACGCCACCATCAACCCCGGGGTGCTCAACAGCCGCCTGACCAACGACATGCGCATGGTCGATCCGCTGTTCGCGGTGGTGCCGCTCGCGACCGTGCACGGCTGGGTCGGGCTCGCCGCCGTCGCCATCGCGCTGGCGGCGATCGACATCTGGTTTCTCGCCGCCTTCGTGCTGGTGCCGCTGGCGCTCGTCGCGGTGCGCTTTGCCGAGGGGCAGATCAACGCCACCATCCGGCAATCCTACGAGATCAATGCCGCCGTGGCCTCGCAGATCGAGAGCACCACCAGCGGCGATGCGGTGAGCCTGGTGCGCCAGGCGCGCGCCACCGCCGTCGAGGAGGGCCGCTTCGCCCGGCTCGCCGACCAGTCGGTGGAGCTCGCCGCCCGCATGGACAACTGGCGCGCCGTGATCAACGTCGCCTATCGGTTGTGCTTCGACCTGATCACCGTGCTGTTCCTGGGCATCGGCATCGTGCTGGCCTCGGCCGGGCAGATTTCCATCGGCAGCGTCGTGTCGGCCCTGTTCTTTGTCGGCCTGGTGCGCCAGCCGCTCGGCGAAGTCGTCGGCCAGCGCTATCCGCTGATCCGCGCCAGCATGGGGCTCGATCGCGTCGAGGCGGTGCTCGCCTCCCCCAATACCGGCCTCGCGACGGTGGCGGCCTCGCCCATTACGCCGCAGCAGCAGCTGCCCGACGAGGTGCTGGTGTTCGACCGGGTGGGCTACACCTATCCCGGCCGGCAAGCGGTGGCGGTCAGGACGCTGTCCGATGTCGCCGGTGCCAGCCAGGGGATGAGCGGCTTTCTCGCCGGAGTGTCGCTGACGCGGCTCGACGAGGCGGGTGACGGCGAGCCGGCCGACCGGCCCGCCCGGCTGCTCGAGAACATCTCCTTCGCGGTCCGGCGCGGCGAGACCGTGGCGATCGCCGGACATTCGGGTTCGGGCAAATCGACCATCATCAGCCTCGCCTGCGGGTCGATCCGGCCATCGGCCGGCGCGGTTCGGCTGGCAGGCATCGATACCGCCGGGCTCACCGAGGAGGACGCCTGGCGCTTCGTCTCGCTGGTGAGCCAGGACGTCTACCTCCAGGATGCCTCGCTGCGCGACAATCTCGGCTATGGCCTCGCCGACGCCACCGACGAGCGGCTCATCGATGCCCTGCGGCAGGCCGGGCTGGGCGAGCTGCTGCAGCAGCTGCCCGAGGGGCTCGGCACCATGGTCGGGCAGCGCGGCAAGCGCTTCTCGGGCGGCGAGCGGCAGCGCATCGCCATCGCCCGCGCCGTGCTGCGCGATCGCCCGCTGCTCATTCTCGACGAAGCCACCTCGCATCTCGACGCCGAGCGCGAGGACTCCATCCTCGATGCCATCGACCGGGTGGCGGCCGACCGGGCCGTGCTGGTGGTGGCGCACCGCCGATCGGCGCTCGAACGGGCGGAGCGCGTGGTGATGATCGAACAGGGCAGCGTGGTCGAACCGGGCACGCATGCCGAACTGATCGCCGCAGGCGGCCGTTATGCCGCCATGCACCGGACCGGCGGGCCGCAGTGACGGCGGCCTGGCAGCCGGCTCAGGAGCCGGGCGCCGCCGCGCCCTGATGCACCAGGGTATCGTCGATCAGCCGGGCGATATGGTCCATGGCGGCCCTGAGATAGGCCAGCCGCTCGGGCAGGCGCGTGGCGGTGAACGAGCCCATCTTGACCGTATGCGGCACCGGCTCGCCACCTTTGGGCGCCAGCGTCACCTCGATCTGCACCGAGGTGCGCTCCACCGTCATCTCGACCTCGAGCAGGGCGAGGCTCGGGCCGTAGGTCTCGCGCAGCGAGGCGACGGCTGCTTCGAATGCGGGAACCATGTCGTCATAGTCTGGCATGGACGCCTCCAGCGCGAGGGAATGCTGGCCGCCGATGCGCAACCATCGGCGGCCCGTCCGGGTGCGCCCGCGCCGCGTTGCGAGTTCGGGGCCTCGCCGCGCGCGTCGCCCGTCGACGCTTTTGACCCTACAGCCGGAAGCTGACACCAACCTGATGGCCCGAGCTCGTCAGCCGGCGTAGGCGCTCCATGCCCGCGGATCGGCGCCCGACATCGAAATGATGCGATAGCCGGTCTGCGCCAGCGGACGGACTGAGCGGTGCAGGTTGTCGAGCACGTAATCGCCCCTGCTGGTCCGCACCACCACGATGGCATGCCCCTCGCCGCGCACCTTGACATAGGCGAAGCGGATGGCGCTGGCCGGGATGCCGGCGCGGATCAAGAGGTTGCGCTTGGTTGCGGCATATTCGTCGCAATCGCCGGCGGCGACGCCGACCCGCCAGATGACCGGGCCGCCCGCCTCAGGGGTTATGGCGCGGTTGACGTGCGCGTTGACCCGCTTCAGCGTCGCCATGACGTCGTCGCTGGCCTCGACATGGCTGGCCCCGCCGCCCAGGCACTCCTCGGGCGTCTTGATGCACATCATGCGGAACCCGAGCGGCACGGTGACGCCCGCCGCCTGCGACGTGCCGCCCCCGGCGAGGCCGAAGATCACCACCGCCATCGCGGCGACAAGACAAAGGGCGTGGCGCATCGGGATCCTCGCTGCTCGGTTGGTCTGGTGGACGACACAAGCCCGGCGGGTTTTGTCATAAGCTTCGACTGGCCCCGAAAATTCGATGCAAATGCCGACCATCCGGCGCGGCATCGGCCAGGTGCCGGGTTGGCCGCGGCCACCCATCGGGTCATTACCGCGAAAGCGGCAACCTCTGCTTCCGGCGCGGAGGCCCCCGCTTTCGGGGAAACAACACCAAGTCTCAGCCCTTCTGCGTTCCGGCCGCCGGCAGCCGCAGCACCACCGTAAAGCCAGGGCCGGGGCCGGCCTCGGCGTCGCCGCCCAGCCGGCGGCAGATGCTGCGCACGATGGCGAGCCCCAGCCCCGAGCCGGCCGAATGCTGCCGGCCCTTCCGGAACCGGTCGAACAGCATCTCGGCCGCCGCCGGGCTCACTGCCGGCCCGTCGTCGCCGACTCCGATCTCGACCATGCCGTCGCCGGCCTGGCGCACCGTTACCCGCGTCGTGCCGCGGCCGTGGCGGATGGCATTGTCGAGCAGGTTCCTCAGCGCCTGGCGCAACAGGTCGCGCCCGGCCGGCACCGCCAGCCCCTCCTCGACCTCGATCTCGATCGGCCGCTGCGCGGCTTCGAAGGCCGGCAGCATGTCCGCCACCGCCTCGCGCGCCAGCCGCGCCGCCGAGACCGGCGCGGCGAGCTCGTCGGAGAGGTTTGCCTGCTCGGCCCGCGCCAGCGCCAGCAATTGATCCACCAGGTGCTGCATCTGCCGCATGTCGCCGGCGATGGCCTCCCAATCGGGCCGCTCGGAGCGGCGCGCCTTCTGCAGCCTGAGGTCGAGCACGGCGAGCGGCGTCCTGAGCTCGTGCGCCGCATCTGAGGTAAAGCGCCGCTCGCTCTCATAGGCGCCGGCCAGCCGGTCGAACGCGTCATTGGCGGCACGCGCCAGCGGCACGATTTCGGCAGGCAGCTCGCCGATCGGGATGCGGCGGTCGGGGTGATCCCGCCCGATGGTGCCGGCCAGCGCCGCGGCGCGCCGCACCGAACTCAGCATCCAGCCGGCGAGCCCCGCCATGGCGACGATCGAGGCGATGCCCAGCGCGATGAGCGCCACGGTAGAGCCCGCCACCCTGCCCCGCATGATCTGGCACAGTTCCTCGCACTCGCCCCAGTCGTTGCGGCGCACCACCAATACGCTGCCATCCTTGAGCTGGCGCGCATCCATCACGTCGGCGGTGAGGGGCGGCGGGGCGCGCGGCGCCATGAACGGCAAGGGATCGCTGCCTTTCGGCTGCACCCCCAGCAGCCTGCCGTCGGCGCTGTACAGCGAGTAGCGCCAGCTCGATTCCGAGAACGACAGCGGCAGCTCGTCGAGCGGCTCGCCTCCGGCATCGCCCGGCGCCCGGGCGACAAGGGTGTCGATCTGCTCGTTCAGCACATGGGCGCGGATGTCCTTGTCGAGATCGAGCAGGTAGATCATGACGTTGCCGACGCCGAGCGCGAACACCACCGCCATCACCAGCATCAGCCGGCTGCGCAGGCTCGAGAGCTTCGCCATTGCGCCGAAGCGGCGAACGCGCGCGCCCAGCGCTCTAGCGAGCCGCCGCATCGCCGGCCCCCAGCACCATGCGGTAGCCGATCCCGCGCACCGTTTCGACCCGCACGGTCGAGCCGGCGGCGGCGAGCTTGCGCCGCACCCGGTAGACGATGGCCTCGATGGCGTTCGCCGTCACCGGCTCGAACGCATAGACGCGATCCTCGAGCCGGTCCTTGACCACGATGCCGGGTGCCGCCCGCATCAGTTCCTCGAGCAGCGCGAACTCCTTTTTGGCGAGGTCGATGCTGCGCGCCCCGGCCCGCGCCTGCCAGCGCCCCACATCGTAGGTCAGGTCGCCGAAGCTGACGACATCGGCCTTGCGCAGGCCGGGGCGGCGCATGATGACGCGCAGCCGCGCTTCGAGCTCGAGCAGGTCGAAGGGCTTGGTGAGATAATCGTCGGCGCCGCCATTGAGCCCGCGCAGCCGGCTGTCGAGATCGTCGCGCGCCGTCAGGATCACCACCGGCGCGGCATGGTCGCTCTCGCCGCGCGCCAGGGTGCCGAGCACCTCCATGCCGTCGCCATCCGGCAGGCCCAGATCGAGCACCACCCCGTCATAGCGGGTGGAGCGCCAATAATGCACCGCGTCCTCGGCGGTCGACACCGCATCGACGTCGAAGCCCGACCGTTCGAGATGCTCCTTGATCATCTCGGACAGCGAGCGGTGATCTTCGACCAGCAATATTCTCAACTCTGTCTCCTCGACCGGCGCCCATTGACACCCTCCGATGCGGGCGCGGCAAGTCTGCCAGTGCCGCGCCCTGCCTCACTGATCCCGTTGCCGCCGCCCAGCGCCGACCCTGCGCCTCCGGACCAGCCCGATCGCCAGATCGAGCAGCCAGCCCAGCGCGAACGCGACGCCGATGGCGACGAGCATGCCGACGAGCGGCTCGGCTTCGAACCACTTGCCGGCAGCGAACCCCACCGCCACCGTATAGGCGGCCCAGCTGGCGCCGGCGGCGACGGACCAGGGCAGGAAGTGCCGGAACGGATACTCCACCGCCCCGGCCGTGAGGTTGACGCCGAACCGCCCCAGCGGAACGTAGCGCGCCGCGAGGAACAGCGTACCCGGCCGCGCCGCAAGGCCCGCCTCGGCCCAGCCGACCAGCCGGACCAACGGCCTGAACCGCAACTGCAGCAGCCGGCCCCGGCCGATCGCCCGCCCGCCGAGATAGGCGACATTGTCCCCGGCGATCGCTCCGGCCGCGGCGGCCGCCAGCAGCAACCCGATATCGGGACCGCGGCCGGCGGCCGAGAGCGCCGCCAGCGCCACCACCACGGATTCGCTGGGGAATGGCGGAAAGAACCCGTCCACCGCGATCAGCCCGAAGGCGATGAGGTAGATCCAGGGCGAGGCCGCCAGCCCCAGCACATAGTCGTTGACGATGTCCACGCCGGTCAGCTCCCCGCTCCCGTGCCGCCCGGTGGACGGGTGACCTTGAGCATGACGATCTGCCCGCCCCGCGCCTCCACCACCTCGAAGGCCAGCCCCGCCGCCACCACCACCTCGCCGCGGCCGGGGATGTGGTCGACCTGCCAGAGCACGAAGCCGGCAAGCGTGGTGTAGCGATCGGCATCGTCGACCAGCTCGGCCTCGAGCAGGCTCGCCGCCAGCCGCACGTCCGTCGCCCCGGCCAGCAGCCAGCCGCCATCCTCGGTCCGCACCGGCTCGGCCGGCAGCTCGTCCGCATCGGGAAACTCGCCGGCAATGGCCTCGAGAATATCGGTCGGCGTCGCCAGCCCCTGCAGCGCCCCGTACTCGTCGACCACCGCCGCCATCTGCATGGGCTGGCGGCGCAACTGCTCGATCAGCTTGAGCACGCTCGCGCCTTCGTGGACGATCAGCGGCTGCTTGAGCGAGCGGTTGAGGTCGATCGAGCCGGTATCGAGCAGGTCGCGCAGCAGGTCCTTGGCCAGCGCGACGCCGAGCAGCGTATCGAGGCTGCCGCGCCCGATGGGAAAGCGCGAATGGCCGATCTCGAGGATCTTGGCCCTGAGGCGGGCCGCATCGTCCTCGATGTCGAGCCAGTCGATGGCGCCGCGCGGCGTCATCACCGACAGTACCGGCCGGTCGGCGAGCCCGAGCACGCCCTGGATCATGGCGGTCTCCTCACGGGCGAACAGCGCCCGGCTCGCCGCCGCTTCGACGATGACGTCGGCGGTTTCGCCCAGGCTCACCTCGCCGCGCCGGCCGCCGAGCAGGGCCAGCACCGCATCGGCGGTGCGCTGCCTCAGGTCCGAGGTCCTGAGCCGCTTTTCGCGATTGCGGCGGGCCAGCTGGTTGAACGCCTCGATCAGCACCGAAAAGCCGATCGCCGCATAGAGGTAGCCCTTGGGCAGGTGATAGCCGAACCCTTCGACCAGCAGCGAGAAGCCGATCATCATCAGGAAGCCGAGGCAGAGGATCACCACCGTAGGGTGCCGCGAGACGAACGCCATCAGCGGCTTCGACAGCGCCAGCATGGCGAGCACGGCGACGATCATCGCGATCATCATGATCGACAATTCCTCGACCATACCGACGGCAGTGATGACGCTGTCGAGCGAGAACACCGCATCGAGCACCACGATCTGCACCAGCACCTGCCAGAACACCGCGTGCCCCAGCTTGCCCGGTCTGGGCTCGGTGCGCCCCTCGAGCCGCTCATGCAGCTCCATGGTGCCCTTGGCGAGCAGGAACGCGCCGCCCGACAGCAGGATCAGGTCGCGGCCGGAAAAGCCGAGCCCCAGGACGCTGAACAGCGGCGTGGTCAGCGTCACGATCCACGCCATCGAGGCAAGCAGCGTAAGCCGCATGAGCAGCGCCAGCGACAGCCCGACCACGCGGGCGCGGTTGCGCTGATGCTCGGGCAGCTTGTCGGCGAGGATGGCGATGAATACCAGGTTGTCGATCCCGAGCACGATCTCGAGCAGGATCAACGTGCCGAGGCCCGCCCAGGCGGCGGGGTCGGACATCCATTCGAAGATCATCGGGACGCCACGGACCCGTTGACGCGGGCGTGCGGCAGGGGCGCGGCGCGCCCTTGCGGGGGCAACGCGGCTGCACCGGCGGAACGGTTTGCCGAGGGCCGGCAGGCAATGCTGCCGGCCTCGGCGGGACTTCGACCTGGATCAGGCATGGGAAGGTTGTTCCTTGTTGCGGGTTGGGTGGGCGGAGGGTTCCGGGCAACAGCAGCCGCGACCGCGGCGTCACTGCGCCCCGCCGGCCTCGACCATGGCGAGGGAGATGGCGGCGAGATAGGCCTGCTCAGCCAGCTCGTCCTGCTCGCGCGGTGGCCGCAGCAGCCAGGCGGCCCTGAGGCGCGCCGGCAGCTGGTCGACGATGGCCCGGCTCACCGGCCTCAGGTGCAGCCGCGGCTCGACCAGCTCGCCGGCCAGCGCCGAGCGGCGCAGCCGGTTCCAATGCTGGCGTGCCGTGCGCCGCAGCTTGCCGGTCAACGCGAGCGGCGGGCCGTCCCAGCCGAGCGCCGGCTCGAGCGCCCGCACATAGCGCTCGAACAGCGCTTCGTCGACGAGGCTCGGGCGCCGCCGGCCGAGCACGGCGTCGGCGATCGCCCAGATCGCGCCGATCACCGCCAGGCCGACGAAAAACCAGACGATGTTCATCGGCCGCCCTCCGGCGCCGGGTGCGGCGACGTGGCCGTCATGAGCCCCCTGCTGGACGTATGGTTCATCGGCGTTCCATGTTTGGCACCCGAGCCATAGCATCCCCACCTGACACCAAGCTGATGGGGAGCGGCATGTCTCTGGCGGTCGGCAGGCGCGGTCGATGCCGGCTTGAGCGCGGCCCGCGGCGATGGGTAGGATCGCCTTCAGCCCGGGGGACGAAAATAATCTCGGCCCGTTTGTCGATCCCGGCTCTGCCCTGTTCGACCGATCGCCGGTAGCAACTGCCAACAGATGGAGACGACCATGCAGTACCTGCTGATGATCTATGGCGACGAGGCGGCGATGGGTTCGGCGACGCCCGAACAGGGCAAGGCCATGGGCGAGGCCTATGCGCGCTTCACCCAGGATATCGTGAGGAGCGGCCACCTCAAGGGCGGCGACAAGCTGAAGCCCTCGAGCACCGCCACCACCATTCGCCGCGGCGACGGCAAGTCGATGACCACCGACGGCCCCTTCGCCGAAACGCGCGAGCAGCTCAGCGGCTACTACATCGTCGAGGCGAAAGACCTCGACGAGGCCCTGGCGATCGCCGGCAAGATCCCGTTCGGCTCCGGCGCGGTGGAAGTCCGCCCGATCGACAGCCTGGCCCGCCAGTACTGAGTGACCAACCTGATCGACCGAGCCGACATCGAAGCGGTCTATCGCCACGAGGCGGGGCGCGTGCTGGCCACGCTCATCCGCCTCGTCGGCGATTTCGAACTGGCCGAGGAAGGCGCTCAGGATGCCTTCGAGGCGGCGCTACTGCGCTGGCCGCAGATGGGGCTGCCCGACAATCCGCGCGCCTGGCTGGTCAATACCGGCCGCCACAAGGCCATCGACCGCATCCGCCGCCGCGTCACCCTGCGCGGCAAGCTGAAGACGCTGGCGGCCGAGAGTGCCATTGCCGCCGCGCCTCAGGACCTCGAGGAGATCGAGGACGATCGGCTGCGCCTGATCTTCACCTGCTGCCACCCGGCCCTGGCGCTCGAAACCCGGGTGGCGCTGACGCTGCGCACCGTGTGCGGGCTCTCGACCGCGGCGGTGGCCAGCATCTTCCTCGTCGGCGAGGAGACCATGGCGCAGCGCCTGGTGCGCGCCAAATCGAAGATCCGCGACGCCGCCATTCCCTATGAAGTGCCCGAGCGCGAGCACCTCGCCGAGCGGCTCGCCGGCGTGCTGGCGGTGGTCTACCTGGTGTTCACCGAGGGCTATGCCCCGAGCGCCGGCACCGCCACTTTCCGGCCCGAACTCTGCGCCGAGGCGATCCGGCTCGGCCGGCTGCTCGACCAGCTGCTGCCGGGCGAGCCGGAGATCGCCGGGCTGCTGGCGCTGATGCTGCTGCACTTCGCGCGGCTCGGCGGGCGCAGCGACGGCGCCGGCGAATTGCTGCTGCTCGAGGAGCAGGATCGCAGCAGCTGGGACCGCGCGGCGATCGCCGAGGGCAAGGCTCTGGTCGAGCGGGCGCTGGCGCGGCCGCGCCGCATCGGCCCCTATGGCGTGCAGGCGGCAATCGCGGCGCTCCATGCCGATGCACCGAGCTTTGCCGCAACCGATTGGCCGCAGATTTCCGGACTCTATCAGGTGCTGCTGCGCCTCACCCCTTCGCCGGTGGTCGAGCTCAACGCGGCGGCGGCGCTGTCGATGGTCGATGGCCCTGAGCGGGCGCTGCAGCTGGTCGACGCCCTGGCCGCCGGCGGCGCGCTCGACGGCTACTGGCCGCTCCACGCCGCCCGCGCCGACCTGCTCGACCGCCTGGGCTGCAAGGCCGAAGCCGAGGCCGCCTACGCCCGCGCGTTGCCGCTGGTCCGGCTCGAGGCGGAGCGGCGGCTGCTGGAGCGCAAGATGCGCAGGTGAGGAGCCCCCCTCCCCCTTGAGGGGAGGGGCTGGGGGTGGGGGTCCATCGGTGATCACTGCACCACCCCTCCCTCATTCCCTCCCCTCAAGTGGCGGCAGTCGCATATGACATGGCGCACTGCCCTCTCGGTGCTCCTCCACCGTGAAACGGGGGAGGGGGACCGCCGCAGGCGGTGGAGGGGGCGGCGGGAAGCGCCGGTACTTGTGGCCGCCCCCTCCACCAGCTTCGCTGGTCCCCCTCCCCCGCTGCGCGGTGGAGGACCACTGAGAGCCCGGTGCCTGTTCATATGCGATAGCCCTGCCTCAAGAGGCGGCAATCGCATATGAAGCACCGACAGTAGTTGGAGTGCCTTCCCCCCTTGTGGTCAGCGGACGGGGGCGAAGCCCTCGCCGCGAGGTGGCCGAAGGCCGGATGAGCGGTTCTCTCCGCATCCTCAATCGCCCCTCGCTACGCTCAGGTCGCGCTACACTTCGTTGCGGTGGGCCCCTCACGTCCCGAACCGCCGCGCCCCGACCACGCACCCGATCACCGCCAGCGTCACCAGCAGCATGGCAGGCGTCACCGCCTCACCGAGGAGGCCCGCCGCCAGCGCCAGCCCAAAGAACGGTTGCAGCAGCTGCAGCTGCCCGACCGCGGCGATGCCGCCCTGCGCGAGGCCGCGATACCAGAACACGAAGCCGATCAGCATGCTGAACAGCGACACATAGCCGAGGCTCAGCCAGGCCGGCGCGGTGACCGCGGCGAACGAAGCGGGCCACCAGATGACGCACAGCACCGCCATCAGCGGCAGCGCCAGCACCAGCGCCCACGAGATCACCTGCCAGCCGCCCAGCCGGCGCGACAGCTTTGCGCCCTCCGCATAGCCGAGCCCGCAGACGATGATCGCCCCCAGCATCAGCCCGTCGCCGAGCGGGCTGGTCGCGCCGCCCTGCATCAGCGCAAAGCCGGCGACCAAGAGGCTCCCGGCGAGCGAGAACGCCCAGAACGCCGGCTTCGGCCGTTCGCCGCCGCGCACCACCCCGAAGATCGCCGTCGCCAGCGGCAACAGCCCGATGAAGACGATGGAATGCGCCGAGGTGACATGCTGCAGCGCCAGCGCCGTCAGCAGCGGAAAGCCCACCACCACGCCCAGGGCGACGATAGCGAGCGAGCCGAGGTCGGCCGCCGCCGGCCGCCGCTGCCGGAACGCCAGCAGCAGGCCCAGGCCCACCAGCCCGGCAATGCCGGCGCGGGCCACCGTCAGGAACACCGGATCGAACGCCTGCACCGCCACCCGGGTGGCCGGGAGCGAGCCCGAAAAGATCATCACCCCGATCAGCCCGTTGATCCAGCCGCTGGTCGACCGTTCCATTCGCACGCCTCGCTTCTCGACGCGGGCCTTATCGATTGTCCGTGCCGGGCGCGCCAGCTACAGTCCAGTACACTTGGAACATACTGTTATGGTCACGGACACAGCACAGCCAAGCCGGATCGAGCAGGTGATGGCCACCATCAGCGGGCGGATCGCGGCGCGCAGCCTCGTCGCGGGCGCGCGGCTGCCCTCGCTGCGCGGCTTCGCCCGCTCGGCCGGCGTCTCGGTTTCGACGGTGGTCGAGGCCTATAACCGGCTGGCGGCGGCGGGCGCCATCGTCTCGCGGCCTGGCTCGGGCTTTTACGTCGCGCCGCAACTGGCGCCGATGCAGCTCTCGGCGGTGGAGCCGAAACGCGATCGGGCCATCGATCCGCTCTGGGTGTCGCGCCAGTCGCTCGAGGCCGACGATGCCGTGCCCAAGCCCGGCTGCGGCTGGCTGCCGGCCGGCTGGATGGCCGAGCAGAGCCTCAGGCGCGCGCTGCGCACCGTGTCGCGCGGCGGCATCGAGGCGCTGGCCAATTACGGCGCGCCGCTTGGCCTGCTGCCGCTGCGCCGGCTGATCAGCCGGCGGCTGGGTGAGCGCGGCGTCGAGGCGGCGCCCGACCAGATCATCCTCACCGAAAGCGGCACCCAGGCGATCGACCTGATCTGCCGCTTCCTCCTCGAGCCGGGCGACACCGTGCTGGTCGACGATCCCTGCTACTTCAACTTCCAGGCGCTGCTGCGGGCCCATCGGGTACGGGTGGTGAGCGTGCCCTACACGGCGAGCGGCCCCGATATCGCGGCCTTCGCCACCGTGCTCGCGGCCGAACGCCCGCGCCTCTACATCACCAATTCGGCCGTCCATAACCCCACCGGCGCGACGCTCTCGCCGGTCACCGCGCATCGCGTGCTGAAGCTTGCCGACCAGCACGGGCTCACCATCGTCGAAGACGATATCTTCGCCGATTTTCGAGCACAGCCCGGCGCCGCGCCTCGCCGGCTTCGACGGGCTCGAGCGGGTGATCGAGATCGGCAGCTTCTCGAAAACGCTTTCGGCTTCGCTGCGCTGCGGCTTCATCGCCGCCCGGCGCGAGTGGCTCGAGCCCCTGCTCGACCTCAAGATCGCCACCATGTTCGGCGGCGCCCGGCTGAACGAGGAGCTGGTCCATGCCGTGCTGAGCGACGGTCGTTTCCACCGCCACGCCGAGGCGCTGCGGCAGCGGCTGGAGCGGGCCCGCCGCGCCGTCGGCGACCGGCTCAGGCAGCTCGGCATCGTCCCCGCCATCGAGCCCCGCGCCGGCATGTTCCTGTGGTGCACCCTGCCCGACGGCCGCGACAGCGCCGATCTCGCCCGCGCCGCGCTGGCGCACGGCATGGTGCTCGCCCCCGGCAACGCCTTCAGCGCTGCCCAGGCGGCCGCCGGCTTCATGCGCTTCAACGTGGCGCAGATGGAGGAGCCGAGTTTTGCCGTGCTGGAGCAACTGCTGGCGGCGGAGCCGGTACGGTAAGGCGCTTCACCGATCGCGCCATACCGATTGACCCAATGGTGATGCTCAAGGCCGCCGAACAATCACGACTGGTTACTCTTGGGAACAAAACAGAAACATACTGATGACAGCCGCCTCGGGACCATGTAACGATCCTTCCGGCTTGGGGGAGTTCATCATGCAATGGTACTATTCGGCTGACGGCGCTGCAGTGGGGCCGCGTTCGGCAGCCGATATCGAAGATCTGTTCGTCGCCCGTCAGATTACGTCGGATACACTGGTCTGGCGCAAAGGTCTGGCCGACTGGGTGGCGCTCGGCGATACTGAGGAATTCGCCCATCTGGCAGATACCGAGGCGCCGCCGGCCCCACCTGAGGCGTACCGGCAAGCAATGGCGCAAGACGGCGGGGGCGAGGCGCCGCTCGATACTCGCCATGCCGATGACGATGCGCGCGTCGCCACTGCCGACGATCACGACGAGGACGACGATGAGCCGGCGTTCGAACCGGCCGCAGCGTCGGCGGGGCCAAGGCTCGCCGGCCCGTGGGAGCGCTATTTCGCGCGCTCGATTGATCTCACCATCATCCTGTCGCTTCTCGTCACCGGCCTCTACCTGGTACTGCCCTCGATCAGCCCCCAGCTGGCGCTCGATCTCTACAACGCCCAACCGGGAGCAGTGGCGCTCCTGCTCTTGCCGCTGGCGCTCTTCATCAATGCCGGCATCATCACCCTCTGCGGCAATTCCCTGGGCAAGGCCATCTTCGCCATCCGGGCAGAACCCATCGACGGCCGGCAGCGCTTTGGCTTCGGCGGCACCCTGAAGCGCGAGTTCACGGTGTGGCTGCGGGGGCTGGCGCTCGGCATTCCCGTGTTCAACCTGTTCACCATGGTACCGGCCTACCGGGCGGTCGGCAGCGGCAAGCCGGCGCCGTATGATATCGGCCGCGCTG
Organism: Devosia sp. A16; assembly: GCF_001402915.1. Taxonomy (GTDB): domain Bacteria; phylum Pseudomonadota; class Alphaproteobacteria; order Rhizobiales; family Devosiaceae; genus Devosia_A. The sequence goes on from NZ_CP012945.1 coordinate 742,689, forward strand.
CGGTGCGCTCATACTCCAATAGTCAGTTGCGCAGCACACTGGGGATGGTGTTGGGCATGCTGCTCTATCTCGGCATCTTCGCGCTCAACGGCATGGAACGCGCCCAGCAAGACGCCCTCGCACAGCCCAGCAACTGGACCCACCCCACCACTCAGATCACGACCACCATCCCCGCCGGCTGGCAATACGAAGCGCTGCCCGGACCCGACGGCACCACGCTGCACGGCTTCGGCAACGCCGGGATCGGCATCGCAGCCTTCTTTGTGGTGGAAACCTTCGAGGGCGGCGACATGGCGGCCTACACCGCCGCCGTCACCAGCAATCTCGGCGCCAACGCTACGCTTGGCGCCTGGTCGATGTCGAACCTGCCGGGCGTCTGGAAAGCCAGCGGCCAGATGCTTCCAAGCGGCTACGCCAGCACCGTTTACGCCGCACGGAACGGCACCCAGTACTGGCGCATCGTCTATGTCAACGAGCGCTCGACCACCCCCCGCGAGATCAGCGACACGGTGATGAGCGCCGCGCTGTTCCGCAGCGCGGGGATCGGCGCACAGTGAACGACGACCAGTTGGTGCGAGGCATGGAGGCCCTGGTCGTCGAAGCGACCCGCGACACGCCCCGCCTGACGCGGGAGCAGGTTGCGGCGCTCGCCGCGGCGGAGCGGAAGACGGCAGCAGACGTCCTGTATCGCCGCGTTCCCAGCCTCTATCTGGCGGTGAACGACGTCGTCGAGAGGTTCGAGCGCATGCGACGCCATCGTCGAGCGCGCCGCGTGGCGGGGGTGGCGTGGCTCCTGATGGCCCTGTTCCTCGCCGCCTACACCATGCAACGCGCTATCGGCTGACGCGCGCCGCGCTGGAGCAAATGGGGGAGTTGGCAATGCAGTGGTACTATTCGGCTGATGGCGCCGCGGTCGGGCCGCATTCCGAAGATGACATCGAAGACCTGTTCGCTACCGGCGAGGTTGCGGGGGATACGTTAGTCTGGCGCAAGGGCTTTGCCGAGTGGACGCCGCTCGCCGATACTGACGAGTTCGCACAGCTGGCCGATGCCGGCCTGCCGCCGCCGCTGCCGCGGGCGCAACGCAAAGCAGCGGACTATGGCGCCGACGACGACGTGCTCGGCGCCGAGCGCCTGGCGGACGATGGGCGCGCCGGCCGCCAAGATGGCGACACGCGGGTCACAACCTCCCACTTCACTGCCGCCACGGCTGCGCCGGTTCTGGCGGGGCCGTGGACGCGTTACTTCGCGCGCTCCATCGACATGATCATCATCATCTCGGCGTTGTCCGTCGGTGTCTATGGGGTGCTGCCTGCGGTGAACCCTCGATATTTCTCTAGCATCCACCTCGCAAACCCGACAGCGATCCTGATCTGGCTGTTTCCGTCGGCCTTCCTCACCAATGCCATCATCATCACGCTGTTCGGCAACTCGCTGGGCAAGGCCATTTTCGCCATCCGAGCCGAGCCCAATGACCCCGACAGGTATTTCGGCTGGGGCGGCAACATCGTCCGCGAGTTCCGCGTCTGGTTCCAGGGGATGGCGCTGTACATCCCGCTGCTCAATTTCTTCACCATGATACCGGCCTTCCGCCGTGTGCTGCGTGGCGCGCCAACCGCCTACGACCTCGGTCGCGTCAGCGTCCGCGCCTATTCGCAAAGCCGCCTTCGCCGCACCCTGGGCATTCTGTTTGCCCTGCTGCTCTATGTCGGCGTGGCCGCGCTGGCCGCGGTGGAACGCAGCGGCATGTTCAGCGGCAGCCCGGCGCCCTCCGATCCGGCGTTCGTTTCCCAGTCCTCGCCCGCCCTCTCCTCACCCGGCGGAATCGCGCGCCCCACCAGCTGGTCCAACCCCGCCACCCACATCTCCACCACCATCCCCGGTGGTTGGAGCTACGAGGCCTTTGCCGGCCCCGACGGCGGCACCCTCTATGGTTTCACCCAGGTGGAGACCGGCCTCGTCGCCATTCTGGCGGCTGAGAGCCTGCCGAACCTCGGCATCAAGGATTATCTCCCGGCGCTGGCGAAGGGGGTGAGCGCCACCATCGGACTGGGCGATTGGTCGATGTCGAACCTGCCGGGAGTCTGGACGGCCCACGGTCAGACGACGCCCGCCGGTTACCCGGCGACCGTCCATGCCGCGCAGGCCGGCACCCAGTTCTGGCGCATCGTCTACATCGACCAGCTCTCGACCACCCCTCGCGTGATCGTCGAGCCGGAAATGACGGCGGCCCTGTTCCGGAGCGTGGGGCTCGGCGCGCGATGAACGACGACGAGCTGGTGCGTGAGATCGAAGCCCTGGTCGTCGAAGCAACCCGCGACACGCCCCGCATGACCCCGGAGCAGGTTGCGGCCCGGACCGCCGCCGAGCGCAAAGCGGCGATGGACGCCATCTATAGCCGCAGCCCCGGCCTCTACGAGGCGGTCACGGAGATCGCCAGACGGGTGCAACGGAGGCAGGAGCGCCGCCACCTGCTCCGCCGCCTCGGGGGTGCTGCTGTTCATTCTGCTGCTTTGCTTCGTGTTCGCCGCCATCAAGGACGCTTACACTTGAGCTGACCGCGGGTATGCGGCGGGCCCCGGCCGCCACCGCGCGCGTCATCCCCCTCACCCCACCATCGCCCTCAACCCCTCCGGCGCCCCCTCGAACGCGTACGCATTGAGGAACTGCCGCGTGCGCAGCAGCTCTCGATCCACTTCGCTCACACCTGCCTCGTCGCACACCGCCTGCCAGCTGCCGAGGATCGCCTCGATCTGCGCCTGTGCGATGCCCAGCGCCTCCTCTGCGCTGAGCTGAAACGCCGCGGCGCCCTCCACGCAGGTCATGATCCGGCTCATGCGGTTGTCGCCGGCGATCAGCATGGCCTGCGAGGCCTCGTTGCCGGCGCGGGGCTGCGGGCAGATGTCGTAGGCGGGGGTGAGAGTGAGGTCGCGGCCGTTCCAGAACGCGGCGTGGTTGCGGGCGTGATCGTCGGTGTTGCCGCTGAGGATGTTGAACATCAGGCGGGCGAACAGCTCGCGCAGGCTCGCCCTTGGTTTTTCGAAACGATGGCGGATGATCTCGGCCAGATCCGCATAGCTCGCGTAGCGCGCCAGCATTTCATCGAGCCCGATCAGGGTGAGGCCGGAGACCATGCCGCGGCGCACCCAGCCGCCCGGCACACGCTGCCGATCGAAACGCTCGACCAGCAGCACATCCCTGCCGGCGGCCCGCGCCATGCGCACGGGGGCGACCGCGATGCCGGCGAGGGCAGCGAGCCGCATGGCGACGAACTCGGCTTTCACAACGCTATAGAGATCGCCCTGAGCCGAGAACTTGGCGATGTATTTGGTGTCGCCATCGGTAATGTTGGCTTTGGGGCGCGCTCCGCCGATCGAGCTGCCATGGAACAGCGCCGCATCGAGCGCCGGGGGCAGCCTCGCGCCCTGCTGCACCAGGTCGGCGGCATCGAGCAGCTCGACAAGGGACGCCTCGCGCGGCTCACGCGCAACGTAGCTGCCGGCCGATGCCTGGAAATCGAGCGCGCCGATCCGGTCGGAGCCCGATTCCAGCATGTAGGTCAGCTCGTCGAGGTCGGCGGCGTCGCCGCCGGCGCGGCCGAGCAGGCGGTTGATGATGACGCGGCGGCCCCAGGCATCGGGCGCCGCATCGCGGATGGCGCTCGGCATCGACATGCCGGCGGGCACCGGCAACAGCCCCGCCCGGAGCGGCAGCTCCGGCTCATAGAGCGAAACGGCATCGGGCCGCTCAAGATAGGAGCGGCCATAGTTGAAGGCGAGCTGGCCGCCGGAGGGCGCAAGGCGCCCGGCCACCACCGGCGCTGTCGCCCCGGGGAGCCAGACCCAGACGAACGCCTCGCCCGCCGCACCCCGGAGCAGCTTGCTTCCGGCCGGGCCATTGGATGCCCTAGAAATCATCGTCGACCCTGGCGGGCGCGCGGACCGCCTGCGGCAGCAGCGTATTGGACGACATTGCGTCGGCAAGCTTGCCGCTCATGCCGCGCGGATCCTCGTCGAACAGCCGCAGCCCGACCACGGCGGCGGCCTCGAACACGGCGCCGATCGAGCAACCGAGATCGCCCTTCTCGATGCGGGATGCGAGGCCGCGCGACAGCCCGGCGCGCTCGGCCAGCCCCTCCACGGTCATTTGTCGCTCGATGCGGGCGCGCCTGATCAGCAGCCCGAGCAGCTGCGCGGCATCACGGGCGTAGCGAGAAGTCGGTCGGTCGATTGGCTTTGGCATCTTCGTTCCATAAACGGCGCATGACGACGTCATATGCTCTGTTTATGGATTTTTCTAACGGAGTTGAAGTGCCAAAGTCAATGAATGCTCCATAAACAGAGCTTTAGCGTCATTTAAGCTCCGTTTATGATGCATATCGAACTGCTGCCCTGCCCCCTCATGCCACCATCGCCGCCTCCTCTTCCACCCAGGCCCGCCGCTCCAGTTCGCCGCGCGACCGTAACGCCCCTGCCCGCGTGTATGCCTCATCGAGATCCCGCACCGCGGCGGCGTTGAGCGGCACCAGCAGGTCGAGAAGCCGCAGCTCGGTCGGGCGCCAGGGCGAGCCGGTGGCGGAGCAGTAGTCGGTCAGTTCGTCCTGCGCCCGCTCGAGCGAGGCGAGGCGGTTGGCGGCTTCGCAGAGGATGCCGGCCTGGGCGTGGCTGAAGGTGGCGCTGGTCCAGTAGGTGGGCTGGCGGGCGCCGAGGTTGAGCAGCGCCAGCCGCTTCATCGGCGCATCGGCATTGCCGTAGGCGGCGGCCACCGCATCGATGCGGAGGGCATGAAGATCGAGGCGGGCGGGCTGGATCGTCATCGCTGTCTCCATCGGGCTGATGCAGACATGATATGCAAAACGCAAACTACCCGGTCAAGATCAATATGCGTTACGCGAACGTTAGCGACAGGCGGCGGCCGACTCGACTCCCGTCCAGCCTTCTGCTTTCATGAGAACATAATGAGAACATTTGGAGGTGAGGATGGCCACGTATTTCGTGGTGCAGGCCTGGCAGATGGGCAATCGGGGCGTGCTGATTGCCGACGAGCCGATGGAGGCGCCCAGCGAGGCCGCGGCGCTGTCGCGGGCCCGGGTGCTGGCCGGAGCGCGGGCCGGGGTGATCGCCTTCTGCCGGAACGGCGACCCGGCGACCGGCGAGTGGAACGATGCGGTGGTGCTGTGCGAGCACGGCGTTGTGCCGCGGGATCTGATGGAGCTGGCGGGGTAGGCTGGGCGGCATCGTGTCTGTGGCTCGATCCAGCCACAACCACCAGCGCCCCCCTTGACGGCAGGGCTACGCATATGCGGGCGATGGGCACCCCTTGCCTTCTCCCCTTGTGGGAGAAGGTGCCCGAAGGGCGGATGAGGGGTACGCGCAACGAAGTGTAGCGCGATCCGAGCGAAGTGAGGAGCGATCCAGTACGCGGAGAGATACCCCTCATCCGGCCTTCGGCCACCTTCTCCCACAAGGGGAGAAGGCCCCTCCAACTACTGTCGGTGCTCCATATGCAATAGCCCTGCCTTGAGGGGGAGGGATGGGGCGGAGTGTGCAACACGCACCATGGTTGGGAGCAGGCTGCTCAAGCATGCGCACGTCGATGTTTCACATCGCGCACTTGGCGCACCCCACCGAGCTGCGCTCACAAGCTGCGCCTGCCTCCCCCGTCAAGGGGGATGTGGGCATCGAGCTTGTGGTTGAATCTGGTGCAAGCGCCCTGCTCCGCGGCCTTGCCGCGCGCCGCTAGTCGGCGTCGTATTTGCCCACCACGCGGTGGGCGATGGGCCATTCGCGGCGGAACTCGCTGAACTGGCGGTGCGGGTTCCACTGCTCGAGGTGCCACTCGCGGTCGTTCCAGTCGTTGAGCCGCTTGACGATCGCCTCGGCTTCCCGGCCGTCGGGCGGGGTGTGGTAGAAGATGTGGTTCTTGCCGCGCGCCGGCCGCAGATGCGGGTTGATCCAGGCGACGTCGCCCGGCCAGTACTCGGGCACCATCGACTCGCCGTCGATCATCAGCCCATAGGCGCCCTGCACATCACGCAGTTTGGTGGGCATTTCCACCCGGTCGACGATGTCGGTGCCGATGATCAGCCGGCCGCCGCCGCCCTGCGCGCCGGAATAGACGTTGAGCTTGCGCGTCGGGTCGATCACTTCGCGCGCCGGCACCGCGAGGATCGGCTGGCCGCTGGCCCGCTCGTGCGGCGGCAGCGGGTCGTTGGCATCGTCCACCGGCGGGACGCCCTCGCCGGTCAACAGCCACGCCTCGCTCACCCGGAACGCCGCGGCGTATTTCGCCGATTGCCGGCCGAGCCCCCGCTCGCCGCTCTCGTGCTGCGCATAGGTAATGTAGGCCCAGCCGAAGAAGGTCGCCGCCTCCTTGGCGGTGCGGAAGCCGCGGGTGATGCGGGCAAGCTTCAGCCGCTCGGCGGCCTCGGGGCGGGTCTCTTCGATCATCCATGCATTATGCACAATTTCAGTATGCGTTTCGCGTTGACACGCGATTTGCGTTATGCATACTTTTGCGAATGGAACAGCTTCGCACCTCCCTCCCGATCGACGCACTGCCGGCCCCCTCCCCGGCGCTGGCCGATGCCGGTGCGACGCGCGTTCCGCTGCTGCCGCGTGCGCGAGTGAATGGGCGTTTCGACGCGCCGCGGCAGCAGACCTTGCGCGGGTGGCCACGAGGAAGTCGTCGCCCCGGCGCGATACCTCGTCGCCCCGGCGCGAACGTTCGTCGCCTTCTCTTCGCACTCACGCTGGCGCGCGACCGAGCGTCCATGCACCGCCGGCGCTGAACCGCCAGCCTGCCGCCAATGAGCCCCGCCGCCGACGCGTCCCGCGCCGGTGCACGCCACCCCTTTGCCCAATGGAATCGACCCCATGATGCTCTATCGCCAGCTACGCCTCGCCCCGGTGCGGGCCGCCGATGCCAGCCCCAGCCAGCAGCGGCTTGCCGAGGAGCGCCGGGCGCGCGAGGCGCGCATTCGCCGCGCCGCGCAGAACCCGCCGCCGGCCTCGACCCTGACGGTGCGCCCTTACCGTGCGGCGCGCCCACAGCGGCTGCTGCCGCCGACCGAGATTTGGCCGGATTACCGCGAGCCGGTGCCCTATGAGACGATGTGCTTCGGCCCCACCGCCGCCCGCCCGCTGACGGCGCGTGAGATCATCGACGAGGTGGTGGTAAAGCACGGCGTCGAGCGGGCGGAGCTTGCCTCTGCCTCGCGCCGCGGCCCGGTCACCGCGGCGCGGCGCGAGGCGAGCTGGCGCATCCGGCACGAGGTGCTGGTCAACGGCCGGCAGATCAGCCTGCCCGAAATCGCCCGGCACCTGGGGGGCCGCGACCACACCACCGTGCTCTACAATATCCGCCGCCATGAGGCGGAGCGCCTGGCCCTGGGCCTCGCCGGCGCCGCCTCGCCGCTGCCGGGAGCAGCGCGATGAGTCTCCCCTGGTTCAAGTTCCAGCCCGCAGCCTGGCGCGGCGACCAGGCGCTGCGGGCGGTCAGCCTCGCGGCACGCGGGCTGTGGATCGAGTGCCTCTGCATCATGCACGAGGCCAAGCCCTATGGGCACCTGGTGCTCAACGGCAAGCCGATCGGCGAGGCCACCCTGGCGCGCATGACAGGGGTGCCGGTGGACGAGGTTCGCGCCCTTGTGGCGGAGCTTCGACAAGCCGGCGTCCTGAGCGTGGCAAGCACCGGGGTGATCCTGTCGCGCCGCATGGTCAAGGACCATGAGCGCGCCAATCTCGGCCGCAAATCGGCAAACCGCCGCTGGGCGCAAGTCGCTGAGTCTACAGCGCAATCGGACGAACCCAATGGGTCGGCCAATGGGCTGCCCAGTGCTGAGACTCCAGACTCGAGATTCCCCCCTAAAGCCCCCGCGGCGATACCTCGTCCGCTCGCGGCGCTACCGCGTCCGCTCGCGGCGATACCTCGTCCGCCCGGCGAGATCTCGTTGTCCGGCCCCGGCGACACCCCGCTCGCTCACGGCGCTGCCGCGCCGGTCCGCGCCAGAGCTTCGCGTCGCGGCAAGGGCGCATCGGCGCTGCTCGAGCAGGCCCGCCGAATGCAGCAGGAGGCCGCACGATGACCCGTCCGAAGCTGAGCGCCCGCGATCAGGGCAAGGCGCTCGAAGCCATCGCCACCCTGCTGGCAGGTTTCCCCAGCGCACAGGCGGCGATCACCGAGGCGACGGCGATGGCCTATCTCGGCGCCGTCGATCATTGCCCGCTGCTGGCCATCGAGGCGGCCTGCACGGCGTTCCTCCGCGGCCGGGTGGCGGGGCATAACCCGGATTTCCCGCCCACCGCGCCGCGGCTGGCGGCGCTGGCCGATGCCCTGGGCGAGGCGGCACGGGCGCTGGCCGAAGGTCCGCGGCTGGTGAGCTACCGGATCGGCGCCGCGCCACCCGCCGGCACGGTGGCGCTGGGCGGCCGCACCGATGAATGGCGCGGTCCGAGCCGCACCCGGTTGCTGGCAGGGAGGCCCGGCTGATGCCGCTCGTCCCCGTAGAGACCGCGCCCGGCTTTCGCATCGCGGTGCGCCGCTGCGATGGCTGCGGCGCTCCCAACGCTCCCTATGGCACGGGCAGCCTCCGTGCCGCGCTGCAGAACGGCGAGCTCGGCCGGGTGAAGTGCTGGTGCGGGCCGGATGGCTGCCGGCTCCGCGCCGGCCGGACGGTGGCGCCATGACCTGGTCGCAAACCGGCGCCGAGCGCCGCGGCGCGGGCCGCAAGAGCTTCATCGAACGCATCCGCGAGGTGGCGGCCGAATATTCGGAGCGCGGCCTCGGCGCCAGTGCGGCGATGGCGGAGATCCGGGCGGCGCTGCGCGCGCTCGACAGACAGCTGAAGGAGACCGAGCATGCCCGAGTGGTACGCAGTGACGACACGCATCAAGGGCGAGCGGGCGGCGTTGCGCCAGCTCGAGCAGGCGGGCTTCGAGGCCTACCTGCCGCAATACCGGATCGAGCGCTTCAACCGCCGGTTGCGGGTCAGCAAGGTGACGACGCTCTGCCTGTTCCCGCGCTACCTGTTCGTGCGGCTCGACCGGCTGGAGGACGCCTCGAAAACCCTCGCCTGCACCCAGGTGCTGGGGCTCCTCCCCGGCCCGCCGCACCTGCCCGAACCACTGCCGGCGGGGGACGTGCTGGCACTCCGCGCGGCGGAGGCGGCCCAGCTGCTCGATGACACCGATGCGGCCCGCCGGCTGCGGGGTGAGACCACGAGGACCACGCTCAAGGCGATGCAGAAGCGCCTCACCGGCAAACCGGTCCGCGTCGCCGCCGGGCCTTTCACCAGTTTCGCCGGCACGGTGGAAGCGGTGGACTCGCTCAACCGGCTGAAGGTGCTGCTCGACCTGTTCGGCCGGGCGACCCAGGTGGAGCTCGATATTGCACAGGTCGAGGAGGTGGCGGCGTAGCGGGGCGCAAGCCCCTGCTCCACCTCACCGCTTGACTCCAAATATGCACGACCGTACATATGCATCATGATGCAAGAAAGCGTATTCCAGATCCTGGCCGACCCGACGCGGCTGCGCATCGTCGAGGCGCTGGCGGGTGGCGAGCAGGCGGTGGGCGAGCTGGTGCGCGCCGTCGACATCGATCAGTCCGGGGTGTCGCGGCACCTGAGGATCCTCGGCGAAGCCGGCTTCGTCCGTATGCGGCCCGATGGCGCGCGGCGGCTTTATTCGCTGCAGGCCGAGCCGTTCCAGGCCATCGACGCCTGGGTCGCGAGCTATCGCAAGCTCTGGGAGGGCCGGCTCGATCGCTTCGACGCGGCCCTGGCGCGCCGCAGCAATCCGGCCGCCGGCAAGGGGAAAAAGTGATGGCAACCGAACCGGGCACCGCCAGCCTCAGCTTCGAGCGGGTCTACGACGCGGCGATCGAGGATGTCTGGGCCCTCTGGACCACCACCGAGGGGCTCGAGGCGTGGTTCGCGCCCGAGGGCATGCGCTTCGAGGTCTCGCAGCTCGAACTCCGGGAGGGCGGCAGCTTCGATCACGTGATGACGGCGGTCGGGGCCGAGCAGATCGCCTATCTCGCCAGTCTCGGCCGGCCGGCCTCTGCCTGGGTCAGCGGCCGCTTTCTCGAGGTCGAGCCCTGCCGGCGGCTCCGCATCCGCTTCGATATCGACTTCGTCCCGGGCGTCGAGTCCTACCCCTACGACATGCTGGTCGAGCTCCACGCAGAGGCCGGGCGGGTGCGCATGGTGCTGACCGCCGACCGGCACCCCGACCCCGAGATGACGCGCGGCGCCGCTCTCGCGCTCGCCACCCAGCTCGAGCGGCTCGACCGCGCCGTCGCTGCCCGCACCGCCAACAAGGAACGCCCCCGATGCGCCCCCTCGTCTACTCCATCAACGTGACCCTCGATGGCTGCGTCCACCATAACGCCATACCGTCCGAGCCGGCGCTGCAGGAGACGATGCTGCGCGCCACCCATCTCCACGCCACCGAGACTATCGGCCGGTACGACGCGCTGCTGTTCGGCCGCGTCACCTACGGCATGATGGAAGGCGCCTGGCGGCTCGCCACCCGCACCTCGACGCCGCCGGCGTGGACCAAACCCTTCGCCCGCACCATCGACGCGATGCGCAAATATGTCGTCTCCAGCACGCTCAGCCGGGTGGATTGGAACGCCGAGCTGATCGGCGGCAATCTCGAGGCGGCGGTCACGGCGCTGAAGCAGCAGCCCGGCAAGGGGCTGCTCACCGGCGGCGTGCAGCTGCCGCTGGCGCTGGCCGAGCTGGGCCTGATCGACGAATACGAATTCGTGGTGCAACCGAGGATCGCAGGCCACGGCCCAACCCTGTTCGCCGGGCTCTCGAAATATCTCGAGCTGAAGCCCATCGACCGCAAGGAACTCGGCTCGGGCGCCATCGTGCTGCGCTACGAGCCGCGGCGGTGACGGGACGGCAGCGATCCGCAGCCTGATCGGCGAGCTGCTGCTGGCTTGCAGGCCCCTCCGATCTCACCCACCGCCGATGCTTGCCGGGCATCCGGCGCGTGCCATCCCCGACCGCGCGGCGGAGCCGCCTCTCAAGAGGGAACCAACCCTTCGTCCAAGGGGTTAAGTGCCGCCCGGTTGGGCGCAGCGGGGGTGGGCTTGGACAAGGGCTTTCTGCACAATGGCGGCATGGTGGGTGATTTCATCGCCGCGGCCGATTGGAAAGAGACGCCGATCGGCCCGCCGGAGACGTGGCCCGAGCATCTCAAGACTGCCGCCTCGCTGATCCTTCGCTCCCGCCAGCCGATGTTCGTTGCCTGGGGCGAGGCCGGGACATGGCTGCATAACGATGCCTTCCTGCCCATCCTCGGCGACAAGGCCACGTGGGCCCTGGGACGACCCGCGGCAGAGGTGTGGGCGGAGATCTGGAGCGATGTCGGGCCCCTCTTCGACCAGGTGTTTGCCGGCGAGTCGGTGGTGAGGGCCGACATTGCGCTGGTCCTGCAGCGGGGCCGCGGGCCGGAGGAGGCTCATTTCAGTTTCTCCTACTCGCCGATCGCGAGCCGCGACGGCAATACCGTAGACGGGCTGTTCGGTGTGTGCACCGAGACGACGGAGCAATTCGTTGCGCAGCGCCGCAACAGGCTCGCATCGGAGCGACAACGAAAGCTGTTCGAACAGGCGCCGGGCTTCATCATCGTGATGGGCGGCCCCGACCATGTCGTCGAGTTCGTCAACGATGCCCATCGCTCCGTCTTCAACAGCGCCGATTGGCTGCATCGCACCATTCGGGATGCCTTCCCCAGCATCGCCGGCCAAGGCTTCTACGAGATCCTCGACGAAGTCTACGCCACCGGCAGGACCGTGGAATTCCAGGCGACGCCTGTCCGGTTCAGGCGGAGCCCCGACGAGCTCGAACGCACCCGCTACCTCACCTTCATGTACGCCCCGCTCTACGATGACGACGGCGCGATTGCCGGGGTGTTCTGCGAAGGCTTCGACGTCTCGTCGTCACAGATAGGGGCCGAACGCACCAAGGCGCTGGTCGCCCTCAGCGATCAGATCCGCGAGCTCGAGGATCCCGAAGAGCTGGCCTATGCGACCGCCGAGATGCTGGGCAAGCTGTTCGGTGTGAGCCGGGCCGGCTACGGGACCATCGACCGGGCGCGCGAAACCATCCGGATCGAACGCGACTGGAATTCGCCCGGCACGCGCAGCCTCGCCGGCACCCTGCAGTTTCGCGACTACGGGACCTATATCGAGGAGCTGAAGCGCGGCATCACCGTGGTGGTGGACAATGCCGACACCGACCCGCGCACCGCGGCAAACGCCCAGGCTCTCAAAGACATTCGGGCGCATTCGTTCATCAACATGCCGGTGACCGAGGAGGGCAATTTCGTTGCGCTGCTCTATCTGAACGACGAACATCCGAGGCATTGGAGCAGCGATGACCTCGAGTTCGTCCGCGAAGTGGCGAACCGCACCCGCACCGCAGTGGAGCGGCGCCGGGCCGAAGCCGAGTTGCGCCAGAACGAGCGACGCTTCCGGTTCCTCGACGAGCTGTCGCGGCTGACCTCGGCCAGCGAGAACGCCGACGAGGTGCTGGCGATCACGACGAAGGCCGTCGCCGGCCATCTCGGGATCAGCAATTGCGCCTACGCGGACATGGATGAGGACGAAGACGGCTTCACCATCCGCGGCGATTGGGCCGCGCCGGGGTCGCCATCGATCGTCGGGCATTATTGGCTGGCGGATTTTGGTGAACTGGCAGTCGAAAACCTGGGGTCCGGCCGGCCGCTGATCGTCAACGACAACCTCGTGGAGCTGGCGCCGCATGAGGCCAAGACCTTCCAGGATATCGGCATTGGCGCCACCATCTGCATGCCCCTGATCAAGGAGGGGCGGCTGACGGCGCTGATGGCAATTCATGACAAGAGCGCCCACTTCTGGTCGGCCTATGAGCTGCAGCTGATCCGGGAGGTCACCGAGCGCTCCTGGGCCCACGTCGAACGCGTCCGCTCCGAAGCGGAGCGGCGCCGCACCCTCAAGGCACTGGAGGAGCTCAACGCCACCCTCGAGGAGCAGGTCGAACAGCGGACGCGGGAGCTCATGGCGGCCGAAGAATCCCTGCGCCAGGCACAGAAGATGGAGGCCGTTGGACAGTTGACCGGCGGTCTCGCCCACGACTTCAACAACATTCTGGCCGGCATCAGCGGCAGCCTTGAGCTGATCGAAACCCGCCTCGCGCAAGGCAGGTTGGGCGAACTCGATCGCTACCTCACCGGCGCGAAGGGGGCCGCCAAGCGCGCCGCCGCCCTGACCCAGCGCCTGCTGGCCTTCTCGAGGCGCCAGACGCTCGAGCCGAAGCCGGCCGATCTCAACCGCCTCGTCGCCGGGATGCAGGAGCTGATCAGCCGCACCGTGGGGCCCTCGATTGCCGTTGAAACGGCGGCCGCGGGGGGCTGTGGACCGCTTTCATCGACGTCGGCCAGCTTGAGAATGCCTTGCTGAATTTGTGCATCAACGCGCGTGATGCCATGCCCGACGGTGGCAAGCTGACCATCGAGACGGCCAACCGCTGGCTCGACGAGCGGGCCGCCCGGGAGCGCGGCCTCATTCCCGGACAGTATGTGTCGCTTTGCGTGAGCGACACCGGGGTGGGGATGCCGCCCGACATCGTGGCGCGCGCCTTCGATCCGTTCTTCACCACCAAGCCGACGGGCCAAGGAACGGGCCTCGGTCTCTCCATGGTCTATGGCTTTGCGGCGCAGTCGAACGGCGCCGCGAGGATCTACTCGGAACTGGGCAATGGCACCATGGTGTGCCTCTATCTGCCCCGGCACGATGGCGAGGCGTTACAGGATGTCCTGATCGATGATGCTTCGTCTCCCGCAGCCGAGGAGAACGAGACGATCCTCGTGGTCGATGACGAGCCGCTGGTCCGCATGGTGGCGACCGAAGTGCTCCGCGAACTGGGTTACAACGTGCTGGAAGCTGGTGACGGTCCCGAGGCGCTCGCCGTGCTGCGCTCCAATACGCGCGTCGACCTGCTGGTCACCGACGTCGGACTGCCCAACGGCATGAACGGGCGCCAGGTGGCGGATGCCGCGCGGGAGCTGCGAGCCGGGCTGCAGGTGCTCTTTGTCACCGGCTACGCCGAGAACGCAGTGCTGAACCACGGGCATCTCGAGCCGGGCATGCAAGTCCTCACCAAGCCATTCGCCAGTGACGTGCTGGGCCGCCGTGTTCGGCAGCTCATCGAGGCCCGCGAGGGGGACTGAGGCGTCGTGCCGTAGCCGAAGAGAGGCCGGGTGCAACCGGGCGAGCACCCGGGAGCCTCTCGGGAGCGGCGGCGCTCGGAGCCAATGCGCCCGCTGCAGCGCATTGACAGGTCAGGTGGTGGGAATGGTCCCGCCGTCGATGACGTGCTCCGTCCCGGTGATCGACGTCGCCCGGTCCGATGCGAGGAAAGCGATCAGGTCCGCGACCTCCCTCGGCTCGGCCGGGCGACCCAGCGGTATGCCGCCAAGCGAGTTCATGATCACCTGCACCGCCGCGTCATGGGTGATGCCGGCCTCCTCGGCGATACGCAGCGCCAGGCCGTTCTGGCCGGGGTCTGCAATCCAGCCCGGGGATACCCGCACCACCCGCACGCCCCTGGGGGAAACTTCCTTCGATAGGCTCTTGCTGTAGGTGTTGAGGGCCGCCTTCGCAGCGGCGTAGGCGGTGGTGGCTTGGGCAAGCGGCAGGCGGTTCTGGATCGACGTCACGTGGATGACGACGCCACTGCCCTGGGCCAGCATGCCGGGGATGAGGGCGCGATCGAGCCGCACCGCGGGAAAGAAGTTGAGGTCGAACTCCTTGTCCCATTCAGCATCGGTGAGCGCGGCGAAGCCGCCGGATGGCGCCGACGAGCCACCCAGCACGTTGACGAGGACATCGAGTCCGCCGAGCTCCCGCTCCACCGCATCCACCACCGACTGGACGCCGTTCCGCGTGGTCAGGTCGGCGGCGACGAATGCAGCACCGGCGAAATCGACCGGCCTCGTGCGCGCCGTCGTCAGGACGCGCGCACCGAGCTCCTTGAACAGCGCCACGGTGGCTGCGCCGGCCCCCATCGTCCCGCCGGTGATCAGGGCCCGGCGACCCTGAAGCGTCAGGAAGGAGCTCATATCGTGATCTCCAGCTCGGCGATCTTGTCGCCCCTGAGGACGAAGAAGTAGCGCAGATCGACCGGGCTGCCGGGGAAGTCGCCGGACACATGGCCGGTCACCAGCGTCCTGCCGTTCTCGGTCGAGACCAGGAAGGGCTCGGCAAGCGTCGAGGAGTACTTGCTGTCGGTCTCGATCTTCCAGTCCCTGATCGCCTCGCGCCCCACGCGGGTCTCGCCTGCGTCCCTGACCACGGCATCATCGGTAAAGGCCGCGGCCACGGCCTCGGCGCTGCGCGCATTGTCGGCATCGAAATAGGCCTGAATGCCCGGCGGCAACTTGATCGTCATTTCATTCTCCTTGTTTCGCCGGCCGCTCGGGCCGGGTCCGACCCGGCTCGGGCCGGCAGGAGAAACCTATGAGTAGACGAGCGCCGCGATAACTGGGACAAACAGGAACGAGGAATTGCGAAAAGCGGGACAATGACGCGCGAGGTTCTTTCCGACCTGGATGCCGTTCTCGGCATTGCCCGGCAGGGATCGTTTCGAGCCGCCGCGCTCGACCTGGGCATGTCCACCACGGCCCTGAGCAATGCCATTGCGAGGCTGGAGCAGCGCCTCGGCGTCCGCCTCTTCAATCGAACCACCCGGAGCGTGTCGCTCACCGATGCGGGGCGCATTCTGGTCGACCGGGTCGGGCCGGCCTTGACCGACATCCACGATGCCATGCTGGCGGCCCAGTCGCTGCAGCAAACGCCTGTCGGCACCCTTCGCATCAATGCCTTCGCCTCCGCGGCGCGCGAAGTGCTGGCGCCGCTCGTCCTCCCCTTCCTCAGGCGCTATCCGCAGGTGCACATCGATCTGGTGACCGAAGGAAAGCTCGTCGACATCGTCGCTGCCGGCTTCGACATGGGCCTGAGGCCGGTCGATCTCGTGCCGACCGATATGGTCGCCGTCTCCCTGGGGCTGCATCGTCAGCACGTCGTCGTGGCATCGCCGGATTTCCTCGCCCTCCATGGCCGGCCGAACGTGCCGGCCGACCTCTACCGCTTCCGCTGTCTCCGGTCGCGGCTTCCCAACCATGCGTTGTTTCGGTGGCGTTTCGAAAAGGCTGGGACCGCTCTCCAGATCGACGTTCAGGGCGCCATGACGCTGGACGAGCCGAGCCTTGTCCGCATCGCCGCGCAGCACGGCATGGGGCTCGGCTATCTGATGGAAGCGGAGGTGCGCGAAGACATCGCCGCGGGGCGGCTCGTGCAGGTTCTCGCCGATTGGACACCGACCCTGGCCCCGCTGGCGCTCTACTATCCGGGCCGGAAAAATCCGCCAGCGGCGTTCACCGCGTTCCTCCAGGCAGCCCGGGAATTTGCCGCCGCCAACCGGTAGTTCGAGGCGGCACGGTTCTGCCGGTGACGTCGGACTTCAGGGATGGAGGCGCGCAACTGCCTCGATGACGTTGCGCAACTGGATGGGCTTTGCAGCCGCTCGATATCGGCGAGCTCGTCGGGGATGACATCGGGGGCATAGCCCCCGCCGAGGTTCAGGTCGAGAACTGCCGATGTCGGCAGCGCGTATTCGAGCTGGCGGCGCGTTCGCGGGCGGCAGTGCAGAAGCGCCAGGGCTCACGACGTGCGGCGACCGGCGTTCCGGGCTATGGCGCTGTCGCCGAGGCGATCGGCCAGCACCTCGAGGGCGCGGTGGCAGTTCTGGGCGGGGCCGACATCGGAATTGGGAGCGGCAGCTTCGATCTCGCTCAGCATCGAGGCGAAATCGGCTTCGAGCTGCCCGCGCGTGGCGGACACGCCGGAGTTCGTCCGCGCCAGAGCAAAGGCCATCCGCCCCTGGAGGGGGCCTATCCGCTTGTGAAACGGCAGCATCGCGCGGCGCTCGGCGCGATAACGGATCGCGTCCGCGGGCTGAATACGCGACATCTTCCGCCGTGTGCCAGCGTCCGGCATCAGGCGTCGGTCCGGTTCAGGCTGCCCAGGGCATCAACCAGCCCTTCGGTGGTGAAGGGCTTTGCGAGAAAGGGGCTGCCGCCAAAAATCTCATCCAGTTCGGCCACGCCGGCGCTGCCCGAGCAGACGATGAAGGGAACCCCGCGCTCGTGGAGCGTGGCGGCCAGTTGTGCGCTGGTGCCGTCACTGAGGTGATAGTCGACGATGGCGAGGTCGATCGCAGCAGTCTCGAGAATGGCCAGGGCGCGTCGCTGCGATGGGGCAGTGATGACGATGTGCCCGAGTTCGGAGAGCGTGTCTGCCATGTGCATGGAGATCATGATCTCGTCTTCGACAATGAGGATGCGCTTTGGGGTGGGCATGTTTGTCCTCCAGCAACGGAGTGTCGAGGCACGGATGTGCGGCGACAGAACCCGGATAACATTGCGCACGGAAAACGCCTGAAGGACGAGTGCCCAACCCGGATGCAAACCGGGAGCTCCTTCAGTCTGACGATGGCTTAGCATGCCGGCGCAGGCCCAGCCATAACTTATGACATGAGCGGAAGTAGGCGCTTACTCATCGGGCATGGATCCGCGGATGGCCATCGGCGCGACAGCCTCTGAGCGACGATGCCTCGCTCGACGGGAGCGACCCGGTGGACGGCAGGGCTGTCGCATATGGCTTTGTATACCGGCGGCCACCGAGCCTGCGGGACAGCGCGAGCCCAGGCAAGCCCGTGGAAGCTCCTGAGTCGTGACCGAGGGCGGAACGGACGGGCTGCAAGCTCGTTCATCGGCCCGGGTCCGGAGACCATTCCGGCCGGCGGCCGTCAGGGATCAGCCAGAATGCCCCCAAGCAGTTTGACGCCTGAAGAGCGTCGCGCGAGGAAAGCTGAACGACGCCTCAAGCAGCGCGCAGCCAGTCTCCTGCGCGCCGGCAAGATGCACGAGGCGCGCCTCGCGGCCGAAGCAGACGGCCGGCCCTTGATGGCCGCAGCGCCACCTGTGCTGAATGTGGGCTGCTCGGGCTGGTTCTACTGGCACCTCAGGGGCAGCTTCTATCCCACGCAGATGCCCACCAAAGAGTGGTTCTCGCACTATGCCGACCACTTCCACACGGTGGAACTGAACGCGCCGTTCTATTCCTGGCCGACGCTGCGCGCGGTCGAAACCTGGAGACAGCAGGCGGAGGGGCGCGAGATGATCTATACGGTCAAGGTCTCCGAGCTCATCACCCATATCCGGAAATTCGAGGACACCGGGACGCTGGTCCGCGACTTCGGCTACATCGCGGACCTGCTCGGCAGCCGGATGGGTTGCTTGCTGTTCCAGTTGCCGCCGAGCTACGACTACTCCCCTGCCCGGCTGCAGCAGATCCTCGCGCAACTCGACCCGACGCGGCGCAACGTGGTCGAATTCCGCCATCCGAGCTGGTGGCGGGACGAGGTCTATGCGGCGTTCGAGGCGGCCCGCGCCATTTTCTGTTCCGTGAGCGGACCGCGCCTCCCCGATCCGGTGATCCGGACCGCCGATGACGTCTATGTCCGCTTCCACGGCGTCGAGCGCTGGTACCGGCACGACTACAGCGAGGCCGAATTGATCGACTGGGCGCAACGCATCCGCGACGTCGGGCCCCGCCGCATCTGGGCCTACTTCAACAACGATTTCGACGGCTACGCGATCAAGAACGCCACCATGCTGTCGAGGCTGCTCGCCACCTAGCGGCAAACCCGGGTGGAACGCGCCGCCTGCAATCACATTGCAACCCTCAATCCAAAGCGGGACGGTGCGCACGAGGTTCTCCTGATGACGACCACTCCAGACTGGCTCACTCCCGATCTCGAGATCGGTATAGGCAAGTTCATCGACGACCGGGACCTGCCGCCCGAGCCGAGGCTCACGCTCACTGCCGCGTTGCAGGTCATCGTGCGCGACTGGCTGCAGGCACAGGGCTTTCTACCCCTGCCGGACGGGGATGCGGTCGTGCCGCTGCGGGAAACGAACTCCCTGTCGAGCGATCCCGCGCCGACGACCCGCGTCGGTGAACCATGACGGCCGATCTGTTTGGCAGTCCGGCGATTGACGGCTTCGAGTATCGCGCCGACCTGCTGACCACCGACCGAGAGCGCGAGCTGCTGTCGCTGCTGCCGTCACTGCCGTTTGCGGCCTTCGAGTTTCACGGCTTCGAGGGCAAGCGCCGCGTCGTCTCCTATGGCTGGAAGTATGATTTCAGCGCGCAGCGGCTGGTTGCGGTCGAGCCCATTCCGCCGATCTTTGTCGCGGTCCGCAACGCGGCCGGGGCCGCGCTTGGCGTGACGCCGGATCGGCTGCAGCAACTGCTGGTCACCGAGTACGGCCCTGGCGCGGCGATCGGCTGGCACAAGGACAAGGCCGCCTTCGGCCAAGTGATCGGGGTATCGCTGGGCGCCCCCTGCACCATGCGGCTGCGCCAGAGGCGCGGGTCGGGCTGGCTCCGCCACAATATCGAACTGGAACCCCGATCTGCATATCTATTGAGCGGGGAGGTGCGCTCGAACTGGGAACACAGCATTCCGCCGGTTGCAGCTACGCGCTATTCGCTGACCTTCCGGACCCTGGCCGGGCCCCAGTGAAATTGAGCCTCGCGTCATCCACAGGCCGACCCGGCACCTCCCGCCCGATGGAACGCACCGACCGCAAGCACATTGCAGTTCGTGATCGAGGACGGAGAAGGCTCGTGCGCGCCATCACCATGATGATGATCGTCGCCGTCGGCCTGGCCAGCCCCGCTGCGCTCGGCCAGACTGAGTGGCGGCCTTACAGGAACGCGCTCTACGGTTACGCCGCCGAACTGCCGGCCGATGGCTTTACGACAGTCAGGACCGAGCGCGGCATGACGCTGCTCGAACAGCAAGGTCGCGGGCAGATCGACATCTACGGCGCCCGCAACGCCGAGCGGCTTGGTCCCATGCAGTACGAACGGGTCCTCGCCGACGCCGACCGGATCAGCGAAATCACCTATCGGCGACGCGGCGCCTCCTGGCTGGTCGTCTCGGGCTACTACAAGCCCGATGAGCAGCGCGGCGACAACCTCATCTTCTACGCCAAGTTCATGTTCTCTGCCGATCGCAGGTCGATCGCCGGCTTCGAGGCCAGCTATCCGGCGGAGAGCCGGAAGAAGTTCGACGCGATCGTCGAGCGATTGGAAGACTCCCTGACCGCCCCCACGAGCCATCCTTGAGATTGGGCTATGGCCCGATCGATGACCCGCCAGCGCCGGAAGTGCGCGATGGCGGGCCGCGCTACTTCCCCGCCCCGCCCAGCAGGCCGCGGACGAACGATTTCTGGAACATGAGGTATGCCGCCATCACCGGCAGGATCGACACCACGGTCGAGGCCATCAGCGGTCCGTACTCGACCTGCAGGCTGCTGGCGAAGGCCGAGATCGCCACGGTCGCCGGCCGCGCCCGGTCGCTGGTGGTCAGCGTGATGGCGAACAGCAGGTCGTTCCAGATGGCGCGGCTCTGGATGATGGCGAGCGCCGCAAGGCCCGAGCTGGAGGCCGGCAGCAGCAGCTTCCAGAAATAGGTGGCGGGACGACAGCCATCGATCAGCGCCGCCTCGTACATCGAGCGCGGCACCGAGGCGAAGAAGTTGCGCATGAAGAAGGTGCAGAACGGCACGGCGTAGGCGGCGTGAACCAGCCACATGCCGGGCACCGTGTCGTAGAGCCCGATCTTCTGGATGAGGAAGAACAGCGGAATCTGGACGATCTGGAACGGCACCAGCATGCCGGTGAGGAGGATGAAATAGACCACCTTGCCGCCCGCCCCGCGCATATAGGCGAGCGGATAGCCGGCAATGGCGCCGATCAGCAGCGACAGCCCGACCGCCGGCGCGGTGATCAGCAGCGAGTTGAGGAAGGTCCGCCCGGCACGCTCGAAGGCGATGGCGTAGTTCTGCCAATAGAGCTGGCTGGGAATGGAGAGGACGCGCGTCACCTCCGCCGGGCTCTTGAACGAGGTCAGCACTGCGACCACCAGCGGCGCGATAAAGACGATCGCCATGCCGATCAGCACGGTGCGGGTGAGCATCGTCTGGCGCTGCGCGAGGGAGGACGGCGTGCTCATTATTCGGCCTCGCTGTCCTGGACGCGCCGGGACATGTAGACGATGTAGGGCATGATGATGATGGCGGCGATGACGAACAGGCAGACCGCCACGGCCGAAGCCCGGCCCATGTCGAAGCGGCCGAAGGCAAGGTCGTACATCTGCGTCGCCAGCACTTCGGACGCATAGGCCGGGCCACCCTTGGTCATCGACCAGACCACGTCGAACAGCCGCATCGCATCGATCGCCGCCATGCCGAGCACGATGATCGTCGAGGGCCACAGCAGCGGGAAGCTGACCTTCCAGAACACCTGCCAGGGGCTGGCGCCTTCGATGCGCGCCGCCTCGATGCATTCGGCGGGGATGTTGCGCAGCCCGGCGAAGAACACGAGGAAGGCAAAGCCCGTGGTCCACCAGGCGACCGCCCCCATCAGCGACAGGTTCACCACCGAGGGGTCACCCAGCCAGTTCTGTGCCAGGCCGCCAAGCCCCACCAGCTTCATCGCCGAGGTGACGAGGCCGTTGTCGGGCTCGTACATCCAGCGCCAGATGGCGGCCACGGCGACGGCAGGAATGGTGAAAGGCAGAAAGAAGATGATGCGGAAGGCCTGCTCGCCACGGATGCCGCGATCGAGGATGGCGGCCAGCAGCAGGCCGATGCCGGTCGGCACCAGCAGCATGAACCCCACCCACAGCACGTTGTTGAGGACGGCGTGGAGGAATCTCGGCTGGCCCAGCAGCACGGTATAATTGGTCAGCCCGAGGAACTTCATGCGCGGCGCAAAGCCATCCCAGTCGTGCAGCGACAGCCAGACGCTGGAGAGGACGGGATAGACGTAGAAGATCACGAACAGCAGCGTCGGCAGCACCAGGAACGCCATATGCGTCCGTTCGGCGGAGTTCATCTTGGTTTTTCGGGCGGCCATCGACCTGCTCATCAATGCGTCATGCGGAACGAGGCGGCGCGCCGGCGCCGCCTCGCGTGGGTTGCGTGGCGGTCAGCTCACCACTTGATGAAGGCGTTCTCGGCCTGTGCTTCCTTGCGCAATCCTTCGAGCGTCGTGATCAGTTCGGCCTTCACGGTGTCCGACGGCTCGATGGCGAAGCGCTCGATCTGGTTGCCCAGTTCCGTGCCGAGGTCGGTCGGCAACAGGAAGAACAGGTTGGGCAGCACGGCATTGTTGGCCGAAGCCTCGGCGAACTGCTTGGTGAACGCCGCGCCGGCATGACCGTAGACCGACGGGCTGACATTGATGTTGGGCGCAAGCGACCCCTTGAGCGTGGCAAAGCCCGCCTGTCCCTCGGGGGTGGTCGCCGCCTCGATGAAGTTCTCGGCCGCCGCGACGCCCGGCCCTTCCGGCACGGCCATCACGTCCATCTGGAAGATCGACTTGCCGACGGTGCCCGGCGCCTGGAACATGTCGAAGCCCTCGCCGGCCTTGAAGCCCGCCGTCTCCATGTAGCCGGCCGCCCAGATGCCCATCATGAACATGGCGGTGTTGCCGTTGATCAGGTCGTCGGCGGTCTGCGTCCAGCTCTTGCCGCTCCAGTTCCGGGCGTAGCAGGACACCATGCTGTCGCGATAGGTATCGAGCGCCTGACCGAACTCGGGGCTGTCGAAGCCCAGCTCGCCGCTGGCAATCTTGTAGTAGCCCTCGACGCCCACCACCGAAACCAGGGCGGCGTAGAAGTTGTAGAGGCTCCAGAACGTGCCGCCGGCATTGCCCAGCGGCTCGTAGCCGGCAGCACGCAGGGCGTCGCATGCGGCCACGAAGCTCGGCCAGTCGGTCGGCACGGCGACACCGGCCTTCTCGAAGGCCGCCTTGTTGTAGAAAACGTTGTTGATCAGCGACAGATCGAACGGCACGCCATAGGGCACCCCGTCGACCTTGACCACGCGCTGCACGCCTTCGGGGAAGATCTCGTCGCCCTTGATGCGGGCCCACACATCGGTCAGCGGATGCAACTGGCCACCGTCGGCGAAGGTCTTCAGCTCCGACGCCATCGAGCTTTGATAGAGCGCCGGCGGGGTGCCGCCGAGGAAGGCGGTCTGCAGCTGCCGGCGCATCTCCACCGCGTTACCCGGGATGACGACGCTGGAATACTTGAAATCGGGCGACCTGGCATTGGCCACGTCGACCAGCGCGTTCATGCCGGCGAGCTCGGAGCCGGCGGCATAGTAGTTCCAGACCTCGGCGGCCTGCTGCGCCTGCGCGGCACCGGTGGACAGAATTCCAAGGCCGATTGCGGCCAGGCAGTGCTTGATCTTCATGTTCCCTTACCCCTGAGCCCCTGAGGCCCTTTTCATGATGCAGAGAATTTCTTCTCACAAGAAAAAACTGAAACAGGAACCTCACATTGTCAACCGGATAGGCACTCTCGCACAGCTGCAAATTTTTCGTGCATATCTAACACACTGTATTTCAACGTCTTTATTTTGGCGTCGCGTCCCAGCCTGGCGCCGCGACGCCTTCATGCGCTTGACCACCCGCTTCGCACCGGCTTATTTTTCTTCTCACGAGAATAAGGACCTCTGAACGTGGACCGTTCGTTCCTCAGGCGCTTTCACGCCAGCACCATGTTTCATCGCATCCGGGTGGAACCTGGCGTTTCGCAGCGCGGCATCATCGAAAAGACCGGGTTCGACAAGTCGACCGTGTCGTCGATCGTCAACCAGTTCGTGGCGCAGGGCCTGGTGGAACGGCGCGGCAAGGTCAGCGAAAGCGGCCGTGGGCGCCCATCCGACGAGCTCTACATCTCGCCCACCGCCGGCATCATCGTCGGGGTGGAAGTGGAGTCGGCCAAGATTCGCTTCGTCGCCTGTGGTCTTGATGGCTCGGTGCACGCCCAGACTGCCATTGCCTATGATGGCGGGCCGGATGGCGTGGAGCAGCTGATCGCCGAAGGTGGCCGCCAGGTCGTCCAGGCCGCCGGCGTCGATGCCAGGGTCATCGCCATGGGCGTCTCGCTGCCGGGCCTGATCAAGAAGACCGGCGTCATCGTTCACGTGCCGGTGCTTGGCTGGCGCGACGTCGATATCCTCACCCGGCTGCGCAGCGTGCTGGATTGGCCGATCTTCGTGGGCAATGACGGCAAGGCCGCCGCCATGGCCGAGCACATGTTCGGCAGCTGCGTGAACATCGAGAATTTCATCTACGTGCTGTTCTCGGACGGCGGCGTGGGCGGCGGGCTGTTCCTCGACGGCTCCCCCCATACCGGCTCCGATGGGCTCGCGGGCGAACTGGGGCACATCAAGATCGTGCCGCAGGGCCGCTTCTGCACCTGTGGGGCGGCGGGGTGCCTGTCGGCCTACCTGTCGGCGCCGGCCCTGATCGAGGAAATCTCCCGTCTCGGGCCTGCCCGCCCCCGCTCCTACGAAGATATCATCGAGCTCGCGCAGCAGGGCGACCCCATCGTGCTCAACGTGCTCGAGCACGCGGGCGATGTGCTGGGCTCGGCGGTGTCGAGCCTCATCAATATCTTCAACCCGCCCGTCGTGGTGCTGGGCGGCCATATCGGCCCGGCCGCGCCGTTCCTGTCGGCGGCGCTCGACCGGGCGCTGCAGCGGCTGGCGCACCCGGCCATGTATGCCCGCACCTCCATCAGGTTCGCCGAATCCGTCGTCGGCACGCCACCCCTGGGCGCTGTCGCCCTCGCCCTCGACGGGGTCACCGACATCGTCGGCACCAACGTCCTTCCTTGAGCCCATAGAAAGTTCACCATGCGTCTCGCCATAGTCGGCCTCTCCATCGAAATCATGCTCGCCTCGCCGGCCGTGACCGGGATTTCGGCGCTGCAGCAATTCGATGCCACCCAGATGCGCGAGGGCGACCTGTGGATGGTGCGCGGCATGCTCGCCCGCATCGCCGAGGACGCCGACATCGAGCCAGTGCCGCTCTACTGGGCCACGGCGCTCCCCGGCGGCATCATGACCGCCGAGGCTTATGACATGGTCAGGCGCAAGACCCTCGGGCTGCTGGCCGAGACCCCCGACCTAGACGGCGTGCTGGTGGTCAACCATGGTGCGCTCGAAGTCGAAGGGCTCGATGCCGACGCCGATGCCGACTTCGTCGGCGCCATCCGCGAGCTGGTCGGGCCCGACCTGCCGATCGCCGTGGCGCTCGATCTGCATGGCGATATGACCCCTGCCCTGCTGGCGGCCGGCACGGTGTTCTCGGTGCTGCGCACCGCCCCGCACCGCGACGACAAGTCGACCGGCTACCGCGCCGCCGACCAGCTCATCCGGGTGATCCGCAACGGGCTGAAACCCAGGAAGGTGGCGATCAGCCTGCCGATCCTCATTCCCGGCGAAACCGCCGTGACGTCGGAAAGCCCGGCCCGCGAACTCTATGGCAGCCTGCCCGAGTACGACGCGGTGCCCGGCATGATGGAAGCCAATATCCTGTTGGGCTTCGCCTGGAACGATCGGCCCTGGACCAAATGCACGGCGTTCGCCGTCAGCGAGGACAGCGCCGAGCTGGCGCTCGAACAGGCAACCCGGCTCGCCCAATCGATCTGGGATCGGCACGAGCAGTTCATCCTGCGCATGCAGACCGCCGAAGTGGCCGAGGGCCTGCGGCTGGCGCTCACCAGCCCGCAGCGGCCGGTCTATGTGTCGGACTCCGGCGACAATACCACTGCCGGCGCTGCCGGCGAGCTGACCACCGTGCTGCAGGCGGCGCTGGACCTGGGCGGCAACGAGGACGTGATCATCGCCGGGATCACCGCCCCCGAGACCGTGGCGGCCCTCAACGCCGCCGGCGTCGGGGCCGATGTCGCGCTGCTGCTGGGCAGCGAGCATCTGTCGCGGCCGAAGACCGCGCGCCGGGTCGTCGCCCATGTCGAAGCCTGCGGCGAGGTCCTCGACCTCGGCGGTTTCCAGCCCTACCGCTCGCGCGAAGCGGCCTGGGCCAGGGTGCGGATCGGCAATGTCGTCGCCACGTTCCATGCGCAGCCGATCGGCATCACCACGCCGGAGCATTTTCGCGCCATGGGCATCGATCCAGAGGCCCATAAGCTCTACGTGGTCAAGCTCGGTTACCTGCACCCCCGCATCGAGGATATCGCCGCCCGGCACATCCTGCTGCTCAGCGACGGCGTCTCGCAACTCGATATGGCGCGGCTCGAATGGCGGCGCATCGCCCGGCCGACCTGGCCGCTCGACCCCGACTTCGCCTGGACCCCGGCCGGCAACATCTACGGCGACGCGGCCTGACGGCGCCCGCGACAGCAGGAGAACAGCATGGCAGTCGTAAAGCTCGACAGGGTCGTGAAGGCCTACGACCAGTTGCAGACGGTGCACGGCATCAGCCTCGATATCGCCGATGGCGAGTTCATCGTGCTGGTGGGCCCCTCCGGCTGCGGCAAATCCACCACGCTGCGCATGGTGGCGGGGCTCGAAACGATCACCGACGGTGAGGTGCAGATCGGCGGCCGGCGGGTCAACGAGCTGCAGCCGGGCGACCGCGACATCGCCATGGTGTTCCAGAACTATGCCCTTTACCCGCACCTCAGCGTCGCCGAGAACATCGTCTTCGGCCTGAAACTGCGCAAGGTCGGCAAGGCCGAGATCGCCGAGCGCTTGCAGCGCACGGCGGAAATCCTCGGGCTGGAGCAGTTGCTGGAGCGCAAGCCGCGGCAGCTTTCCGGCGGACAGCGCCAGCGTGTCGCCATGGGCCGCGCGCTGATCCGCAACCCCTCGGTGTTCCTGTTCGACGAGCCGCTGTCCAACCTCGATGCCAAACTGCGCGTGCAGATGCGCACCGAGATCAAGGCGCTGCACGCGCGGGTACCGACCACGACGATCTATGTGACGCACGACCAGGTAGAGGCGATGACGCTGGCCGACCGGGTGGTGGTGATGAACAAGGGCCGCATCGAGCAGATCGCCGCGCCCGAAGAGCTCTATCGCAATCCGGCCACCCGCTTCGTCGCCGGCTTCATCGGCTCGCCCGGCATGAACTTCTTCACCGTCACGGTGACTGATGGCGACAACGGGTTGTCCGTGCGCCTGCCCGATGGACAGAGCCTCGCGGTGCCGGCGTCGCGATCCGCCTTGTTTGCTGAGCTCAGCGGCAGGCCGGCCGTGCTGGGGGTCCGCCCCGAGCACCTGAGCCTCGCCGAGGGTGGTGCTCCGCTGAGCATCACGGCGGGCCTCGTCGAACCGCTCGGCATGGAGACGCTGGTGCATTTCACGCTCGGCAGCGAACCGGCAGTGGCGCGCCTCCTGCCGCAATCATCGCTGCGCAGCGGCTCCACCCTGCGCCTTTCCGTGGACATGGATCGCGTCCACCTGCTCGACCCCGCCACCGACGCCGTGCTCGGCTGACCTCACTCGACCACCATCAAGGACTATAAATGAGCCATCTACAGACCGTTGCCGTGCCCGAGTTCGGCGTCCCGCTGGTCCGTCCGCAGATCCCGGCGGCAACGCTCGCGGCGCGCTGCGACGATGTCTATCGCCGTGCCGGCACGACCTGGGTGTTCGTCTATGCCGACCGCGAGCACAATGCCAACATCCTGCACCTCAGCGGCTTCGATCCCCGCTTCGAGGAGGCCGTGCTGCTGCTCGGGCCGAATGGCCGCCGCATCGTCGTCACCGGCAATGAATCGGAGAGCTTCACCGCGATTTCGCCGCTGCCCGACCTCGAGGTCAGGCTCAGCCAGTCGATGAGCCTGATGGCCCAGGACCGCACCAAAGCCCCCAAACTCGAAACCGTGCTGCGCGAAGCCGGCCTCAAGGCCGGCGACACGGTCGGCGTCGTCGGCTGGAAGTATCTCGAACCCGAGGAATGGGACGAAGGCGGCCACGGTTTCCTGGTGCCGCACTACATGATCGTGCTGCTCGCCCGGATCTGCGGCGGCTACGAGGCGCTGACCGACGTCACCGCGCTGCTCTCGCATCCGCAGCATGGCTCGCGCAGCATCGTCGACGCCGACCAGATCGCCGCCTTCGAATGGGCCTCGACCCGCGCCTCGGCCTCGGTGTGGAATGTCGTCCGCCACGCCCGCCCCGGCATGCGCGAGATCGAGGCGGCCGCCCACCTCGGCTATGCCGGCGAACCGTTGAGCGCCCACACCATGTTCGCCTCGGGCGACGCCGGCCACGCCATCCATGGCCTCAACAGCGCCGGCGCCCGCACGCTCCACCAGGGCGACGGCGTCACCACCGCCGTCGGCTACTGGGGTGGGCTCAGCTCGCGCGCCGGCCTGCTCGACGATGCGGACGCTGCGTTCGTCGCCACTGCCGTTTCGTATTTCGACGCACTGGTCACCTGGTACGAAACCGCCGATATCGGCACCACCGGCGGCGCCCTCAACCAGGCCGTCATCGGCAAGCTGGCCGAAGCCAACCTCAGATCCGCACTCAACCCCGGCCACCTCGTCAGCTACGACGAGTGGAGCCACTCGCCGGTGCGTCCGGGTTCGACCGAGACGCTGCGCTCGGGCATGGTGTTCCAGGTCGACGTGATCCCGGTGCCGATGCTGCCCGGCAAGGCCCTCAACTGCGAGGACACGGTCGCCATCGCCGACGCGGCGCTGCGCTCCGACCTCGCGACGAGGCACCCCGAGACCTGGGCCCGCATCGAGGCGCGCCGCGCCTTCCTCCGCGACAGCATCGGCGTCAGCCTGGGCGAACACCTGCTGCCGCTCTCCAACATCCAGCTCTGCCTGCCCCCGCTCTGGCTGAAATCGGACCACCTGATCGTCCGGAGCTAGCACGGGCGCGGCGGCCTGCGCCGCCCCTACCGGGCTTCGCAAACAACAGGGCCGGGGCTCCGCTCCGGCTCTCTCCGGGCAGTGGCGTCCGCTTCGGGCCGAAAGCGCAGAGCATTTCCGATCTCGATAACAGCTCGGCGGCAACTGCCCTCGCTCGATCGAACGCCTTGAGAAGGCGGATCGCCCCTCGCAGAGCCGGTTGCAAAGATCGCTGGCTATCGGTTTGGAAACGGCGCAGTGTCCACGTTGGACCGGCTAGCTCCAGAGTGGCCGGGTCGGACCTAAGCCGGTTCGGCGGCGTCTGTCCGCAAGCGGATTGCCTCCACCACGAAGTGAGCGAGGCTCCGCACAGCGCGTGGCATTCTGGCGTTGAGCCTCGCCGCTACGTACGATCAGCTACCAGAGCGGCCTCGATGGGAACCGTCTCTCATCATAACCCAGCCGCCATTGCCTAACGTCCGCCAGCGCCGTCGCATGGTTTGCGCCTTTCCGATCCTTCACGAGCGTCGTCAACTGCTCTTCGTTGTGCACCATCGACATGTCCAGGGTGGTCAAAAACGGCCAGCGATCGTGTGCGATGGCCCTTTCGGCTACCAAGACGGTCAACGCCTCCGGTGACAATCCACCTTCGTATCCAAACATTGCACTTACTCCGAAATGGTCGGGCGTCGCCGCCTGGCCGGATAACTGCCGATCCCGTCACGGCAGCTAGACCTTCATCGATCCAACCAAGCGACCCGCCTCGGTGATCATCAAGCTGGCACCGTCCCGTGCCGCAAGCCCGCGAGACACGAGGAAGAACACAGCTCCTTCGTCGTCGCTACCAAACAGGCGCCTCAGCGGGACGGCCCCGGCATTGAGGTTACGAAGCAGGTTGTACGAATAGACCGGTATGAACTCGTGACTAGGACCGGTTCCATATCCCTCGCCCGCAGTGGGAGGGATCGACTCCTCCGCTGCTTCGTGAACGAAACATAGTGCTTCAATCCACGCACCGACTTTGCGGGGAACCTCCTCCGTGCCAGCGAGCCATGCGGTTACGGCCTCAGACGGAACATCGATCGCTTCGGCCAATGTATCCTTCGGCCAGCGCACGACGCGCAGGCACTCTTCCAAGCGTTCGGGCGTCATAGCATAGTTCCTCCATTGGATGATTGGCGCTGGAGACGGAGTGCGGCCGACCGGCCGTCTCCAACGCCTCGAACGGACGACGGCCTGACCGGTGGGTATTGGTGAACCTGACCTGCGCGCCGCGCCCGACGTTCAGTTGATCAGCCACTTCTGGCGGGAGAAGGGAGCACCGGGCCCCACAGGGTCAAACGCCTCGTCGAACCCAAGCCTCAACGAAACTCTGCGTCCGTCCTGCAGGACCAACCTGATCCGGCCGGCAGTCCTGTCCTGGACGAACGCCGTGAGCCTTTGTCCGTCGGGCCGTTGGATTGAAAGGGTGTCCGAAGTGATCACTCGGACCACCTGATGTTCGGACACAACCGTCAGGTTCGCACCGCGGCCCAACTCTGCCTGATCGAGGTCGGCGTACCACTGGCTCAATGGGCACCTGAAGGGACGAACCCGATGAGACCGTCACGAATGATGTCGCGTCGGTCACTTGATGCGCCACCTCTCCGGTCCTGGCGGCCGTTGAGCACGCCTAGACCGACGACCATTGGCAGGGTGACGAAATGAAGTCGCGCTCGCTGACTGGCGA
Organism: Devosia sp. A16; assembly: GCF_001402915.1. Classification (GTDB taxonomy): domain Bacteria; phylum Pseudomonadota; class Alphaproteobacteria; order Rhizobiales; family Devosiaceae; genus Devosia_A. The sequence continues at coordinate 773,234 of NZ_CP012945.1, forward strand.
AGCTGTCGCGTTTTGCCTTGCGGCTATCGCTTATCATTTGGAAGCTTTCGTGTCGGCTACATGCCCCAAGAACGGAGCGGCTCAGTCATCTCAAGCGGACACGAGGAGATGGCTGAGAGGAAGGCCTGACACCCTCCTAGCCTACATATGGGTACTCTGGGGGCGAACGCCTAATTGTTTCTTGCGCTCCAAATATCCTTGCCCCTCCCCACCGAAAGCCCACAATCGTCATAGCAGGCTGAACCATGAGCGAAGTCACGCCGCCAGAGCCGACGCCCCCCGAGCCGCCAAGGCGTACCCCATGGGCCGTCTGGGGCACGATGGCTTCAGCAATGCTGCATGTGGGGCTGCTGGCGTTCTTGCTCTGGCAGCCGCGGCCCGACAGCGCCGAAGCCAAACCGCCAGCGGCCATCGACGTGGAGCTGGTGCGGCCCCCGGAGGCGATCAGCGCCAGCAAGCCGCCTGCGGAGGACCCAGCGGAGGAGGCCGCGGCGGCGACCTTGCCGCCGGCCAAGACGCCCCCCGCCGAACCGCCACCGGCAGAGCAGGCAGCCGATCCAACGCCATCGGCGGCGGAGACATCTCCGCCCGAAACAGCGGTCCCGAGGACCGAAGACAAGGCCTCCGCCACCGCGGCATCGGAGCCGGTGCGGGGTTCGCAGACCTCGGCAAAGGGAGCCCCGATACCGCTGTCGCGTCCCAAAGTGAGGGGGCTGACCGCCCCAGCCAGCGTGCCGGATGGAGCCGTTGCCGCAGTCACGGCCGACACTGGCGAGATGGCGGACGGAACAGCCCCGCCGGCTCCGTCGGCGGAGCCCGATGTCGCGACGCTTGAGCTCGGCGCGCTGCGCAGCGCCAAGCGCTTCTATCTCGAGGCAATGCTGAGTGTTCCCAGCATGGCGCGGGCGCGCGCGATGCTCGAAACCCTGCCGCCCGAAAGGCGGCTGGCGCAAACCTGTAACATCGAGGCCCTGGCCCAGATCGGAAATGCCGGGGAAGGCTTCGCGCCCGACGTGGTGATGGCGGAAGCCTATGCCAGATCGAAGATGACAGGCACGCAACTGACAGCGAGCGGCGCGATCTTCCGCTCCGGAGAAAGGTGGTATGGCCTCGCTTTCGACTGCACGCTCAGCGACGACCTTACGAGCGTCACTGCGTTTTCCTATCGTCTCGGCGCCGACGTGACCGATGCGGTGCTTGCTCGACTGAACAAGACCTAGCCGGAGCGGCAGACGCCGGGCTCCAGCACGCCGCCGCGCGATCGCGTCCACTACAGCACCCGGACCTGAGTTGGTCGACCGGTTACTGGTTGAAGAACGTCTTCAGTACACGGGCCATGAGTTCGGGGGCGACGACATGTCCCTGCCCATTGAGCGTGTGTCGTTCGGTCTGGGGGACCGCAGCGGCTATCATTTCCGCGGCGCGGTCGAAGAAGTCGGTCGGCAGGCCTGCGAACTGGGGCTCGGTGGTCGGACCCTCGGTGCTCACCAGGACCGGCTGAGTGATGCGGGCAAGTCGGCTCGTGGGGATCTTGTAGTCATTGAGGATCACGGCGTCTTTGACGAGCGTGTGGGCAAGCGCGACGGACGAGGCCCAGATCGGGTACTGTTTGTAAGCCGCGATGTCCGCGTCTGGTCCGCCGGTAAGCCTCATGAACAGTTCCAGGAGCTCCTCGTCCCGGCCGGCTTTGTCTGCCTCGTGGGTGTCCGCGAGGTACTGGTTGAACCTCGGCCACTGGTCGTCCCCGATCACGTACGGCACATCCCACACGGCGATCTTGTCGATCGCCGAACCTGCCGCTGCTGCCTCCAGCGCGAGGGCGCCGCCAGATGAGGCGCCATACACGTGAGCTGAGCCGCCGGCTGTCGCAATCAGCGCGTCGAGGTCTTCCACCTCCCGCGCCAAGGCGTATGGCGGTGTATCGCCGCTGGCACCCCGGCCACGTCGTGCGTAATTGTAGACTGTGAAATGGTCGGCAAGGAGCCGGGCCAGCGGCGCGTTCTCAGCGCCGTCGTCCAGGGTGCCGCCGACGAGGATCACCGCCGGGCCAGTGCCTTTCCGGTCGTAGGCGATCCTCGTGCCGTCCGCGGAAGTGACATGGGGCATCTACTTCTCCCTTGAAATCGTCTTGCGGACCCGTCGCGCCGGCACAGCAAAGAGCAGCCGGAAGTAGCGAGCCAGATGATCGAGGCTGTCGAGCGCGGCGGGCATACCGTCCAGCGCTTTGGCGAGGATGAACGCGCCTTGCACGACCGCCTGGGTGTGCAGTGCGAGGCTCTCGGCTGTGAGCTCGCCCCTGTAGTCGCTGCGGGCAATTGCCGCCTCGATATCCGTTTCGAGCGTCCGCGCGTGCAACACGATGCTGTTGGCGCAGGCCTCGCGAACGGCGGGATGCGTCACATAGGCTTCCTGCACGATCGTGCCGGCGTAGCAGGTGGCCTCGGGGATCGTGTTGGTGAGCAGGGCTTTGCGCAGTTCGATGTAGCCCAGCAGCCGGTCGAGCGGCTCCGGCGCGGAATGGTAGCTCGCCGAGGCGAATAGTGTTCCGGTGACCACATCCCAATGGGCGGCCGCGGCGATGGCCAATTCTTCCTTGCTGGAAAAATGATGAAAGAAGCTGCCCTTCGTCAGGCCGGCTGCGGCGCAGACATCCTCGATGCGGGTGGCGTGGTAGCCCTTCTCCCGGACGACGTTGAGCGTTGCATTCAGAATTTTCAGGCGTGACTCGTGCATACCGGACCATACCGACTGGTTGGTATGGAGTCAACGACGCGCTGTGTGTCAGGACGAACCCTGGATCAACGGCTCGGTGCAGGGACTTTCGAAAGCAGAAGTGCTTGTAGACAAGAACGGGCGCAGCCGCCGCGATCAGTGCAGCCCGTTGACTAGCCTGGAACGCGGGTGTCTGCTTTGCGCCAGAAGCGGACGTTCGATAACGACGCGCTTATCACTGCTACGAGGGCTGGCGGCTGCTGACCTGAGGCCCTCCCAAGGGCTCCGGCCCAGCGGCGCAGAAGTGTGGTGCGATCCGACAAGGAAAAGCCTCCGGCATCTATCTATCAGCCCGGTCGGCGGACAGCTCGTACCTCGTACATCTACCAAGACTAGCCGCGAACAAAGAAGGACCCCGGAGGGCCCTTCTCAACTACCGCCGCGCTTCTTCGGCGTCAAAGCGCGCGCAGGTTCGTGGCCGAAACCTTGCCATCTCGACCTTTTTCCAGCTCGTAGCTGACCTTCTGGCCCTCATTGAGCGTCGTCATGCCGGACCGCTCAACGGCCGAAATGTGAAAGAACGCGTCCTGACCGCCAGTGTCGGGCTGAATGAAACCGAAACCCTTGGTGGTATTGAAGAACTTTACGGTGCCTTCCATGTGAGGCTCCTTCTTGCCGTGCGGGAGGGCTTCTCCACATCACGTGTGTTCCGCCACGGCAGCGCCGTGTCAGTCTGAGCGCCCACGATGATCAAGAGATAGCCTGCAGGGACCAGTCGGCCCCGATCGGATAGCGCCAGAAAAGCGAAACGTGGCTTGTGGATAGACTACCTGCCGGGATTATTCAAGCTTGGCTTCACGGGGAGACCGGACTGTTTCGTCGTTAGTGCGGCATGATCGAATGTATGCGCCTACCCGATGATCGGAAGCACCGAGAGTACCCGACCGTTGGCGTCGCATACTTCAATTGAATAAAGTCGCAGGTCGCCTTCCAGCGCTTGACCTTCGATCAGCGAGCGCGCGTCTTCAATTGCCCAGGTGTAGGCCGCATGGACGTCCTCCAGCTCTTGCCCTAGCGGATCGGCGTAAAGGCTCGCTCCGCGGCGCACGTGGAAGAAGAACTGCGGCATCGGGCTCTACTCGTCGCCGAGCGGCATAAGGTCGGCTTCATTGACGATCCGCTCGAAACCCTCGCTGTCGCTGCGAACACGATAGCGCAGCGCCCCGCCCTCACAGGGGAGCAGGAACACGACGCTGCACAACTACGCGCCGCGGGCAAGTTCTCGCCAATCAGGCGCCATCGACAGCTGCTGGCCAACCGCGAACCGGTGCTGATGACCGCTGAGCGCAGTCCTGGCCCCAACGCCGGTATTCGTCACCGGCACGTAGGGACGATGAGCTTCGATTGCCTGCTCATTGTCCTGCTTCTTGGGTTGGTTGCGTGAGGGGACAGCGATATTCTTGAACGAAAACATGGTGCTCTCCACCCTCGACGACATATTTGGACAACCGTGTCCCGGGACGTCGGCAGCTAAAGGGTGCGGTCCGCCTTCTTCTTGCGGGCCTGCTCTGCTGCGGCGGTGCGATCTTCTCCCACGCTGGCGAGAATGTCCCGCGCCTGCTTGAGGGTAAGGCCGAACGAACCGGCGAGAAAACCGGCCGTGTACTGGCGCGGCGGCAGCGGATCGGGAGCGTCACTCATGATTGCGGCCGCGGACCCGGGCGGGCAGTCCGCGCGAACAGCTTTGATTTCGGTGCTGCGATCAGGCCCTCGCGGATCGCCTGCTTGCGGGCATTCTTGCGCGAACGCCGCACGGCCTCGGCCTGTCGGCGCACCCGCTCCTCGGACGGCTTCTCGTAGTACTTACGGAGCTTCATCTCGCGGAACACGCCCTCGCGCTGCAGGCGCTTCTTGAGCACGCGCATGGCCTGGTCGACATTGTTGTCCCTAACGGTGACCTGCATTGGCTTTCCTCTTCTGGTTGTTGGTGCCGGACCCGCGCTTTCGGGGCAGCGGATAGTTGTGGTTGGTGTAGAGGCCCCTGAGTTCATGGCCGGCGAACTGTCGGTCGCCGATACGCAGGCGGGCGCCTCTCAGGCTGATGGGAGCCGCTTCCTCGAAGGCGAAGCGCAAGGCATGTGCAGCGCGACGGAAAGCTCGTGAACCGAGCGTGGTAGCGGTCTCCCAGTCGCTGCCGAGATAGAGCTCGGCGCGAGCGAGATAGTCGAATTCTGGCATATGGTCGTAAGACGCCAAGCAACTGCACGGCCGCTCGAAGGCGGCGCGACGCAAAGGTACTGGCGGATTTCTTTCTGTTGGGAGGCGCCGGCGCTCTAGCCCGGCCTCGTTCCCCGTCGCCGTTGCGAAACAGGGTCTCACACGAGCAATGTGAAGGCTCGCGTCCCACTACATATGGCGGCTCGCGGCCGAAATAGCAAGCTCTCCCGCCCCAGGCTGTTATGCTGCCCTGATGGACAAGAACAAAACCGCCCTCGAGCGCGCCTTCGAACTCGCTCGCTCCGGCCGCTACCCCTCAGTCGAACTCATCCGCCGCGCCGTCAGCGCTGAAGGGTATGCCCAGACCCAAATCCAGGGTCGCGAACTCACTCGGCAATTGCGGTCGCTGATCGACTCCTCGTCAGCGATCAAGTGAGTCTCGGGCTTCGATAACTTCCGTTATCGAAGCCCGCTCCGGGCCAGCCGGTCGTCGCAGATGGCCACGCCGCGCCAGAAGCAGAGGTGGATCGGTGTGGGACTATTTGCATCGCTACAGTCTTCTCCACGGCGCTACGAGAAGGACGGTCTCACCGCCTGATGCGGTCGAGGTAGAAATGTCCCAACTCGTTTTGCCATGCAACGCCTAAACGACCATCGAGCCCACGGCGCGGCCCGCCTCCGTTATCACGAGTTCCGAGCCGCTTCGTGCGGCAAGTCCGCGCGACACCAGAAAGAAGACGGCACCCTCGTCGTCGCTTCCGAACAGGCCTTTCAGAGGAACCGGGGCATGACTTAGGTTCCTCAGGAGGTTGTAAGAGTACACCGGAATGAACTCCCGGTCCGGGCCACTGCCGAAGCCGCCACCAGCGGTAGCCGGCTTCGACTCCTCGGCGGCCTCGTGCACGAAGCATAGTGCCTCGATCCACGCGCCAACCTTTCTTGGCACTTCCTCGGCGCCCGCGAGCCATGCCGTTACGGCCTCCGACGGAACATCAATCGCCTCAGCCAGCACGTCTTTGTGCCAGCGTACGAGGCGTAGACACTCTTCAAGGCGTTCGGGCGTCATTGCGGTAATCCTTTTGAATGGTGGCCAGGGTGTCGCTCAACGCTATGCTGAAGGCGGTTGCCCTGCCGCGTAGTTCGACAGGGCAACACAACTAGAATGCTTCCGCGATCTTGAGCTGGCAGGCCTGAGCCAAGTCGGCGTTGGGCTTGTCCATACCGAGCGGGGTTGCCCAGCCGGCCTTCTCGACGATGGCTTTGCGGGAATAGATTGCAGCGCCTTTGAGCTCTGTCATAACCGAGGCTCCCTCGGGTGTGCCGGCCCGCTCTACGCAGTATGGCGTAAGCGCTGCAGCAACGGCGGTGCTCGCGGCCCTTTTGGCCATGTCCTGAGCTGAGCCACCGGTTACCCAGCCGCCCCAGCTAAAGCCAATGATTGCAAGAGCGATGGCGCCTACACCCGCGCCCATGAGGCCGGGTTTCAACCAAGTCGGCATTTGCATTGAAGTGTCCGATCTGTGTCAGACGAGCACGCGAAATGCATGCAAGCGGTTCAACATAACACGCATCGGTTAGCTGACGCGTGCCTATTGTGGCGGGTTGGCGTCATGTTTCAACGCCGCGGCGAGATCATCTTCCTTGACTTCCAGAGCCTCAATCACCCCGTGGCCGGTTAGCATGATGGTTTTGATCAGCCGGAAGGCGCCCCACGAAACGTCCAGTGGTTCCTTCCGCAGGCGTACTTCAAAGGTTCCGGGCGGATGTGTCTCGGTCAAGCCGGGCAGCAGGAAGGCAGAACGAAACGTCACAAACTCCAACTCTTCGTCAGAACCATGTGCCCCCTTAACTCCGGCAGGCTCGCCGCTAATGGCCGGCACGCTGACAGGTGCCGTCGGGGTGCGCTTGACGTACTCGGCCCGAAAAGCCCCCACGTATCGACGCTGTCGCCAGAACCGAAACACCGCACCAGACGCAAAGGCCAGGGTAGCGATAACCGCAAGACCGACAGGCCTACCCACGACGTCGGTTCGAAAATACGCGTCGGCAATAATGGCTGCGGCGGTCGTGAGAGCTGCCGCGATCAGGCCGTAGGTCAAGGCGGTGCCGTTCGGCTTGGGGGCATAGGAGCGCGCTGCGGCCCTGGCGTTGGCAATTCTGGTCGGGGTGGTCATTGCAGCGGTCTTGCGATACCTTCCAGGGCGTCGCGAATGCGGCCATAGCTGACGTGCATTGCCTCGACCTGCCCAGCAAGAGCAGTGTCGAAAGTGCCTTGGGGAAACTTGACATCCTTCAGGCGAGCGACCTGGTTATCGAGCTCGACAATTGCGTCCTTCGCTCTCCCCTGTGCCGCAGAGCGGACCGTCGTAGTGGTGCCGGGTTTCGTGTCGTTCTCCCACCTGTCGAGGCGGATCGACAAGCTGGCGATGTTCCGCTTGAAAGGGAGCACCATGGTGTCGCGCTGGCGAATTTGATGCGCGTCTTTTTTGCCCTTAGGCATCGGGATATCTCCACGGGTTACAGGTAGGTGATGACGATACGGCCGAGCTCTCGGGGTCAGAGACCGCCGGCCTCACGATCGCCTTTCCGAGACTGCGCTTACTTTGAACCGCTGGCCTGGGTACGCAGCACATCGATGGTAAGCGGCCGCCGCTCCTGATCGAAGATCCCTATTTCGGCGGCGCCCGCTTCGCGAAGTTGCTCGTATTCCCAGATCGCCATTTCCAACGTGTGAGCTTCTCGCCGTTGGGCGCCCGTGAACATGCGATAGGTCAGAGTGAACAGCGGGAGCATCAGCGGAGAGCACCTCCCCGGGCCACGGAACGCTGCCTCCGCCGGGGATCGCAGCCGGTCATTTGACCACCGTCAGATGAGTGTGCCCCACCTCACCCATAGGGTGTAGCCAGAGAGGATCGAAGTCTCGCCAGCTCTTTCGGACCGCCGGAAAGGTCAAGGTCTCGTCGGCCGGTGGGCATCCATTCAAATTCATCGGCTTGGCAAGGTCTGTCGTGCTCAGGATAAGTCGGCGCACACCGCGAATTCTCAACGCGATCATTGCCAACCGCCGAGCGAGATGACCTGCCGGACGACAAGCGCGAGGCCGAGCGTCAGAGTAAAACCCAATGCGAAGTTGATTTTGCGCGCATGCCTAAATGTAGTCGGCGCGGCGGCCGCTTGCGGGTAATCGACGGGCATGTTGGGAGCTTTCGCTGGTGGCGCAAAGGTGCGCTCGAGTGAGTATGCGCCCATTCCCGTCATGCACCTAACAATTTCGGACGCTTGGCCTATCAATAGAGGAAAAAGCGCGTATGGTCGCTGTTGGACCGGCGAGCCTCAGGCAGCCGGGTCGGACCTAAGTCGGTTTCGGCGGTGGTCTTCAGGTGTGGACCTCGGATCATCTCCACCAGGGAAGTGTGCGAGGCTCCGCTCGACTGCATTGAGGGTGTAGAGCCTCGCCGCTTTAACGCCGTCGACAAGATCGGTTGCAGCCGCGAAACCCAACGTTCAGTCATAAGGGATTTCTTCAAGCGGCAATTTTCCGCCGCAGCAACGGATACTCATCGGCGTCATAGAGGGCGCGAATAGCCTCACCCTCGTAGCGCCGCTCATCGACCTCCAGAAACGACCCTGCCAGCGACGGGGAGGACACGATTTCGATCATGAACTGGATCGCTTCCGCGGCATTGCCGAAGCGGCGATACCGCTGTTTGCTTGTCTTAGCGTAGCGGCGACTCGGATAAACTTCCGCGCTCACTTCGTAGTCGAAGTAGGCCATCATATGTATCCCTTGCTAATGCGCTACGCGGGGTGAACATTCCTGCTGAGGCAGGAAGCGGCCGAACCAGGTCCGGCCACTCAAGCGGTCAGGCCAGCGAGAGGTTGGTAGCAGACATCTTGCCATCACGACCGCTCCCCAGGTCGTAAGTGACACGCTGTCCTTCGGCGAGGCCCATTATGCCGGCTGCCTCGAGGGCGGCAGCATGCACGAATGCATCCTTGCCCCCGTCATTGGGAGCGATAAAGCCGAAGCCTTTGGTGGCGTTGTAGAACTTCACGGTTCCGTTGATCATGATGATCTCCTTAACGGGTCGATCGCCTAGGGCCAACGCACGGTTTCCACCGCCACGACAGGTGGCGAGGTAGAGCGTCTGCAAAAGTGGGGATCGAACAGCCGGAATAAGCCGGAAATCAGAGGCCAACGATGGCTTAACACGAGATTAAATAGGATGCCGATGCAGAAAATACAAGTGCAAACACCACAGGAGCCACTGCCACGACAACTAAGCCGCGCTCCGCTCGCCAGAATCACTGAGAAAAATCGCGGCTAGATTGGTTCCTTATGGCTGAAAAAACAAATCGCTTGGTGTTTCGTTGGATAAAGTCCACTACTGAACCACGGAAGTTCAAACTTCAAACACGGTGATCGTCTCGCGTCAGCTCGCGATGGCTGTGCCGCCCATCTAGGGCCTTTAGCGGACACGGAAGTTCCTGAAAATGATCAGCGAGAGCCGCAAGGCCAATCGCGACAGCTTCGCCAGCCAGCGAGCGCGACTCCACTTTTCCGGTGTCCCCCCTGTAGCAGGCATCGGTATCCTCAAGGGCATCGGACAGGATGTCACCACCCCGCCGCGGACCCGGCGTGACATCGTGCGCGAGGGATTGATCGGCTTCGTTCCAGTGGGTGCGCATTGAGCCAGTGGCACGCCGACCTGGATGGTCTCACCTTTGGGCCAGGGTCCCTGGTCACCGTTCTATCCCACCATCAGGTGGTTCGGGTCCTGAGCTCCGACACCTTGCTGATCGAGGACGCCGACGGCCAACGATACTCAGCGTTCGTTCTGGACAGGACAGGCTCCGAGATCCAGTTGCTGATGCCCGATGGCCACCACAGGTCTCTGGAGTTGAAGATCGACAAAGCCCTCCACGAGCCTCAGCCTGGCGAGGTCTTCTCGCATCAGACCTGGGTGCACCACTGAGCGCGGCCGGGTGCGATGCGCAGGTCAGGGTCACCGATACCCGCCGGTTAGATCGTCACCCGGTTGAGGACGTTGGAGGTGAGGGTGCGGCCGCGCTCTCATCGCCAGCGTCCTAATCGATACGAGGAGCCAATATGAGCACGATGTATTTTGCCCAAGGGTTCAAAGCCAAGGGAAAGAAGCTCGAGCCAGAAGCACCTAGGTCAGCCAGGACCGCCGAGGACGCCATCGCGGCTGCTCAGCGCCTGGAGCCCATCCGGGCTGGGGTGTGGGCCTATTCGGCCGACATTGACATCGAAACTGACACCTACGACGAGCCGCGCGAGCTGTATCGAGCGGGCCAGCTCCCAGCCGGGTTGGGAGAGTAGTCACAGGCGGATCTGAAGTCCGGTTTGGGCCAATAGGGGCCATTCACCGCGGTCCTCGGAGCCAAAAACGAACGGACCATCGAAACACACAGCCGGTGCAAGCAACGCGCCCGCGCTTCGCGCTGTGCTGGGCGTGCATCGAGCTGCGTCGGTCTGGCCAGGCCTTGCACCCACCCACCGGCTGTCATCCCTGTTTTTTGGCAGGGATGACATCGAGTGTTGCTCCGGCCCTTGGTGAAACAATCTAGCCCCCGGGCGTCCCCACCGTGCCATACACCTCCAACGCCCGCTCGCGCGTCAGGTAGCCGTCGCGGATGTCGCGGGCGATGGCTTCGGGGGCGCGGGCCTTGGGCTCGCCATAGCCGCCGCCATTGGCGGTGACGATGCGGATCACGTCGCCGGTGTTGACCACCACATTGGTGGCGAAGGCGTAGCGCTCGTTGCGTCCGTCGGTGCGGCGCAGCTCGACATAGTTGAGCGAGCCGTCGAGGCCGCCGCCGACGCCCCAGGGCGGCATGGTGGAGCGGGTGTAGCCGAGCGACAGGAAGTTGTTGTCGCCACGCACCCGGTAATGCACCTCGATGCCCTTGCCGCCGCGCCACTGCCCTTCCCCGCCCGGCTCGGCATTGAGCGCCACCTGGTCGACGAACATGCCGTAGCGGGCTTCGGCGATCTCGGCGGGGCAGTTGAAGGTTTCGCCGTGAAAGCCAGAGAACTGCCCCGAATTGCCGTCATGGCCCTCCCAGCCGCCCCAGCCGCCGACCTGCGGCTCGACGATGGTGTAGTGCCGCCCGGTGTCGGGGTGCTTGCCGCCCATCACCGTGCCGCAGATCGAGGCGAAATTGCCGGCCGGCACGATGCCGCCGAAATGATGCGCCAGCGCCCTCAGCGTCATGTCGAACAGCCGGATCTCGACTTCCGAGTAATAGCCCAGCGCGCCGGGCTCGATGACGTGGAAGATGGTGCCCGGCTCGGTGATCACCTCGAGCGGGCGGAAGCAGCCGCCATTGCCCGGGCCGTCCGGATCGGTGAAGTCCTTGAAGGCCAGCTGCAGCGCGATCTCGGAGCCCTCGCGCGACGAGTTCTTCGAGCCCGCCTGCCTGGGGTTACCGCGGAGGTCCACCGTGAACTTTTCCGGCGTGATGACGAGGCGGATATTGTGCACCGCGCCATCGTCCTGGGTTTCGGAATAGTCGTAGGTGCCGGCCGGCATCTGCTTCAGCGCCGCCAGCGCCCGGCGTTCGCCGAGGTCCATATAGTCGGCGACGGCGGCGAGATAGGTGTCGGCGCCGTATTTGGCGAGCAGCTCCTGCACCCGGCGCTCGCCGATGCGGAGGCCCGCGATGCCGGCCCACAGGTCGCCCTTGAGGAAATCGGGCAGCCTGGTGTTGACGTAGAGGATGTCGAACACCGCCTGGTTGGCGACGCCCTGGTCGAACAGCTTGACCGCCGGGATGCGCACCCCTTCCTGGAAGATTTCGGTGGCATCGGCCGACATCGAGCCCGGCACGTTCCCGCCCACATCGTTCCAGTGCGCGATATTGGCGACCCAGGCGACGATGCGGTCGCCCGAAAACACCGGCGCGGCCAGCACCATGTCGTTGAGGTGGGTCACCCCGCCATAATAGGGATCGTTCGAGGCATAGAGATCGCCCGGCCGGACGCTTTCGAGCGGGAACTTCTTGAGGATGCCTTTGACCGCCTTGTCGAGCACCCCGATGAAGGCGGGGATGCCGGCGCCGGCCGCGGCGATATCGCCGACCGGGTCGAGGATCGACGAGGAGAGGTCGAGCACTTCGTAGATGATGGCCGACATCGAGGCCTTGCGCTGCGCCACGAACATTTCGTCGGCGATCGCTTCGAGCGCGTTCTGGATGATGTCGAAGGTGACGGGATCGTGCTTGGTCATCTCAGCCCTCAGATCGCGATGTGGATGTTGCCGTAGTCGTCGATGCTGACCCGGTTGGCCGGCTGGATCACCACCGTGGTGCCCGGGTCCTCGATCACCGCCGGGCCGGCAAAGCTCATGCCGGGCTCCAGCCTCGTGCCATCGTAGATGGTGGCTTCGTGGATGCCTTCGGTCGCATAGTCGACCTCGCGGCGGCCCTTGATGGCCTGTTCGAGGCTGGCGCCGGTCCGCTCGAGCCTGGTGATCTCGAGCTTGCCCACCTCGGACGCGGCCACCAGGTGCAACCCGATGATCTCCACCCCGGCATCGAGCCGATAGGTGTATTCGCGCTCATAGGCATCGTGGAAATTGGCGATCAGCTCGGCCATCGAGGCCCGGCTCGGCTCGCCCGCCGGCAGCGGCACTTCGACGGCGAATTCCTGGTTCTGGTAGCGCACCCGCACCAGCCCCTTGATGCTCACCTTGTCGGCCGGCACGTTCCCGCGCACGAAATCGGCGATGGCGCGCTCGCGCGTCGTCGCCAGCAGCTGCGACAGGCTCTCGTGGTCGTCGGCATCCATCAACTGGGTGACGAAGTAATCGCGCCTCAGGTCGCTCATCAGCATGCCCCAGGCCGAGAACACCGAGGCGCCGCGCGGCACCACGACCTTCTTGACCCCCAGCTCCTTGCCGAGCTCGGCGCCATGCATCGGGCCGCCGCCGCCGAACACCACCATGGTGAAATCGCGCGGGTCGTAGCCGCGGTTCACCGAGACCAGCTTCAGCGCGTTGACCATGTTCGAATTGGCGATGCGCACGATGCCGCGCGCCACTTCGATGTTGCTCATCCCGAGCTTGCCGCCCAGTTCGGCCAGCGCCGCGTTCGTCGCCGCCATGTCGGCGACGACATTGCCGCCGACGAAGTAATCCTTGTTGATGCGGCCGAGCGCCAGGTTGGCGTCGGTGGTGGTGGCGTTGCTGCCGCCCCGACCATAGGCGGCCGGCCCGGGCACGGCGCCGGCCGAACGCGGCCCGACATGGAGCTTGTCGAACTCGTCGACCCAGGCGATCGAGCCGCCGCCATTGCCGATCTCGACCAGGTCGACCACCGGCACCATGATCGGATAGCCGGCGGACTTGCGGTCGCGCTCGATCCAGTAGTCGGTCTTGATGGTGACCTGGCCGCCTTTGATCAGCGAGCATTTCGCCGTGGTGCCGCCGATGTCGAGCGCCAGCACATCGGGCTCGCCGATGATGCGGCCGAGCTCGGCGGCGCCCCAGAAGCCCGAGGCTGGGCCCGATTCCACCATGGTGATCGGCGTCTGCTTGATCGACTCCACCGCGTCGACGCCGCAGTTGGACTGCATGACGTAGAGCCCGCCGGCATAGCCCTGGTCGCGGAGGCCCGTTTCCAGCCGCTCGAGATAGCGCTGCGCCGACGGCTGCACATAGGCCGAGAGGATGGTGGTGGAGGTGCGCTCGTATTCGCGCCACTCACGGGTGATCTGGTGCGAGGCGACGGCGACCACGTCCGGCCACAGCCGGCGCAGCTCCGCCAGCGCGGCCTCTTCATGCGACGGGTTGGCATAGGCGTGGATGAAGCAGATGGCGACCGCCGTGACGCCGTCGGCGCGGAAATCGGCAACGATCTCGGCCAACCCCGAGAGGTCGAGCGGCACCTGCTCCTTGCCATGGAAATCGATGCGGCCGGCGAGCTCGCGGCGCAGGTACCGCGCGACGAACGGCTCGGGCTTCTTGTACTTGAGGTTGAAGAAATCCGGCCGGTTGCCGCGGCCGATCTCCAGCACGTCGCGGAACCCTTTGGTGGTGATCAGGCCGACCTTGGCGCCCTTGCGCTCGGTCAGCGAGTTGATCACCACGGTGGTGCCATGCGCGAGGAAATCGAGGCTCTCCAGTTCGACCCCGCCCTTGGCGAGGACGTCGAGCACGCCCTTCTCGAAATCCGGCGGCGTGGTATCCGACTTTTCGGTGCGGACCGTCTGTGCGCCGCTCCGCATATCGGTTTCGAAATACACGAGGTCGGTGAACGTGCCGCCGACATCGGTGGCGACGCGGGTGATCTTGTCGGACATCTCAGTCTCTCGCTTGCGCGCCGCGGCCGCTGGCCGCCGGCGCCATATTCCGTGGGTGGCAGACGCTCATCGCTTGTTGCCGGTCGCGGCGAGCGCGACGGCCAAGACGATGATCACGCCGGTGGTCAGGTCCTTGAAGAAGGGGTTCACGTTGAGGATGTTGAAGCCGTTGCCGATCAGCGCCATCAGCAGCACGCCGGCCATCGAGCGCCAGATCGCGCCGGCGCCGCCCATGATCGAAGTGCCGCCCAGGATCACCGCGGCGATCGCCTCGAACTCGTAGCCGGTGCCGGCCTGCGGCTCGCCCATCGACAGCCGCGACACGGTGATCACCCCGGCCAGCCCGGCGGCGCCGCCCGACAGCGCGAAGGTGATGATCTTGACGAGGTTGGTGCGGATGCCCGAGAGCAGCGCCGCCTCCTCGTTGCCGCCCACCGCGAAGATGGCGCGCCCCAGCGTCGTGCGGTTGAGGATGAACATCATCAGCACCATGAAGGCCAGCATCACCAGCACCGCGACATTGACCAGGTCGAGCTTGGCGCGGCCCAGCCAGGCGAATTCCTCGACCCGCACCGGGATCAGCTTGCCGTTGGTGATGAGGATGGCCATGCCGCGATAGACGAGGCTGGTGGCCAGCGTCACGAGGAACGAGTGGACGTTGAAGGCGGTGATGATGATGCCGTTGATCGAGCCGAGCAGCAGCCCGATCAGCGGCGCCGCGACGATGGCGAGCAGCGGGTCGACATTGACCGCGAGGTAAGCCGCGCTCACCGAGGCGACGCCGAATATGGCCCCGGTCGAGAGGTCGAAGCCGCCGCCGATGATCACCAGCGTCAGTGCGCAGGCGATGATGAACAGCGGCGTCGACTGGTTGAGGATGTTGAACAGGTTCCGCGGCGTCAGGAATGACGGCGACAGCAGCGTCAGCGCCACCAGCATCACCGCGATGATGATGAGCACGCCATACTGGCGCACGAAATCGCCGAAGTCGAAGCGCCGCGCGGCGGCAGGGGTCTTGGTGAGGGTGGTGTCGGCCATCAGCTGGCAGCCTCCTGGCGATTGCGTTGGCTGTTCTGTTCGTCAAAGACGCGGGTGAGCGCCGCTTCCACCGTCAGCGCGGCGGCGGGCTCTTCGGCAAAGATCCGGCCTTCGCTCAACAGGTAGCAGCGGTGGGACAGGTTGATGACTTCCTCGAGCTCGGAGGAGATCAGCAGCACCCCGACGCCCTGCCGCGCCATCTCGACGATGAAATCGTGGATGCGGCGGCGGGCTCCGATATCGACGCCGCGCGACGGCTCGTCGAGGATCAGCAGCTTGGGTTTCGCCACCGCCCATTTGGAGAGCAGCACCTTTTGCTGGTTGCCGCCCGAATAGCGCGCCACCCGGCCATCGACCGCCCCGGGCACGATGCCGAAATGTCCGATCATGTCGCGCGCCTGTTTGATCTCGGCGCCGCGGTTGAGGATGCCGAAACGGCTGATCCGGCCGAGGGTGCCCAGGCTGATGTTGAAGCGGGTGGGCTGGGTCAGCACCAGTCCCTGCTTCCGCCGATCCTCGGGCACCAGCGCCACGCCGGCGGCGATCGCCTCATGCACGCTGAAGCGGCGGCCGACCGGTGCGCCCTCGATCAGATATTGGCCGGCGGTGATCCGGTCGGCGCCGAACAGGGCGCGCGCCACTTCGGTGCGGCCCGAGCCGACGAGGCCGACCAGCCCGACGATCTCGCCGGGACGGATGGCGAGCGAGATATCGGCGAGCCCGGCGCCGGTGCTGACCCCGCGCAGCTCCACCACCGGAGGAAGCGTCGCGGCGGGGGCGGCAGGCAGCGCCGGCCAGAGGATTTCGGCGGCCTGCCCGAGCATGGCGTCGACGAGGCTCTGCTTGGTCTCGCCCGCGATCGGCGAAGTGCGTACCACCCTGCCGTCGCGCATGATGGTGACATTGTCGCAATTGGCGAGGATGTGGTCGAGGAAGTGGCTGACATAGATGACGGTCTTGCCCTGCCCCTTGAGCCGCCGGATCACCTCGTGCAGGCGGTCGGCTTCGTCCTCGGTCAGGGACGAGGTCGGCTCATCCATGATGATGACCTGCGCCTCGCGGGCGATGGCGCGCATGATCTCGACCTTCTGGCGCTCGGCGATGCGCAGGCTCGCCACCTTGACCGACGAGTCGATGCCGAAATCGCAGGCCTCTTCCAGCGCCGCGAAGCGGGCGGCATCGCCGCCGACCAGGATGCCGGCGCGCTGGCTCTCGCGGCCGAGAAAGACGTTCTGCACCACGGTCAGCTCGGGCGCCAGCTGCAGCTCCTGGTGGATCATGGCGACGCCCAGCGCCAGCGCATCGCGCGGCGAAAAGCGCACGACGCGCGCCCCGAGGATTTCGACCTCGCCCTCGTCGGGAGTGTAGTAGCCGCCGATGATCTTGCCGAGGCTGGATTTGCCGGCGCCGTTCTCGCCCACCAGGGCATGCACGGTCCCCGCGGCGATCTCGACATCGATGCCCTCGAGGATGCGCGTGCCGCCAAAGCTCTTGGCGACGCCCCGCACCCGGACGGCGATGGCTGGAGTGGTCATCGTTGCCTCCCCGGCTGCAGCGAACCGATAACGATCATTGATCCGGTGACTGGCATGGCAATCTCATATGAAGGCCACCGGGCTGGCTTTGGTCCTCCACCGCGTAGCGGGGGAGGGGGACCGCCGGAGGCGGTGGAGGGGGCGGCGGCAGACGCCGGTGTTCGGGGCCGCCCCCTCCAGCAGCTTCGCTGGTCCCCCTCCCCCGTTTCACGGTGGAGGAGCACTGAAAGTGCAGTGCTTAACCTCATATGCGATTGCCCTCCGGTGACCGGGGGCGGGAGCGCCCCCGGCTCGGATGGTGCGAAGGCGATCAGCCTTCCCACTCCGCCTTGAAATCCGGATGGGCGTCGAGCCAGGCCTTGTCGACGATCATCGGGTTGGAGGCCTTGGTGGCCGGGTCGATCCAGTTCTCGACCGTCTCGCCCTTCTTGGCGCGGATCAGTGCGTCGGCCGCATAGAAGCCTTCCGAGTACGGGTAGCCCGAGAGCGTCGCGTCGAACACGCCCGCCTTGATCTTGTCGACGGTGATCTGGTTGAGCCCGCCGCCGATCATGTAGATCGGCTCGATCGGGATGCCGGCATCGTTGAGCGCGATCTCGACGCCGAGCAGGTGCTGGTCGGCATTGGAGAGCACCGCGTCGATCTTGGGGTTGGCCTGGATGATGTCCTGGAACGCCGTCAGCGACGCATCGGGGCTGTAATTGCCCTCGCCGGTGGCCACGACCTTGATGTTGGCGTGCTGCGACAGCACGGTCTCGAAGCTCTTGTAGCGCAGGTTGTCGAACGGGAACTGCAGCTGGCCGATCATGATCACCACGTTGCAGGGATCCTTGTCGGCGCAGAACTTCACCACTTCCTCGGCCTGCGCAGTGGCGCCGGTGACCGGGTTGGAGGCGACGGTGGTGGTGAGGCCGGCGACCTGCGGGGTCATCACCGTCAGGTCCGGGCCGACCGGGAACAGCACCGAGGCGACGAGCAGGCCTTCCTTGGTCGCCTCCTCGAGCGCGGTGGCGATGCCGACCGTATCGTTGGGGGCGATGATGATGCCGTCGAAGCGGCCGCCGGCAATGATGTCTTCGACCTGCTTGTACTGGGTGGCGGCATTGAACTCGCCGTCGAAGATCTCGACCTCGACCCCGCCCGCCTTCTCTGCGGCGGCTTTCACGCCCTGCCAGGTGGCGTCGTTATAGCCGTTCTGGCTGGACGCCGCGAGGAAGGCCAGGCGGATCGGCTCCTGGGCCATGGCGGGGGCTGAGATGAGGGCCGAAGCCATCAGCGCCGCTGCGAAAATCTTGTGCTTCATCTGTGTTCTCCTGTGGGTCCCGTGTTTGGTGCTGGGTCCGTAGGTTCGGACCACCTGTTGCGCCGTCCGCCGAAGCGGCCGGCGAGTGCCTCATCCCTCCAAGGCCGAAACGCCGCCGCCGGCTTCGCCGTGGAAATTGGCGCCTTCCGAGCGCGATTGGCCGAGCAGCAGGAAGGCGAGTGTCGCCACCGGCTGCCAGGCAAGCGCGGCCTCGACCTTGTCGGCCGTGTAGTGCCCCTTGCGATGCAGCAGGTTGAGCGTGCCGATCACCCTGCCATCGGCGACCGCCGGCAGGTTCATGTTGGATTCAAAGCCCAGCGCCTCGATCTTCTGCCAGTCGAAAAACACCCGCTGGATGCCCTCGATGCTGGTCGAGGCATAGGGCTCGCAGCGCTCGATCACCGTCTCGAAATAGAGGTTGCGGTCGAGCCGCTTGAAATTGCCGGTCGGATAGGCCGCCGCATCGTCGGTCCACACCCGCCGCGAGCGCATGGCGTCGAGGTCGTAGACCGAGGCCGTGGTGAGGAGCGAGCCGACCGCGGCATGAAGGCCGGCGCGGCAATAGGCGAACACCGCGACGGCGGCATCGGCGCCGCGCGCCAGCCGATGGGCGTGGGCGAGATCGGGGCTCACTCCCCCCTCCGGTCGTGCTTGATGGCGCCGTCCTTGACGACGAGCCTGAGGTGCTGCTCAGGCCTGCCGAGCGCGGCGATATCGGCGAACGGATCGACGTCGAAGGCGACGAGATTGGCCCGCGCCCCCGTCGCCATGGTGCCGATCTCGCCTTCCATGCGGCAGAGCTTCGCCCCGGCGCTCCACATGCCGCCGAGGATCTCGGCGGGGGTCAGCACCTGGGCGAGGAGTTCGAACTCGAGCCCGCCATACTTGCGCAGCTGGCCGAGGAGGTCGGTGCCGAAGGCCATGGGCAGCCCGGCCGCGCGCATCACCTGAAGCGAGTTGCGGCCGCCATCGCGCACCACGTCGATCTTGGCCTGTTCGGCAACGCCGAAGCCCAGCTGGGCGCCCTCGAGCTTCAGGCCGTCATAGGCCGCCAGCGTCGGCACCGCGATGCAGCCCGCCTCGGCGGCCATGGCGGCGGTCTCGGGCTCGATCAGGTTGCAGTGCTCGAGCGACTTCACCCCGAGCCTGACGCAGCGGCGGATCGAGGCATCCGAATAGACGTGCGCCGACACATAGGTGTTGAAGTTGGCCGCTTCCTCGACCATGGCGCGGATCTCGTCGTCCGAATATTGCAGCCCGTCGATCGGATCGTTGGGGGAGGAAACGCCGCCATTGGCCATCACCTTGATGAAGCGGGCGCCTTCCTTGATCATCTTGCGGCAGGCACGGCGCACCTCGTCGACCCCGTCGACCAGGACGCCCATATTGCCCAGCCGCCAGCCCAGCGCGTCGGGCCGGATATCGGTGCGCAGGCGCAGGTCGGTGTGCCCGCCGGTCATCGACAGGCCCTTGCCGCAGATGACCAGGTCAGGCCCCTCGATCAGCCCGTCCTCGACGCCGCGCACCAGGCCCAGGTCGGCGCCGCCCAGATCGCGCACCGTGGTGAAACCGGCAGCGAGCAGCCCGCTCATCACCTGCGCCGCGCGCAAAGCCGCAAGGCTGTCGGGAGCGATGGCATTGGCCCAGAGGTCGAGCGACCAGGCGACGACATGGAAATGACAATCGATGAAGCCCGGCATCAGCGTCAGGCCGCCGAGGTCGATCACCTCGCTCCCCGGCGCCGGCGCCACCCCGGTGCCGACGATCCGGCCATCTCGCACCGAGACGCTGGTCGGGGCGCCGAGCGCCTGGCGCTCGAGATCGACGAGACGCGCATTGGTGAAGTGCAGCACCCCGTTCATCGGCCGGGCGCCGCGCCGACCGATGCGGCCTGTGAGATCTGCTGGTTGTCGGTTAGGCGCATTGAGGTCCTGCTTGCGACGCTTTGATGTCAATATGAGCGAATATTTAGTTTGTCGACAAGATGGATTCTGAACCCTGCCCTGCCGAAACTTTGAGCGTCATGCTGCCTTGAGGCCGCACCAGTCGGCGACAAAACGGGCAATCACCTCGGTGGTGGTGGCGAGGCTGGCGAGCTCCACCGCCTCGGACGGCGCGTGCATGCCGCGGGCATTGCCGCCGTAGCAGAGCGCCGGAATGCCGTAATAGAGGTCGTAGAACCGGGTATCGCTGGTCGCCGTCAGGCAGAGCGGTTCGAGCGGCTGGCCCAGCACCTGAGTATGGATTTCGGCGAGCAGCGCCTCGGCTGCGGTGCCGGGGGCAAAGACGTGGCCGTCGGCCTGGAAACCGATCCAGCTCAGCGCCGGCATTTCGGCTTCGAGCGCCGCGGCGCAGCGCCGCACCGCCTCGGCGACGCGCTCGCGCACCTCCGCCAGGCTGTGCCCCGGCAGCACCGACAGCCGGCATTCGAGCTCGCACCACGAGGGGACCGAGCCCAGCCAGTCGCCGCCGCGGATCTTGCCGGGGTTGAACTTCACCGGATCGGCGATGGCGCCGAAATAGGGGTGCGACACCGCCTCGGCATTGATCTCGGCGGTCAGCCCCTTCAGCGCCTCGATATAGGCCATGGCCGCGAGGATGGCGTGCGAGCCGGTGGAGGCGCTCGCCAGCACATGGCCCGGCCGGCCCAGAATGCGCAGCCGGAACCACACCGAGCCCAGTTCGGCCCGGATGAGCCGGTGCCCCATGCTTTCGGGAATGAATGCCGCATCGGCGCGATAGCCGCGCGCCAGCGTCGAGAGCGCCCCATTGCCGGTGCACTCCTCTTCGCTCACCGTCTCGATATGCACCCGCGAGCCCGGCACGAAGCCCAGCCGACGCAGCGCATCGAGCGCGAACACCATGGCCGAAACCCCCGCCTTCATGTCGGCGGTGCCGCGCCCATGCATCCAGCCGTCGCGAATCTCGGGCTTGAACGGATCCTGCGCCCAGAGCTCGGGCGCTCCCGGCGGCACCACGTCGATATGGCCCATGAGGATCAGGCTCTTGCCCACCGGTGCCTCGACCTCGTGGGTCGCGACCACCTGCACCGCCCTGGAATAGTCGGCGTCGACCACCGGCGAATAACCCGGCAGCCCGGCAATCTCCACTTCGTCGAGACTGTAGCGGTCGACCCCCCAACCGCGCGCCGCGAACTCGCCGGCCAGCCAATCCTGGCAGGCGGCCTCGTTGCCCCGGGTGCTGTCGAAGCTGGCGAGCCGGGCCAGCCACTCGGTCTGCCGCTCGAACCCCTCGGCCACCGCGGCGCGCAGCGCCATCGCATCGATCGTCATGTCACTCCCCTGCCCCGATCCGGCACTTCGCGCAGCGGACTGGAATTCTCTGTCGACAAACTGTCGGCTGAACCCTATAGGGAGATCGTGACGAAGCGCAATACGCTTTGCCGAACCCATTGATTGCCCCTAGCCGCTGGAGCTGACCTCATGGAAAAGAGCCCGTTCACCGGGTGCATTCCCGCCCTGATGACCCCCTGCCGGTCCGACCGGACGCCGGATTTCGATGCGCTGGTGCGCAAGGCCAAGGAGCTGATCGGGCTCGGCATGTCGGGCGTGGTCTATTGCGGCTCGATGGGCGATTGGCCGCTGCTCACCGATGCCGAGCGCATGGAGGGTGTCGAGCGGCTGGTCGAGGCCGGCATTCCGGTGATCGTGGGCACCGGCGCGGTCAACACCAGGGCCGCCGCGGCGCACGCCGCCCATGCCCAGAAGGTCGGCGCCGCCGGCCTGATGCTGATCCCGCGCGTCCTCTCCCGCGGCTCGTCGGCCGCCGCCCAGCACGCCCATTTCAAGGCCCTGCTGTCAGCCGCTCCGGACCTGCCGGCAGTGATCTACAACAGCCCCTATTACGGCTTTGCCACCCGCGCCGACCTGTTCTTCGCGCTGCGCGCCGAGCACAAGAACCTGGTCGGCTTCAAGGAATTCGGCGGCGAACAGGACCTCTCCTACGCGGCCGAGCACATCACCTCGGCCGATCCCGAGCTGACACTGATGGTGGGCGTCGATACCGCCGTCTATCACGGCTTCATCCAATGCGGCGCCGCCGGCGCCATCACCGGCATCGGCAACTGCCTGCCGCGCGAAGTGCTGCACCTGGTCGAACTCTGCGTCAAAGGCCAGCAGGGCGACCCGGTGGCGCGCCGTCGCGCCAGGGAACTCGAGGAAGCGCTGATCACGCTTTCCACCTGGGATGCCGGCCCCGACCTGGTGCTGTTCTTCAAGTACCTGCTGGTGCTCAACGGCGAGCCCGAATACGCGCTCCACTTCAACGAGACCGACGCCCTGAGCCCGGCGCAGCAGCGCTTCGCCGAACAATCGCTCACGCGCTTCCGCACCTGGTACGCCGACTGGGCGAAAGCGGCTTAAGCGCGCTCGGTCGCATATGGAGCACTGATGGTCGTTTGAGTGCCTTCTCCCCTTGTGGGAGAAGGCAAGAGGTGCCCCTCACCGACATGTGCGATTGCCCTCACGGGGCGCCGACTGCAAGCTCCTCCCCCTCACCGCGCCTGCAGCGCCAGGTCGATCCGGGTGGTCGTCTCGCGCGAGATGTAGGACTGGATCTGCCGCACGATCTGGGCGGCGTGCGTCGCCGCCAGCGCGTCGGCGCGGTCGGCGTCGCCGGCTTCGATCGCCGCCACCATGTCGGCATGCTCGTCCACATATTGGCGCGGCAGGCGGTCGTCGAACGAGTAGTAGAACACCCGCATCACCCGCCGCCCCTCGTCGAGCAGCCGGGCGAACAACTGGGTGAAATAGACATTGCCGCCGGCCTCCGCCACCGCCACATGGAAATCGCGGTTGATGGCGATCATCCCCAGCGCATCATGGCGGCGCACCGCATCGGCATAGGCGGCCTCGAAGGCCCGGATGCGCACCAGGTGCTCGGGCCGCCGATGCACTGCCGCGGCGCGGGTGGTGACCCGGTACATCAGCGTCAGCGCCTCGAAATAGACCGGCAGGTTTACGAAGTCGATCGGCGCGACGATGGTGTTGCGGTTGGGCAGCGTCGTCAGCAGTCCCTCGGCCGCCAGTCGCACCATCGCCTCGCGGATCGGCGTGCGCGACAGCGCAAACTCCTCCGAGAGCCGCATTTCGTCGAGCGGACTGCCCGGCGGCAGGCTGAGATCGAGGATCGACTGCCGCAGCCTGTCGTAGACTTTCTGCACCCCATGTCCCCGCTTGCGGGTCTGAGGCGCCGCCTCCGCCATTGCCTGCGACTGTTTCGCCATGTGCTCACCTTCGATTCTGCTGCGCATGTCGCAACAGGCCCATGAGGAAAGTACCACCGGATTGCCGTCATGCCCGCAAGTCGCAATGATTACTTGCGAACATGTTGTTCTGTTGCTGCGGCCGAGCACGACATCCGCGCCTCTCCACGGCGCAGGGCGCCGTTGCACGCCCTGCTCTGCTCCCCCCGGCACGATCGGCTGCCATCTGCGGTTGCGCCGATGGACGGCCGGGGCAGTGCCCCGGCCATTGTCACCGCGACTGCCGCTCCCACAATTCGAGCGCATCGGCGCCGGCCGGGAAGCGCAACTGCCCGGTGGTGTCGTGCACGGCGCGCCAGACGGCGTCGGCGACGTCGCTCTCGCTGGTGGTCACCGCGGGGCGGGTGCTGAACACCGCCGTGGCGTGGGCCCTGTAGGCCGGCGGAACCTGCGCGGCGAAGTCGAAGGCCGAGTTCTGCGCAAAGCGGGTGCCGAGCCCGAGGCCGGGCTCCACCAGCTTCACCTCGAGGCCGAACGGCGCCAGTTCGGGGACGAGCGCCATCGACAGCCCTTCGATCGCCATCTTGCTCGCGGTATAGGGCGCCGAGAACGGGAAGGCGCCCAGTGTCGCCGAGGAGGTGACGTTGACCACCACGCCGCTCCGCCGCTCGCGCATCTGGGGCAGCACCGCCTGGATCATCGCCATCACCCCGAACGTGTTGGTCTCGAAGATGCGGCGGATCTCGCTCAGGGGCGCGACTTCCAGGGCGCCGGCCATGCCGACCCCGGCATTGTTGACCAGCACGTCGATCGGCCCCGCCGCGGCGACGCAGGCGGCAATGCTGGCCGCATCGGTGACCTCGAGCGGCAGCACCCGCAGCCGCTCCGACTCCGGCAGCAGGCCCGGCTGCGGCTTGCGCATCGTCGCGACGACGTTCCAGCCCTGCTGGTGGAAGTGGCGGGCGATCTCGTGGCCATAGCCCGAGGAGGCGCCGGTGATGAGAATGTTGTTCATGGCAAAGAATCCTTCAGTTCGGGAGGTTGAGGAGGCGGCCGAGCCAGGCGCTGCGGGTCTGGCGGGCGATGATCGAGAGCTGCGCCTTTGGGAACAGCGCATCGAAGCCGTGACAGCCGCCGGGCCAGACATGCAGTTCGGCCACCCCGCCCGCCGCCCAGATGCGGCTCGCATAGGTCGCGTCCTCGTCGCGGAACAGTTCGGCCGAGCCGGTATCGATGAAGCTCGGCGGCAGCCCGCCGAGATCGCTCGCCAGTGCCGGTGACGCATAGGCCGAAACCGTGGTGGCGGTCCCGAGCAGAGCCTCCCAGCCGAAGCTGTTGGCGGCGCGCGTCCAGGTGGCCGGACCCTCGGCATATTGCCGGCTCGAGGCGGTGTCATTGCGATGGTCGAGCATCGGGCAGATCAGCACCTGCGCCGCGATTGCCGGGCCGCCGCGGTCGCGGGCCATCAGCGTCATGCCGGCCGTGAGGCCGCCTCCGGCGCTGGCCCCGGCAACCACCAGCCGCTTGGGGTCGATGCCGAGTTCGGCGGCATGCCCGGCGACCCATTCGAGACCGCTGTAGCAATCCTCGACCGGGGTGGTGCCCTGCACTTCCGGCGCCAGCCGGTAGTCAAGCGTCACCACCACGGCGCCGAAGCGCTCGAGCCAGTCGAGCGGAATATCGAGATTGGTGAAACGGTCGCCCATCACCATGCCGCCGCCATGCAGCCAGTAGATGCAGGGCGCCGCGGCAGACGTCGCCAGCCCGGCGGGGCGGAACACCGAGAGCGGCAACAGGGCGCCGTCGGCGGCGGCGATCTTGAGTTCGCGCCGTTCGATCGAACGCCCTTCGACAAAGCTTTCGGCGGGTGTCCGATATTGCCGCAGCAGCGGCAGGCTCCGGGCATCGAGGGGCGGCACGGCGGGCATTTGCGCCAGCAGCCCGGCGAGTTCGGGGTCGAGTGCGGGACGGTTCATGGAGTGCTCCTTGAGACAAGGCGATGCCGGCGCGCCAGCTGGCGCGTGCGGGATCGCGAGGATGGGGGGGTGTCGGGTGCTAGAGGACGGCTTTGCCGCCGAGCGGCACTTCGTCGGCATAGGCGCTGTCGAGCACCAGCGGGCCGAACTCGGCGGTATAGGCCTTGGCGACGGGGCTGGCGAAGAACCGGCCATGCGCCTCGGCGCTGCTCCAGCCCTCCGTGACGAAGACCAGGTCGGGGTTGCTGGCCGAGCGGCCGATCAGGAAGACGAAGCAGTCGTCATGGGCGAGCGACGGAGCGCGTTCGAGCAGCGCCACCAGCGCGTCGCCCTGCCCCGGCCGGGCCGTCATGGTGGCGTGAAAACCATGCGTGATGGTCATTTCGGTGTCCTTTCGCTGCCGTGAGCCCAGTGCTCGGCGGCATCGACACCAAACCACTTTCGCGGCCGGAGGCGATATCACAGGGCTCCCGATGACTTGCACGATCCTACCATCAGAAGGAGAATCGTTTGAACGGTAGAGCGGCTGTGCTACTCCATTGGCATGCCGATAGATGAACTCAACGCCCTGATCGCCCGCTATGCCCGCCCCGATGCGTCGACACCGGTCGAAGGTGTGCTACTCGCCGAGCACGACGCCTCGATCGAGGAACATTCGACCACCGGCACGGTGATGGCGCTGATCGCCCAGGGAGAAAAGCGCCTGGCGCTGGGCGACCGGCTCTATCGCTATGGCGCGGGCCAGTATCTCGTCGCCTCGATCGACCTGCCGATCACCGGTCAGTTCGTCGGCGCCAGCCCGGCGCACCCGGCCCGTGGCTTCGGCATGGTGCTGCACCCGCCCAGCATTGCCGAACTGCTGCTCGAGGCCGGCACGCCAGGGCTCGACCGGCCCGCCGGCGCCCCCTCGGGGCTGATCGTCTCCGACGCCCCCGCGCAACTGCTCGACGCCGTGCTGCGGCTGTTGCGGCTGTTCGACCAGCCACGCGATCTTGCCGTGCTGGGCCCGCTCATCAAGCGCGAAATCCTGTGGTGGCTGATCGTCGGCGAACAGGGCGCCACGGTGCGCCAGCTCGGCCTTGCCGACAGCCACCTCAGCCACATCGCCCGCGCCGTGCGCTGGATCCGCGAGCACCACGCCAGCGCCTTCCGGGTCGAGGACGTGGCGGAGATTTGCGGCATGAGCCCCTCGGCCTTCTACCGCAATTTCCAGGCGGTGACGGCGATGAGCCCAATCCAGTTCCAGAAGCAGATCCGGCTGCAGCAGGCCCGCCTCCACCTCGCGGCCTCACCCGACGACGTCGCCGGCGTCGGCTTCCGCGTCGGCTATGACAGCCCCTCGCAGTTCAGCCGCGAATACCGCCGCCAGTTCGGCGCTCCACCCAGCCAGGACGCCCAGCGCCTGCGCGGCGAGACCCGGGCCGTGATGTCATCGCTGGTCTAGGGGACGAGGTGGATACCGGACAGCAGTCACTCCTCGCGACGCCACCGCGGGTGGAGACGGAAGCCTTCCTCAACCAGCCGGCGTCAGGCCGACGCTCACTCCCCCGCCCGCACCTCGGCGAGCCGGCGCTTCGAATAGTCGTCGTCCCAGCACACGGCCGCCTCCCAGGCGGCCGAAGCCTGGGCGGCCACATCGTGGAAGCTCGGCGCGAGCCCGGCGGCGTTGTGTGGCAGCACCAGGTCGAGGTCGGAGACATCGACATGCGCCTCGTCCCAATCGATCAGCGCCACGCGCTCGGGCGTGATCCGGATGTTGCGCGGGTTGGGATCGCCATGCACGACGCTGGTCGGCCGGCCGGCCAGCCGGGCCCAGGCGGCGCGGCAGCGCGCCACGCCCTCGGGCGGCATGGCGGCGAGGTTCACCCGCGTGCCGCTCGTCGCGACGAGCAGGTCGCCCGACGATTTCCAGCCCGGCCGCTGCGGCCAGCCCGCCGTCAGGCGGTGCAGCCGGCGCAGCGTCTCGGCGACGCGGCGCCAGTCCGCCCCCGTCTCCGGCGGGCCGCCCTCCACATAGCGCATCAGCATCAGGCCATCGGCGAACAGCCGGCCGTCGCGGGTCGGGATCGGCTCCGGCACGGCCATGCCGTGGCGTGCCAGGTGCTGCAGCAGCGCCGCCTCCCAGCCAAGGTCGGCATCGCTGCGCCGCCCCTGCCGCCCGACCGCCAGCTCGCCGCCGATGCTGACGCTCCACACATCGTTGGCGACGCCGCCCGACAGCGGTTCGATCCGCTGGACGCCATTTCCCCAGAGCTGCAGCGCGTCCCATCCCACGGGCGAAATCCCTTCGATCCGGCGTGCGAGCAATAAACGAGGGGGCGGCGGGCAGCAACGCGCTGCGCCCCTTTGCCGGGTCTTCAGGGCTCCCCCGGACGCCCGACGATCAGCCGGAGCGAGCCCTCGAAGCTCGGAGTGGTGCGCAGCCGGCCGTAGCGCCGGTCCCAGCTGCCATCGGCGAGGTCGCGGCCAAGCGTGGCGACGAACCGCTCCACCACTGCCGGCGCGACGAAGGTCCAAGCCGAGTTGGCGAGGCGCGCGCCCGGATCGAGCAGGCGTTCGGGGCGGCCGTAATAGGCTTCGCCGAAACCGTCGACGCAGTCGAGCGGGATCGGCACCGGCAGGATCTCGACCGCGCCGCCCAGCCCCGTGACGATCTCGGACAGCGCCGGGTAGCGCCGCGCTTCGACGGCGATGGCCTCGGGCGCGTAGTCGTTGAGCCAGAACCGGTCGAGCGCCTCAGGGTCGCAGCTGAGGATGACCACCGGGCCGCGCGTCACGCGCCGCATCTCGGCCAGCCCGGCACCGAGATCCTGCCACTGGTGGACGGTGAAGGTCGCCATCGCCGCGTCGAACGCCTGGTCGGCGAAGGGCAACTGCTCGGCCGTGGCATCGATGGCCCGCGGCAGGTGCGCCGGGCGCTGCGCGCGCATCGCCGCCGAGGGCTCGACCGCCGTCACGGCGCGATCGACCGGCTCGTAGGACCCCGCCCCGGCACCGACATTGAGCACCGTCCGTGCGTCTCCGAGGGCGGCGGCGATCAGCGCCGCAATGCGCGGCTCCGGTTGTCGGTAGCGGCTGTAGCCGCTGCCGATCCGCCCATAGTCGACGTCCCCGGCACTGCCATCCACGGTGCGCTTGGCCATTACTGCCTCTGTTCGTTCTATTGACATTGAGTGTTTCGAGGGCAAGCAAACACACTGGCTGAGCGCAGGAAAAGCGATAAGTTCGAACAGTCTTTGTTCGGAAAACTCACATGGCGCGTCGCATCCCCTCGCTCAATGCGCTCCGGGCCTTCGAGGCTGCCGGCCGGCACGGCCGGATGACGCTGGCGGCGGCCGAGCTGAACGTCACGCACAGCGCCATCAGCCGGCAGGTGCAGCATCTCGAGGCGCTGCTGGGCGTGGCGCTGTTCGAGGGGCCGCGCAACCGGCTGCAGCTGACCAGTGCCGGAACGCAGCTGCTGGCCGGGCTCGGCGCCGGGTTCGATCTGATCGACCAGGCGGTGCGGGCCGTCGCCGACAGCGAGGACGGGCCGCTCGACGTCTCCTGCCCCGGCACCTTCACCATGCGCTGGCTGATCCCCCGGCTCTATCGCTTCCGCGAGCGCCACCCGGCGATCGAGGTGCGGCTCAGCGCCTCGAGCCGGCCGGTGGATTTCGAGCGCGACGGCTTCGACGTCGCCATCCGGGCCGGCTCCGGCCCGTGGCCCTATGGAGCCGAGACGGTGGCGCTGTTCGCCGAGACCACCGGCCCGGTGCTGGCGCCGGAGCTGGCGGCCGTGGCCGGCGCCGACTTTGCCGGGCTGACGCTGCTCCATTCGCGCACCCGCCGGCATGCCTGGCGGCAATGGAGCGATCGCTCGGGCATCGCCGTCGACGAGCGGGGCGGCAACGAATACGAGCATTTCTATTTCATGCTGGAGGCCGCCTCGTCCGGGCTCGGCGTCTGCATCGCGCCCTGGCCGCTGGTGGCCGACGACATCCGCTCCGGGCGCCTCCTGGCACCGGCGGGCTTCATTGCCAGCGGCCAGCATTACGTGGCGCTGCGCCGACCCCGCCGGCAGCGCAAAGCGGCGGCGTTCTGCGCCTGGCTCGCCGAGGAAGCGCGGCTGTTCAGCGGCGAGGCCGGCAATCCCGCCCCCTGATGGTGGGTCGGCGCAGGAATGGAGCGATGATCCGATCGTCCGGTGCGCGTGGACCCCCACCCCTGTCCCCTCCCCGCAAGGGGGAGGGAGACGCTCTCAGCGGCGCCCGTGTTTGGGTGCACATAGTGGTAGAGATCGTGGCCGGGCATCGCTATGTTTTCGCCGACCCGTGAGCCCCGTCGGGCTGTCTGAGATCGAGAGCCATGCAGCAGAGTTTTCCCGTGACCCGCACCGACGCCGAGTGGCGCGCCCGGTTGACGCCCGAGCAGTTCCAGATCATGCGCGAGCATGGCACCGAGGCGCCGGGCAGTTGCGCGCTGCTGCTGGAGAAACGTCCCGGCACCTTTTCCTGCGCCGGCTGCGACACCCCGCTGTTCGAGGGCAAGGTGAAGTTCGAGAGCGGTACCGGCTGGCCGAGCTTCAACGAGCCGCTCCCCGGCGCGGTCGAAACCACCACCGACAGGAGCTATGGCATGGTCCGCACCGAGGTGCATTGCGCCACCTGCGGTTCGCACCTGGGCCATGTGTTCAATGACGGCCCGCCGCCGACCTATCTGCGCTACTGCATCAACGGCATCGCCATGAACTTCACGCCGGCCGGCGCCTGACCGGCCCATGCCGCAGGCCCTCCTGTCGCCCGATGCGCTGGGCCCGACGATCTCTGTGGGCGAGATCCTGGTCGAGATCGTCGCCACCAGCATCGGCGAGGGCTTTCGCACCGCGCAGCCGTTGATCGGGCCCTATCCCAGCGGCGCGCCGGCGATCTTCATCGATCAATGCGGACGGCTGGGTGGCCGCGCTGCGATGATCGGCGCCGTCGGCGACGACGATTTCGGCCGGGTGAACCTCGATCGGCTCAGCGCCGACGGGGTGGATGTGTCGGGGGTTGCCGTCGACGGCGCGTTTCCCACAGGCAGCGCCTTCGTGCGCTACCGCGCCGATCGAACGAGGGACTTCGTCTACAACATCGCGACCTCCGCGGCGGCGCGGTTCGGCTGGAGCGAGGCGGTCGATGCGCTGGTGCGGCAGGCGGGGCACCTGCATGTGATGGGCACGGCGCTCACCCTGTCGAGCGCCCGCGAGGTGATCGCCCGCGCCCTGCCGATCATCAAGGCGAGAGGCGGCACGCTGTCGGTCGATCCGAACCTGCGCAAGGAGTTGCGGCGCGACGCTGCGGTGGAAGATCAGTTCGCCGAACTGCTGCGCCAGGCCGACCTGCTGCTGCCGAGCGGTGACGAACTGGCGCGCGCCGCCGGCGTCGAGGATGAGGCTGCGGCGCTCGCCCGGCTGTTCGAGCTCGGCATCAAGGAGATCGTGCTGAAGCGCGGCGCCGACGGCGCCAGCTGTTTCGGCTGCGACGGCTCGCGCATCGACACCGCCGCGTTCTTGGTGGAAGAGATCGACCCCACCGGCGCCGGGGACTGTTTCGGCGGCGCTTATGTCGCCTGCCGCCGCCTCGGCATGGCGCGGGAAACGGCGCTGACCTATGCCGCGGCCGCCGGGGCCCGCAACGTCACTATCCGCGGTCCGATGGAAGGCGCCGGGACGCGGGCGGAGCTCGATGCATTCATCGCGGCGACGCCGCGGCGCTGAGTGGAGGCGCTGGTTGCGGCGAGCGCCTTTGGCCTTCGTCACGCACAGACCGATGGCTCAGCCGCCGGCCGCCTTCCCCCGGTTACGCATCAATGCGTACTTCGCCGTTACTTTTTGTGGAGGAGTATCGTTCCGGAGCCGCCACGGCGCGCCAATAACGGGCCAGAACAAATCACTTCAACGCGAACTTAAGGTGATCTGCGATGGTTGAGAACTGGTTACCAATACAGTGGCGGCGCGCGCGTCGCTCGTGGGAATCTCCGTGCCACGATTGCCTGCCGGGGGCGGGCACCAGGCAATGGAGGCACATTTGTCCGGATCGACTGACCTATCCGCTACGCTGAAGACCCGACTGGATTTCATCGGCCTCGATGCCGACGCCCTGGCGCGCATCGAGACGGTGCAGCCCTATGTCGACAAGCACCTGCCGGTGGCGCTGCACGGCTTTTACGAGAAGATCGCCGGCGTGCCCGAGGTCAGCCGCTTTTTTGCCGACGACAGCCAGGTGAGACGCGCCCAGAACAGCCAGATCGACCATTGGAAGAAGATCGCCGCCGGCCGGTTCGACGAGGACTATGTGCGGGCTACCCAGCGCATCGGGCTGCGGCACGCCAAGATCGGGCTCGAGCCCCGCTGGTATATCGGTGGTTATGGGGTGATCGTCGAGCAGCTGGTCAAGGGCGTGGTGCACGACTACATGGCCGATGCACTGAAGCTGCATCCGGCCGGCCTGATGGGGCTGAAACGCACCGACGCCACCCGCGTGCTCGAGGATGCCGACCGGCTGGCCGCGGCGCTGGCCGACATTCTGAAGGCGGTGCTGATCGACATCGATCATGCGGTGAGCATCTATTTCGACAAGGTGACCGAGGAGGCCGCCGACCTCGCGCAGTCGAACGCCGACAAGGTGATGCGGGCGGTGACGGCGACCGGCAATACCCTCAAGAAGCTCAGCGCCGGCGACCTGCGCGAGCGCATCACCACCGAGTTCGATCCGGCGCTGCAGCCGCTCAAGGACGACACCAACAATGTCGCCGAGCGGCTGGCTGAAATCGTCACCCAGCTGCGCGGCACTTCTGGCGCGCTGAAGACCGCGACCGGCGAGATCCTCTCGGGCGCCAACGATCTCGCCGAACGCACCAGCAAGCAGGCCGCCGTGGTGGCGCAGACCTCATCGGCGATGGACCAGCTGGCCGAGACCGTCGCCGAGAATGCGCGGCGCGCCGATGCCGCCAACACCAAGACCCGCACTGTGGCGCAGAACGCCGAGGAAGCCGGCTCGGTGATGACGCTTGCCAACGAAGCGATGGGCCGTATCTCGTCGTCTTCGGCGAAGATCTCCAACATCATCGGGCTGATCGACGATATCGCCTTCCAGACCAACCTCCTGGCGCTCAACGCCTCGGTGGAAGCGGCACGCGCCGGCGACGCCGGCAAGGGCTTTGCCGTGGTGGCCGTCGAAGTGCGGCGGCTGGCCCAGTCGGCGGCAAATGCCTCATCGGAGGTGAAGCTGCTGATCGAGCAATCGACCAGCGAGGTGGCCGGCGGCTCGAAGCTGGTCTCCGAAGCCGGCGCCAAGCTGGAGCTGATGCTCTCGGGCATCCGCGAGAACAGCTCGCTGATCGAAGGCATTGCCCATGCCACGCAGCAGCAATCGGGCACCATCAGTGAAGTGACCACCGCGGTGCGTCAGATCGACGAGATGACGCAGCACAATGCGGCGCTGGTGGAGGAAACCAATGCGGCGATCGAGCAGACCGAGGGCCAGGCGCAGCAGCTCGACCGGATCGTCGATGTGTTCGTCGTCGCCGAGGAAGCTCCGGACCGTTCCGGCGACGGCCGGCAGCACTGGCAGCCCCGGATGGCGCGGACCGGCTGAGACGGCGGCGGGAACCCGGACAACAACGAACGAAGGGCAGTGCTCCCCGAGTATATTGCCGAACCCGCCTTGCGACGGCCCAAGCGTGATCGTAGCTTCGGCACACGAGCGCGACAGGGCAAGCATGCCGCGGTTACTTGCGGACAAACTTCAATCGAGCATCACGCGGATCCATGCGGCGGCCGATCCGGGTGCGTTGATGCGCGCCCTGTCCGAAGGCCTGGGCGCGTTCGGCATCGACGGGTTCCTCTTGGCGCTGGACTTCGGCAGCGCCGAAGAGATGCTGTCGACGCCGTTGCAGCAGCTGCCGGGCCATCTCGGGCGCCTGCGTGAACACGACCTGCTGCAGGCCGATCCGATCATCGCCCGTATCCTCGGCGGCGACACGGCCTTCAGCTTCGACACGCGCGAACTGGCCGCCGGCGACCAGCCCGATCCGCGCTGGCGCTCCCTGGTCCGCGACGCCCCGCCGCTATCGGGCAGGGTGCTGCCGCTGCCCAGCGCCGCGGGGCTGAAGAGCGTCGCCATCGTCTGCACCACGGCCGACCAGCCGCTCGACGCGCTCGCCGTCGATTGCGCCGGCATCATCGCCCGGGTGGCGCAGATGCGGGCGCAACTGCCGGCACTGTCCGGGGAGAACAGTGACGGACGGTTGCTGGCCGCCAATCTCAGCGGCGTGCAGCTCGAAGTGCTGACCTGGGCGGCCAGGGGCAAATCCAACGCCGACATCGCCATCATCACCGGCCACTCGCCCCGCACCGTCAGCTACCACATGAGCGAAATCCTGAGAAAACTCGGAGTCTCCGGCCGCGGTCAGGCCATCGCGCTGCTGGCGCGAACCGAGCGCGGCGGTCCCACGCCACCGACGAGCTGACGACAGGTCGAGTGGCGCCTATCGCGCCTGGGGAGGCAGCAACCATGTATCCAGCATATCTGGGCGGTCTGATCGTCGGCGCGACGATCGGCGCACTCATTGTCGGCGGCCTCCTCGGCTGGGCCATCCACAAAGCGGCACGGCTCGATTACCGCATCGCCGATGCAATCGGCGTTCTGCTGGTCCCGGTGGTCGCCATTTTCGGCACCGCCGTGGAGAGGCAAGGCCCGGTGGTCGCAGTAACGGTGTATGGACTCGCCGCTCTCATCGCCTATTTCCTGCTGCGACTGTTGCGGCGCTGGATGAGGTCTCCCGGCAGCCGGAAGGCGGGCGAGGAATAGCGGGCGGCGCAGCAGATGGGCGGGCTCAGCCGCCCTCACCCACCATGTGATCAGCGACGCTGTAGCTGTGGCTCGCCTGGTAGGCGTTGCGGCCGCGGTTCATGTGCGTGAGGTTGAAGCGGCGGATGGCGCGCCGCATCCACGGGGTGGCGAGCAGTTGGCGAAGCGACGCGGCGCCGCGCACCCGGATGCCGAAAATGTCGGCGCCGTTGGGAAAGAACCAGCCGATATCCTCCGCCGCCGCGACGCTCCCGGTCAGCCGGAGCTCATCGAGCTGCTCGGGCGTGACCGAGCCATCGGTGGTGAAATCGGAGAGGTGCACGATGAAGCGCCCGCGCACCCCATCGCCATCGGCATAGAGGGTGAAGAGCTCCATCCAGCTGGCATTGACCCGCACCAGCGGCTTGTCGGAGGTGGAAGGGAGGCATGAGACCGACCACCAGAACCGCTCGGTGCGGCGCGGCATCGGGATGCACTGCCTGGCATAGAGGCGCAGCAACTCGAATACCTCCGCCGCCTGCGGCCGGGCGGCGAGCTTATGATAGCGCGGCAGGTACTTGAAGCGCAGCTCGGTCGCTTCCGGCCGCTCCTCGGCGTCAGGCAGTTCGCTGTCGCCGTCCCGCCAGGCCTGCTGCTGCTCGAGGCCGAGGAACTGCCGCAGCCCTCCGGTGTCGCTGCGTCCTTTCTTCCTCGTCCCCTGCATCGTTGCTTCTCCCATCGGTTGCACCAGGGCGAGCGCGCCTGCCGCGCAACGCCACCGCTTTTTCGCGACCATCGCCGGAACCGAATGGCCGCTCGTGGGCTTCACTCTGCGGGTTTGGTCACACAAGAAGGATACCCAAAATGAAGAAATTGATCCTGACCTCATTGTCGGTTCTCATCCTCACTGCCGGCGCGGCGTCGGCCCAGAGCGACGCCGGCGCGGCAGTCGGCGGCACCGCCGGCGGCGTCAGCGGCGCAGTGGCGGGCGGGCTGATCTTTGGCCCGATCGGCGCCGTCATCGGTGGCTTCACCGGCGCCGTGCTCGGCGCGACGGTGGTTTCCGACGCCTCGGTCGAATATGCGCGGCTCCATCCCACCGAGCCCGTGGTGATCGAAGGCAATATCGATGCCGGCTATGTGGTGCCCGATACGGTCGAACTGCATGTGATCGAAGGCGATCCGGACCACGCCTATTTCTACACCAACGACCGGGTCTACTTCGTCGAACTGAAGGGCCGGACGGTGGTGTATTCGCCCGGCACCGTCGTCGCCGTGAAGTAAGGCGGCAGAAGCCAGTTGCGGTGGCGCGGGCCCTCGGGTCCGCGCCATCGGCGTTTTCGAGGGGGGCACTGTTTTTCACAGTCGCGGTCGCCCTGTGGTGAGCGCAAAGCCCGTGCTTGCACCCCCGCCGCAATCACCCTAGTTTCAACATCAGGCAGCGAGCTTCGCCGCCTTATGTGGGCCGACTGTGAGGGGACGCTTCGGCGGGTTGCCTCCGGGCCCACGGTGACGGGAAAGCCGATCGGCGGGTCCCGTTCACCGCGTGGTTTGGCTTGTCTGGACATTGCTGGGGTTGGGTGGCGCCGGTGAATCGGTTGTGCCCACCGTGTTCTCCACCTACTCGGTGTCATCCCAGCGAAAGCTGGGACCCATCTATCCACCTGCGCCGGCTGCGAGTTGGGTCCCAGCTTTCGCTGGGACGAAACCCGGTGGCTGGGGGCAATTCAGTGCCCCACCCGTCTCGATCTTTGGGCCGATCCGCCCTTTCCCTGATGCGGACGAATCCGCTGGCTGGATGCTGGCGGGTGCAACAGGGACCCAAGCTGATGTCCGGCCATCGAGAAGCTGGGATCTATCTATCCATCTGCGCCAACCGCGAGTTGGGTCCCAGCTTTCGCTGGGATGACACTCGGTGGGTGGGGCAAGCCCCAGCCCAACCGTCCGGCCTGCATGGCAGCTATCAAAGGTGTCAGATGCCTCGTGCCGGCAGCAAGCCCACAGCCGTCCCGCCGCCGAACCCGGACTCGACCTGGCCGCGCAACGCGCCGGAAGATCCGGCGCAGACGCCGCTGGATTTCCTGCTCGCCATCATGCGCAACCCCGAGATTCCGCGCAGCGAGCGGGTGGATGCGGCCAACAAGGCGGCGCCGTACCTGCATTCCAAGCACGCCACGGTCGACCATCGCTCGTCGGATGGCAGCATGCGGCCGACCATTATTTTCGAGGGGATGCCGAGCGATGCCCGCAGCGAACAGCGCGACGAAGGGAGCGACAAGTAGCGCCGCACATCCCGAGGCCCTGCGCATTGCGCTCCACCCCAAGCAGTGGGTGGCGTTCGGCTCGGCGGCGACCGAAATTCTTTATGGCGGGGCGGCGGGGGGCGGCAAGTCGCATCTGATGCGGCAGGCGGCGATCAGCTGGTGCGCCGAGATCGCCGGGCTGCAGGTCTACCTGTTTCGCCGCATCCGCGAGGACCTGAGCAAGAACCACATGGAGGGCCCGTCGGGCTTTCGGGCGCTGCTCGCCGGCTGGGTGGAATGCGGTTTCGTCACGATCGTCGAGGACGAGATCCGCTTCTGGAACGGCTCGAAGATCTATCTCTGCCACTGCAAGGACGAGAAGGACCGCTTCAAGTACCAGGGCGCCGAGATGCACGTGCTGCTGATCGACGAGCTGACCCATTTCACCGAGGTGATCTACCGGTTCCTGCGCAACCGCGTGCGGATGACCGGCATTGCGGTGCCCGATAAGTATCGCGGGCGCTTCCCGCGCATCCTCTGCGGCGCCAACCCCGGCGGGGTCGGGCACCAGTTCGTCAAGACCACCTTCATCGATGCGGCGGCGCCGCTCGAAATCCAGCGCACCAGTGCGGCCGAAGGCGGCATGCTGCGCCAGTTCATTCCGGCGCGGCTCGAGGACAACCCGACGCTCACCACCGAGGACCCGACCTATGAGGCGCGGCTCGAGGGGCTGGGCAGCGCCGCCCTGGTCAATGCCATGCGGCACGGCGACTGGGACATCATCGACGGCGCCTTCTTCGATTGCTGGCAGACGCGGCTGCATGTCGTCGAGCCCTTCGGTATTCCGGCGGACTGGGCGAAGTTCCGCTCAGGCGACTGGGGCAGCGCCCGGCCGTTCTCGTTCGGCTGGTGGGCGATCGTCGGGGATGACACCCGGCACCCGGTGAGCGGCGTGCTGCTGCCGCGCGGCGCACTGATCCGCTATCGCGAGTGGTATGGGTGCGAACCCGGCAAGCCCAACAAGGGGCTGAAGCTCACCGCCGAACAGGTGGGCAAGGGCCTCGCCCAGCGTGAGACCGAAACGGTTGGGCTGGGCGTGCTCGACCCGGCGGCCCTTGCCGAGGATGGCGGGCCCTCGATCGCGAGCCGCATTACGCTCGGCTCGGGCGACAAGCGCATCTTCTTTCGCGGCGCCGACAACAAGCGGGTGTCGCAGCGCGGAGCCATGGGCGGCTGGGACATGCTGCGCCAGCGCTTCGTCGGCACCACGCTCGACGAGGATGGCAAGCCCAACTCGGAGGGGCGGCCGATGATCTATTGCTTTTCCACCTGCCGCGACTCGATCCGCACCATCCCGATGCTGCGGCACGACCCGGCGCGGCCCGAAGATCTCGACACCGACATGGAAGACCACGCTGCCGACGACTGGCGCTATGCCGCGATGTCTCGCCCCTGGGTGCGGACCCGGCCGACGACCGAGCCGCAGCTGCGGCGGTCGGGGTACGCGGCAGTGAGCGGCGGTGCGACGCCGGGTGACTGGCAGAGTTATTGAGTGTGCCGCTGCATGGCCCCCCTTCCCCTTCTCCCTCAGGGGAGAAGGTGCCCGTAGGGCGGTTGAGGGGTGAGGCGGCGCAACGCGCGTTCGCCGAGAGACCGAACCCCTCACCCTAGTTTCGCTACGGACCTGACGGTCCTAGCTGCACTGCCCTCTCCCCTCAGGGGAGAGGGGACCCCGCCTACCGCGCGTAGGGCGAGTCGCGTGGTTCGACCCGCCCGCGACGGACTTAGGAGTTCCGATGAGCGATTTCGCCAACACCGCGGCTGCGCCAGTCGCGCCCCCTGCCCCAGCGGCCACTGTGCCTGGCCGGTCGCTAACCCGGCTGAAGCAGGATTATCTGAACTATCTCGATGGCAAGCGCGCCGAGATCGACGAGCAGCAGGAAGCGCGGCGCTATTATCATGGGGCGCACTGGACGGCCAAGCAGATCAAGACGCTGAACCAGCGCAAGCAACCCGTCGTCACCTACAATCGCCTGGCGCGCAAGATCAACGCCGTGGTCGGCCTGCTCGAGCGGCAGCGCCAGGACCCCAAGGGCTATGCCCGCACGCCGCGCCACGAGGATGGCGCGGAGGTGGCGACCGCGGTGCTGCGCTATGTGCTCGACGAGCAGCGCTGGCAGGAAAAATCGCCGATCGCCGCGCTCAACGGCGCAGTCGACGGCATTGGCGGGCTCGAGCTGACGCTGGAAGCAGGCGACCGGGGCGACACCGAAATCGGCTTCGAGGTGGTGGACCCCGCGGGGTTCTTCTACGACCCGACCTCGACCCGCGCCGATTTCACCGACGCCGCCTATATGGGGATCGGCAAATGGGCCGATGCCGGCGAGCTGCTCGCTGCCTTTCCCGACAAACAGCGCGAGATCGAAGCCTCGGTGGACCTGGGGAGCGAGCTCACCAGCAACCCGGACAGCGACGACAAATGGGTGACCGGCGACGAGCACCACCGCCGCGTGCGGGTGATCGACCACTGGTACAAGCGCGGCAACCAGTGGTGCTTCGCCATCTATACCGGCGCCGCCATCCTCGCCGAGGGCGAGAGCTACCTGCGCGACGAGAAGCGCCGCACCATTTCGAAATACGTGATGTTTTCGGCCAATGTCGACCACGACGGCGACCGTTACGGCTTCTTCCGCAACATGAAATCGGCGCAGGACGAGATCAACCAGCGCCGCTCCAAGGGACTGCACACCAGCCAGTCGCGCCGCATCGTCATCCGCGACGGCCAAGGGCTGGAGCCCGAGAAGATTCGCGCCGAGCTCGCCCGCCCCGATGGCGTGGTGGTGGTGCCGGTGGGCGCCGAGATGCCGCAATTCGACGATGCGGCGCGCGGCGCCGAGCTCAACGCCAACCTGGGCTTCCTCGAGGAGGCGAAGCAAGAGATCGAGAATTACGGCTTCAACCCCGCGCTGATCGGCTCGGGCATCCAGGATATGTCGGGCCGGGCCATCGCGCTGCAGCAGCAGGCGGGCGTTGCCGAGCTCGGCCCATACCTGCTCGGCTATCGCGGCTGGAAACAGCGGGTCTACCGGGCAATCTGGAACGCGGTACAGAGCCTGTGGACGGCGGAGCGCTGGATCCGCGTCACCGACGACGAGGGCCTGGGCAACTGGCTGGCGGTCAACCGGCTGGCCATCGACCCGGCGACCGGAGTGCCGACGATCACCAATGCGCTCGGCGCGCTCGATGTCGACATCATCCTCGACGAGGGGCCGGATACCGTGACCATGCAGGCCGACACCAACGACTCGGTGCGCCAGGCGCTGCAGGCGGTCGGCCCGCTGCTGCAGCCGGCAGTGGCCGCGGCGGCGCTGGAAGTGCTGATCGAAACCTCCTCGATGCCGGCCTCGGCCAAGAAGAAATTCCGCGACGCGACGCGGCAGCGGCCGCAGCCGCCCAACCCGCTCGAGCAACAGGCGGCGATGCTGCAGCAGCAGGCGGCCATGCTGGAGCTCGAGGGCAAGGCGCTCGACAACCGCAAGACCGAAGCCGAGACGGCAAAGCTCAGGGCGCAGGCGGTCGATATCGGCGCCGAACGCGCCGCCGAAGAGGTCGAGCAGCGCATCGATGCGGTGGAGCGGCAGGACGAGCTGTTGTCCCGTCGCGAGGAGCAGGACGCACGGCGTGCCAACCGACAGCTGGAGCTGGCCGGGCGGGCGCTGCAGTTGCGGGCGGCTGAGGTGCGGGCGCGACAGGGTGGGTAAGCGGACACCTGAGGGGCCTCCAACTCGGTGGGTGGGTTGGCCCGGTGCCTACCAGATGCCCTTGCCAAGCGAAGGAAACAGGTCATCCCAATTCGGGTTCAGGTCCCGGAACAGCTCGATCTTCCAAGCACGCTGCCACGTCTTGATCTGCTTTTCTCGCGTGATGGCTGCCTCGATCGAGTCGTGTGGCTCGAACCACACCAGCCGGGTGACATCGTACTTGCTGGTAAAGCCGGCGACGACGTGCTCGCGATGTTGCGCGACACGACCCATCAGGTCGTTGGTGACGCCGGTGTAGAGCGTCCCGTTTCGCCGCGAGGCGAGCAGGTAGACGAAGTAGGTTTTGTGCACCTGAAGCCCCCTCAGACTCGGTGTCATCCCAGCGAAAGCTGGGACCCAACTCGCCGCAGCGCAAGTGGGTAGATGGGTCCCAGCTTTCGCCGGGATGACAGCCGGTGGGTGGGAAGAATTGTGCCACTTCCCAAGGCCCGCACCGCTCCCACACCACGAATTCCGTCCGCGCCACGATACGGCGCACGGGACAGCCGGCGCCCTTATGCCGGTTTCGCAGCGCTCTCCGCGACAGTGAGGGTCACGCCAATCGGACGCGAAAGTCCGGGAGACACGAGATGAACGACGACACCAACAGCTACGGGACGAGCGAGAGCTCGCCCGGGGCCGACGACACCGCCCTGTTCAACGCCACGGTGGCGGGCGAAGCGCCCGTTGCCGAAGCCGCGGCGGAACCCGTCATCGCGCCGGCTGCCGAAGCGCGGCCCGAACCTGCCATCCCCCCTGCCCGGCTCCGCGAGGAAGCCGATGCGCGGCGGGCGGCCGAGCGGGACCGGGACGAGCTGAAGCAGCGGCTCTATCGGCTCGAGGCGCAGTTGCAGCCGCAGCAGCAGGCGGCGCGGCCACCGGAATTCTGGGACAACCCGGATGAATGGGGCCGCTCGCTGGTGACCCCGATCCACGAGCAGCTGTTCCAACAGCGGCAGGGGGTTTCCCGGCTGCTGGCGGAAGAAAAGCATGGGTCGGACACGGTACGGGCCGCCTACAACGCGCTGGGCCAGGCCATGCAGGCCGACCCGGCGGTGCAGACCGACTACCTCCGGATCATGCGTTCGAACCACCCTTATGGGGAGCTCGTCGCCTGGCACAAGAAGCGCCAGGCGTTCGATGAGATCGGCAGCGACCCCGCTGCCTATCGCAACCGCGTGCTCGACGAGGCGATGCGGGACCCCGAGGTCCAGCAGCGTTTCCTCGCCCAGCTGCGCGGCGCTGCCCAGCCCAATGTCGAAGCCCCCCGTCGTTCAGCCGTGCCGCATATCCCCTCGCTGCAAGGCATCGGCACCGCCGCCGGCCCCGCATCCGCGGCCGGCGACCCCTCCGATGCCGAGCTGTTCTCGGCAACCACCCGCCGGCGACGCTGAAGCGCGCCCGGCTGAAACCCAGGACCATCTGACATGGCTCTTTCTCCCAACCACCCCAATAATGAAGTGATCAAGTTCCGCCAGGATGTCGCCTATGACTTCCTGCGCTCGTCGCGCTTCGACCCCTATATGGGCGACGACTCCACCTCGGTGATCGTGCGCATGTCGGACCTCGAGGCCGACGGCAAGGAAATCCGCGTGCCGCTCGTCACCCAGCTCTCGGGCGATGGCGTCGGCGCCGGGACGCTGCGCGGCAACGAAGAGCAGATCGACAGCTACGGCATGCCGCTCTGGGCCGACTGGGCCCGAAACGCCGTGGCCAATAACCGGGCGCAGAACAAGGAGAGCTCGTTCTCGGTGCGCTCCACCGCCCGCAGCCTGTTGCGCGGCTGGTCCAAGCGCATCGTCCGTGACGACCTGGTCGATGCGCTGCTGTCGATCCCCACTTCGGCGATGCAGGCCGGCCGCTTCGGCAACCCCGGCAACCGCGTCAACGGCATCAAGTGGTCGGCGGCGACCGCCGGCAACAAGAATGCCTGGGTCACCGCCAACCCCGACCGCGTGGTGTTCGGCTCGGCGCTCTCCAACTACTCGACCACCTTCGCCACCGCGGTGGGCAATGTCGAGCGACCAGCGACAAGATGTCGGCGGCAGTGGGCAGCCTCTTGAAGGACCAGGCCAAGCAGACCGGGGTCGATCCCAACAACCCCGGCGTCTATAACGGCCGGCCCAAGATCAGCCCCTATATGGAGGCCGAGGGCGACCAGGAATGGTTTGTCTGCTTCGTCGGCGCCCGCGGCTTCCGCGACCTCAAGGCCGACCCGGTGATGACCGCCGCCAACCGCGACGCCCGCAACCGCGAAGGGGGCGATCCGACCAAGGCCAACCCGCTCTTTACCGGCGGGGCGCTGGTCTACGACGGGGTGATCTATGTCGAGATCCCCGAGATCACCCAGCGCCTGCTGCTGAAGGGCGCCGGCGCCGCGGGGATCGATGTCGAGCCGGTGTTCCTCTGTGGCCAGGGCGCGCTCGCCTATGCCCTCGGCCAGATGCCGCGGCCCACGACGCTGGAAGACGGCGACTACGACTTCGTCACCGGCATGGGCATCGAGGCCCAGTACGGCGTCGGCAAGATCGCCAAGGCCCCGCTGGCGGCGGGAGCCTCGGCCACCATCGGCAGCCTCGTCGACTGGGGCATGGTGACCGGGTTCGTCGCCGGGGTGGGGAACAGCTAAGCGAGGGCTTCGCCCTCGTCCGTTCCAGCAGTGCGGTGATCGCCTTCTCCCCTTGTGGGAGAAGGTGCCTGAAGGGCGGATGAGGGGTCCTCTCCGCGTACTCCAATCGCTCGTTGCTTGCGCTCCGAGCGCGCTACACTTCGTTTCGCGGACCCCTCATCCGGCGCTGCGCGCCACCTTCTCCCACAAGGGGAGAAGGCAAGTCGGTGCACAATCGCAAGCTCTGATTGCCCCCTCCACCACCCCTTGGGTGGTCCCCCTCCCCCGCCCCGCGGGGGAGGATCAACGCACCGCCGGTGCCTTCCTTCCCATTCCCCCTCACCAAAAGGAGATCGGCCGTGGCTGATCGTAATGCCTATAGCCAGCCGCAGGTTGGCAACCAGGGCTTTGCCCGGACCATGAAGTGCCTGGGCGCCGATGTGGCGCTCGCCGTCGGCGACCTCGCGCTCAACAAGACCGTGGGCCTGTTCGTCGCGCCGCGCGGGTTCGTCCTCACCGGGATCTCGGTGGTGGTGCCCGACCTCGACAGCAACGGTTCGCCCCTCCTCGCCTTCGCCATCGGCGATGCCGCGGACGATGACCGCTTCATCGCCACCGGCGCCACCACCGGCCAGGCCGGCGGCACCAATACGACGCTGGCGGCGACGGGCCTCAACTACGAGTTCACCGCCGACACCGAGATTGTCTGGAAGACGGTCGCTGCCGCGGCCACCGCGG
This sequence comes from Devosia sp. A16, assembly GCF_001402915.1. Classification (GTDB taxonomy): domain Bacteria; phylum Pseudomonadota; class Alphaproteobacteria; order Rhizobiales; family Devosiaceae; genus Devosia_A. The sequence continues at coordinate 816,763 of NZ_CP012945.1, forward strand.
TCGCCGGCACCATCCAGCCGCGCTTTTTCGGCTACATGAAATAGGTGCCGGCCATGGCGACGGTCACCTACCACGCCCCCCTGGGCGACAGCGAAGTGGTGAGCCTGATGGGGCTCCGCTTCTTCGATGGCGAGCCGCGCGAGCTCGACGATGCCGAGCACCCGGGCCTGCTCGCGAAACTGGCAACCAACCCGCATTTCGCGGTCGAGGGTGCGGTGCTCAGCGTGCTCGACGCGACCGATCCGCCGCCGATCGGTTTACGGGCCGTGCATCGCGGCTTCGGGCGCTACGCGATCGTCCGCGGCGACGAGGACGCCGAGATCCGCGACGGCCTCAACAAGGCCGAAGCCCACGCCTTCAACGCGCTGTCGGAAGCAGAGAAGCGGGCGTTTGTGGGTTAGGGGCGGCCGCCCCACCCACCGGCTCGCTTCCCTCCCCCGCGGCGCTACCGCGTCCGCTAGGAGGGGAGGGATTGAGGGAGGGGGTGGCGCAGTCAGCACCGAGCGTCCCTCACCACCCCCTCCCCGGTCTATACAGTGGGGAGGGGAGCAGAGTGGCGGCGCGACCCCGGCCGTTAGCTCCACCCACCGGCCGTCATCCCAGCGAAAGCTGGGACCCAATTCGCAGCCCGCGCAGATGGATAGTTGGGTCCCAGCTTTCGCTGGGATGACACCGAGCGTGGGGTGATCGCAGTGGGGTTACCTCCACCACCGCGCCCTGCCCCACCAGCCCTCCCCCCTCACCCAGGAGCTCCCAATGCCCAGGACCCGCCACGACCTCGTCAACCGCGCATTGGCCGAACTCGGCGTGGTCGGCGCCGGGCAGACGGCTGCGGCCGAGGATTTCGATGAGATCGACAAGGCTGTTGCCCCCGTGATGAGCGACCTCGCCACCCGCGACATCTGGGTGTGGGGCGACCCCGATGCCTATGACGACGATGCCTTCGACCATCTCGCGGTGCTGCTCGCCAATGCCCGGGCCCGCGCCTTCGGCCTCGCGTCCGACGAGCAGAAGCGGCTCCTCGCCGAACAGCGGCTGCGTGGCCTCAAGCCCACCATCCTTTCCGGCCGCACCCAGGAAATCGAGTATTTCTGATGCCCCCGATCAGCTGGCCTACCGGCACCGCGCCGGGGGTGAACCCTACCGAAACCGGCGGACGGCTGATCAATGCCATCGCCGAGCGCGCTCCAGCCGGCTCGCGCAGCGAGATCGTCTGGCGGCGCGTCGCCGGGCTGATCGCCCGCTTCACCACCACCCAGACCGCCATTCGCGGCGCGCTGCTGGTGGGTTCGGTGCTCTATGTCGTCTCCGGCAACCGGGTCTATTCGATCACCTCGAGCTATGTGGTGACCGAGCTCACCGGCACGGTGGGCGGCAGCGGCCCCGTCACCATGGCGCGCAACATGAAGGCGCCGGTGCCCGACGTGCTGATCGTCCATTCGGGGGGCATGTCGCAGATCAACATCTCGGGCGCCTCGGTGGCGGTGTTCAGCGATGGCGACCTGCCCTCGGTCAATTCGATCTCGTGGGTCGATGGCTATTTCATCGTCACCGCCGAGAGCGGCCTCGTCTACCAGTCGGGGCTCAACGACACGACGTTCGCCTCGGTCGACCGCACCACGGCCGAGGCCGACCCCGACGGGCTTTACCGCGCCATCGCCTCGGGCAGCGACCTGATCCTGATGGGCACGGCCTCGCTCGAGTTCTATGCCAATGCCGGCAACCCCACCGGTTTTGCATTCAACCGTTCGGTGGTGGTGCCGATCGGGCTCAAGGCCCCCTATGCGGTGGCCGGGTTCGAGCCGGGCTTTGCCGATACGGTGATCTTCGTTGCCAACGACAACACGGTGCGCAAACTCCAGGGCTATGAGCCGGCGCCGATCTCGGGGCCGGACCTCAACCGGCTGATCGAGGCGGTGAGCAACCCCGCCGAGCTCGTCGCCTGGGTCTACCAGGCGGCCGGGCACGCCTATTGGGTGCTGAGCGGGCCGGGCTGGACCTGGGTCTACGACGTCTCGACCGGCAGCTGGCACGAGCGCCAGAGCTATGGCTTCCCCGATTGGCGCTGCCGCTACGGCGTCGCCGCCTGGAGCAGGTGGTTCACCTTCGACCTCGAAAGCGGCACGGCCTTCGAGCTGAACTCGACAGCAAAGCGCGACGGGGCGCGCCCGCTGGTCTGGACGCTCCGCTCCAACCAGGCGCACCGTTTCCCCGGGCGCGCCGTGGTGCACAAGGCGAGCTTCGATTTCGAGACCGGCATCGGCCTCGACGCCGGTATCTCGCCGATCGAAACCGACCCGGTGGTGCGGATCCGCTGGTCCGACGATGGCGGTCGCAACTGGGGCAACCCCTTGACCAGGCGGCTGGGCACGCAAGGCGAAGACCTGCCCATCGACATCAACAATGCCGGCCTTACCGGCCGCAAGGGCCGGATCTGGGAGATGAGCATCTCCGACCCCATCGAGATCGCGTTCTTCGGTGGCGCCATGGATATCGAGGAGCGCGCCGCATGAGCACCTCGGACAGCCTCAGGCCGATCCCGCATCCGAGCGCCCGGCTGATCAGCGCCGACGGGACAATCGCAAAACCCTGGTACGACTGGCTGAACCAGCTGGCGGAAAAGCTCGCCGAGCTGACCCCGCTCGAAGGCGCCGCGACCTTCGATCCGCCCAGCCTCGCCGATGGCGCCGGCGCCACGACGAGCGTGACCGTCCCCGGCGCGGCGCCCGGCGACTTCGCCACGGCCGCGTTCTCGCTGCCGACGGGGGGCCTCACCGTCACCGCCTGGGTGAGCGCCCAGAACACCGTTTCCGTCCGCTTCCAGAACGAGAGCGGCGGCCCCCTCGACATCGCCAGCGGCAGGCTTGCCGCGCGCGTGCAGAAATAGGAGCCTCGTATGGCTGACTTCTTCGAAACCATCGGCGACTGGCTGGGGCTCAACAAGGGCAAGGCGACGCAGAAGGCCGCCGAGCAGAACCGCGGCGTCATCGACCAGTTGGCCAGGACCGGCCGGCCGATCATCGAGGGCATCCAGGGCGTCACCGGCGATTACCTGGATCTCGGCAAGCTCGGCGCCGACCGCTATGCCGATGCCATGGGACTCAACGGCCCCGACGGCTACGCCCGGGCCGAAGCAGCGTTCCGCGCCGGGCCGGGCTATCAGTTCGCCCTCGACCAGGGGCTCGACGCGGTGGCCCGCAAGGGCTCGGCCCTGGGCCGGCTCGACAGCGGCAATACCGATCTCGACCTGATGCGCTACGCCACCGGCTATGCCGACCAGGCCTGGGGCAACTGGATGAACGGGCTCTCGGGCTACAACAACATGTACGGCGCCGGCGTCGGCAACGACGTCGCCGCCCGCGGCCTCGGCCTCGATTTCGAGAGCGGCCTCGCCTCCAGCTACATGGGCGCCAACAACCAGGTGGCAGCCGGCAAGGAAGCCGGCCAGGGCGCCATGCTCGATGCGCTGGGCTCGATCGTCGGTATCGCCGGCCAGGCGTTCGGCGGCGGTGCCTTCGGCGGCTATGGCGGCTTCGGTGGCGGGCAGACGCCGCTCAACTATGGCGCCCCGCAATATACCGGCCAGCTGCGCCCCGGCTACCAGGCCGGCGTCTGATCGGCTGTCCGCAATTCTCCAAGGAGGCCTGAGACATGGCACTTACCTATCCCGAATATGCGGCCTTGCAGCCGTCGCAGACCAGGCTCACCGACCTGCTCGATCTGTGGAACCAGGGCGTCGCGCAGGGCAAAGCCGATCGCTACGAGCGCGAAGCGCCGCAGCAGTTCGCGAATGCGGCAGCCCCGCTGTCGGAGTTCGGGCTGACGATGCCGCCCGATCAGCTGCGGGCGCTGTTCGCCAACCCGCAGACGCGCCCGTTCGCGATACAGATGGTGCAGGAGGCGACGCAGCGTCGAGCCGATGCCTATGCCTCGTCGGGCCAACGCGAGGAAACGGCGCGGACGCCGCGGCCCGAAGCGCCGACAAATCCACTGGTGTGGCGCGGGGGCGGCATTCGCTACCTCCGAGGCGGCGATTACCGCTTCATCGGCGGTGACGCCGACGCCGGCGACCCCGCAAATTGGAGAGACTCTGATGGCCGGCCCCTGTGAGAACTATGCGGCGCGCGCCGACAGAGGCTGCCGCCGCCAAGCTTCCCAAGCAGCTGCAACGAGGGTGCCACGGACACATAACGTTCGCTCCCGGTCAGGCCCCGCTGATTCACGCGCCTCCGTCGGCCCCTCCCCCAAAACAACCAATAGCTAACAAGGTGCAATAATGGTTGGTGTCCCGTTCAACCCTCGGCAGCCGACAGGGCTGGTCGATACCTCGCACGCCGCGGCCAACGCCGCCCAAGATCCGTTGCTCAGCCTTTACTTGGCCAACAATGGTTTCGAACCCGCCGGCGCCAAGCCGGACTTCACCGAGAACCTGGCTCGTGCTGCCGGGCAAGGTTTGACGTTCGGGTGGGGTGACGAACTGCTTTCCTTTGGCCAGGCGGGCCTCGACCAGTTGCTGCATGGCGATGATGGCAAGGACTTCTGGCAACGCTACGACTCCAATGTCGCTCGCGAGCGCCGCAACCTCGAAGCCTTTCGTCAGGAAAACCCCATTGCGGCCTATGGTGCCGAGATCCTGGGGTCGCTCCCGACGGCTTTTTTTACAGGGGGAGCAGGCACAGCCACCGGCTTGGGCCGGATCGGCACAAACCTCCTGGTCAACGGGATACAGGGCGCGGTCTACGGCGCCGGCTCGGCCACGGGCGACACGCTTGCCGACCGTGGCTGGGGTGCCCTGATTGGCGCGGGAACCAGCGCCGGGACCGGCGTTTTGCTCGACGGTGCTACCGGAGTAGTCGGCCAGCTCTCCAGATCCCGAGCTGCAACGAAGGCGGATGCCGCCGCGCCAAAGAGCGATGGCCTTGGTGCGATGTCGAAGCAGGACCTCGGCGCGGCGAAGAGCGCCGGCGTGCAAATCAAACCGATCGCCACCACCCTTCTCCGGCAGGATCTCGATCGGTTGCTCGCCGACGAGGGGATGCTGGTGGATGGAGAACTGGTGGGTATCTATGACAAGGTGCGCGACGCAATGGGGCACCTGGACCAACTCTCCGACAAGCCAATGACCTTCAAAGCATTCGACTTGCTTGAGCGTAGTTTCCGGGAGGCAGCGAGGAGTCCGAACGACGAAGAAGCGAAGCTCGGGAAGGCCCTGTTGCAACAGCTGGATCAGTTCCCGGAAAGCCTGCCACAGAACGCCTTCAGCGGCTCCGGCGACGGCATCGAAGCGGCGACCAGATGGCGGTCGAGCATCAACCTGCGAGACCGGCAGAAGCGGACCAAGATGGTCGAAGAGATGATCGACAGCGCCAAAAGGTCGGGTTCGTTCGCCAAGACGCTGCACGAGAAGGTGGTGAGCCTCTTGGACGACAAAACTGCCCGCGGCTTGTTCAGTGATACGGAGATCAAACAGATGGAGCGCTTCGCGCAAGACAGGGGCGCTCTCGGTGGGCTGATGCAGACTCTGTCAGGTGATGGCGTGTGGGGAGCGGTTGCTGGGGCTGTCCCGGGTGCTTTGACGACGATGATCGATCCGTACGCAGGGCTCGGCGCGGCATTCCTTGGAGCGGCCGCAGGGGCGCCAACAGTGCGCACGGTTCTCAACAGAGGTGCATCCCCCTTCGGCAAGGAACTGCGCGCCAGCGTTGCATCGGGCAACCCGCCTACTCCGACTAACCCGTTGGACCTACGCTGGCTCGCACCGGGCCTCGGCAACACCGAGCACGTGCGCGAGCCTCTCCATATCATCGTCCGGGGCGGCACGAACAGCCAGACGCCGCCTCCCGCATGAGTGGAGCGCGTCTTGGGACACTTCAGCGGTGACCTGGTGACTGTGACGGGCGGCGCGGCCACGCAGCAGCCGCCACGGGCCCGCCCGTCGAGCGGAGCACAAAATTGCGCTAACCGCGGTTCCTTCGCTGCCGCGACAAACAACCCGTGAGAACCGGGCTGCCTTCACCGGCCAACCCCGTTCGCACAGAGGCAATTGAGGGACTTCGGCAACAAGGGCCCGACCCATGACTCGGATCAAACCACCGTTAGTAGTCGGACGAAGCAATAAATCGCCAGCAGCAACCCAACAGAACTTCCCAACAAGCTCTTTGCGTTCTGGTGAAATTCAAACGACTCACGAAACGTTCTCATCTCAAGGCGTTCACTTTCAGTAATGAGATCCAGCGCTGTCTTTATCTCAACAACCGCACCCGCCGTCTGAAACGCCAGGCGGTTGTGCCCCATCTGAAGGTAAAGAAACGTTCCGGCAATCGCGACGTAGAGTATGCCGCCGATGGACACGATCATTACATCAGTGCGATCTGTAACTCGCCCAAGGACGTACCAAAAAGCCAGTGGGATAGGCAGGCCGGTTGCCAGGGCCCACAGGTACGAGAAGACCAAACCCAGCGTCCGCCTCATGCAACGATCTCCCATGTATGTTCGGGAACATAATGGCGCTGACACAAGCTGGGAAGGTCGCGCGAACCGCAGTTCCCGTCGTTGTAGCGGCAAAACCAGGATCGCCCCGATCTCGGACTGTCGGCCTGGCTGTCGCGCAACGGCCACGATGATCTTGCTGCTCAGCTTGCGGCCGGCAAATTGACCCCGCGCGCAGCATATGAGGCGTCACGGCAGCGGTCACCCGCGAGTTGGCCCTTTTGACGGGGCCTGCCATCCGGCAAAAGGGCCGCGCACCCAATGGGTTACCCCCCAAAAAGAGAAAAAAGCGGCGCGAAACGCATAAAACACAGCACGAATATGATCAGCGACGTTAGCTGCAGTATCCCGACCCTATACTGACGCTGAGAGACTTTTTCATTAAAGAATTCTTTCAGCTTTCTGTCCTCATTACTGATGTCAAGACTTTTGTTACCATCTCTGACCGCAAAAAAGGCCGACTCTGTAACAATCTTCACTACAGTGAGCGTTTGATACTGCAGTAGGTACATCAAACTCGAAAGCACACCGTACATCATTCCGGCTACGGTAACAATCAGTATCTCGGTACGGTCTGTGGCACGCCCCAGTACATACATAACGAGGTAGATGCCAAACAATCTGGATCCGAAGAGCCAGATGTACGAGACAACCAATCGTTCCCTTTGCGAAAACGAAAACATGCAACCCTCTCCTGGTAGTGTTGGGCCAACATAGAGATGGCGGGGTCGGCAGTGAAGAGGCCGCCGTGCCGGTGCCACTTCGGGCATCTACATCAAGACTTTGGCGGATGAAGAGGCCCAACACCCAAAGCAGGAACACGGCCACCGACGCCACAGCCTGAGCCACCAGAGACACGACTAGGCGTAAGGTGCGCCGACCCCGACAACTATGAGAGCGCCAGCGATCACGCCGACCCCCACACTCATGGCAAGCGGATCGGTGACCCCAAGCCACTCGAATACGGCATACATCCACTCCTGGACCTTCACGAGTGTGAGTTCCCCCATTTGCACCAATACGCCACGCTAGGGGGCTAACTCCTTGTTGCGGCAATGCCCGCACGCAATCAAACCGGGAGCTCGCGCTGTCCGGACCACCGGGAGCGTACGACCGGGGCAAGGCTTCATCCTCTTACGTTGCGGAGCCACGTTGCGAGGGAGACGCCCAGGCCGCCGCCGACAAGGGCGCCGGCGATCACTCGCCCCTCCGATGAGAAGACGTCCCGGAACGCATACAGGGTTACCCCGAGGGCGAGCACCACGAGCAACCCCAGGAAGCCGAAGAGTGGTCGGTTCGGGATATACAGCAACGGCCGCCGCATGGCCCATTGCGCCATGACCACCTGGTTTCCGACGAAAAAGCCCAGCATTGCTGAGACCTGCGCAAGCCCGTCCTGATCCTCAAAATCCCCGCGGTAGACAAAGGTCGCCACCAAAGCCAGCGCCGCGGCGGCGGCAAAAATGTACGAGATGTGCGGCCCCTCGGATTGGCGCATCATGTCCATTAATGGGTCAGATGACTTGTAGCGGTCGGGCCTCGTGTCAACGTCCTCGTCACGCGCCACAGGAGGCGGCCTCCAGAGCTTTCTTGCGACCCAAACGACGGTCCAAGGAGCCACGCCAAATAGCAGCACCAGCAGTGGGTTCAGCTTGACCTGGGAGGCGGTTGTCGACGCGAACACCCCTACCAGGACCGCGATCACATACGCGCTTTCCCAGAACATGGTCTCGCCGCGCGTCAGCACGGAACGCTTTCGCTCAGACATTCATCCCCCTTGGAAACACCTGGGCGCTGGCACGCGCTTCTTGATACCATCACCACCGGCGCGGCCCTTTCCCGCCGAGGGACCGCTCGAACAAGCGGTCGCCAAGCCAGTTCTTCACGCTCCCCGCAGCCCATCCCCAGAAGAAGGACATGGCAGCAGCTGACACCGGGGACTGAAGCAGTGTGTTGTCGGATTTCGGCATGTGGAGGAACGGGCCGAGAAACACCAGCACCCCCACTACGCCGCCTGCAACGGCCCCCCATGGCAGCGGGTTTGTTCGCTTCGTCCCCGGCTTCGGTCGCTGATCGGGATCTGTCATCGTTTCCTCCCTCTATTGCTGGACCCGACATAAACCGGGCTCGGACACACCCGCATCACCATCACGTTCAGCTCGTGGTCTGGCCTTCGCTGAGCTTGCCGCAGGGCAGATACATGAGCCACACGGCGATCTCCTTGAGCCAGCCGCCGCGCCGGACTTTCGCCTCCGCCCAGCTGTCGACGCCCAGACACCAGTCAAGATGCGCCCCCGACATGCCGAAGCGCTCCGACGCGACCTGGTACAGCGCCGCAACGACTTCCGCGCAATCCTGCGGCGGCGCGCAATAACCTTCGTCGACCGGAAGCTTCTGCATCGAGGCGTGGCCCATTCCGACTGTCCAGGTAAACAAGCCGTAGCCGCCCCCAAGCACGATCGCCAGCAACAGCACAATTGCCGGTCCGCGCGACCACCAAGAAGCCGTCTTGACACTCCCTATATCAGTCACAGCGCCCTCCCCCAGAGCTGAGTCCCCGCAGTATTGAATGCACGGGCAGTTGTGGCGCGTCCATCCCTCCCCCGGAGACTTCCCCATGGCAGCCATCTGGCCCGGCTCGCGCGTGCCCAATTTCGGCATCGGCGACCAACTGTATTTCTACGACACCGCCACCTCGACGCCGCAGGTGGTTTATGCCGATGGCGCGCTGAGCGTGGCGCATGATCAGCCGATCCTTGCCGATGCGCGCGGCATGTTCCCGGTGATCTACCTGAGCCCGGCGCCGGGCAGCTACCGGCAGAAGCTCACCGACGCCAATGGCGTCCTGATCTTCGACGACGACGATATCGACGTGCCGCAATCGGCCGATTACGAGCCGCCCGACCCGGGCGTCACCGACCCGACGCTGCTGGTCACCACCGGCATGCGCATCGGCTACTATGGCACGGCGGCGCCGGCCGGCTGGGTGCGCTGCAACGGCCGGACGCTGGGCTCGCCCACCTCGGGCGCCACCGAGCGCGCCAATGCCGATTGCCAGGCGCTGTTCCTCCACCTGTGGACCGCCGACGCCACGCTCGGCGTCAGCGGCGGGCGCGGTGCGTCGGCGGCTGGCGATTGGGCCGCCAACAAGACCATCGCCCTGCCCGACTATCGCGACCGCATCGCCATCGGCCTGGGCGGCATGGGCAACGCCGATATCAACCTGATCCCCGATGCGACGGTCGACGGCGGTGAAACCAACAACACCCTCGGCGCGACCGTCGGCTCTGCCGCCCAAACGCTCACCGCCGCGCAAATTCCTGCCCACAAGCACGATGCCGGCTCACTGCTGATGCCCAACCACGGCCACCCGGCCAAGATTTCGGCCCGCAACGACAATGGGCCAGTCCAGACCAACTACGGCGGCATGGGCCTCATCGGCATCGGCACCAACTCCTACCCCGCCTATTCCGGCACGATATCGGACACGGCTGGTCAGCAGATCGGCGGCTCCGGCACCGCAGCGATTGGCGGCGCCACAGCAGATAGCACGGGGGGCGGCGCCTCGCACCCCAACGTCCAGCCCTCGTTGTTCGAACTCGTGATCATCAAGCTCTGAGGCGGCGATGTACGAACTGCAGTTCTTTGCCACCGACGATGCCGACTGGGCGCAGCGGGTGGACCTGATCGACGATGCGACCAACCAGCCGCTCGACACGGCCGGCGTGCTGTTCGAGCTCGAGGTCGGCGAGCATGGCGCGCGCCGGCTGTTCGCCACCTCGGCCGATGGCAGCATCGCCATCCCCGAAGCCGGCACCATTCAGTGGCGCTTCAGCACCGCCCAGTTGGGCGCGCTCGATATCCGCAACACCTACAAGGTCGGCTGCCGGATGACCAACGGCACCGGCACCACGCAGCTGTTCACCGGCACGCTGGCTTTCGTCGGAGGCGGGTTCGGCAGATGAGCGACACCATCACCCCGCGGCTCAGAATCAAGGCGCAGCCCGAGATCGCGGTGCGCGCCAAGGCGGTGCCGCCGCCAAAAGTGCGGCTGCGCGTACTGCCGACGCTGCTGCCGATGCAGATCGAGCTCGGGAACACCGGCGCCATGGTGCAGTGGCGCTATCTCAACGGGGTCTGGCAGGACCTGATCGCCATCGACGATATCGACACCACCGTATCGGTCGGAACGGTGACCACCCTGCCGCCCGGGGCGCCGGCGAGCGTGGTGAACGTCGGGACGGCCAAGGACATGGTGCTGAATTTCGGCATTCCGGCCGGCGTGCAGGGCATCGAGGGTCCGGCCGCGACGGTGGCCGTCGGCGCCACCACCACCGTCAATGCCGGTATTCCCGCCGCAGTGGTGAATGTCGGCACGCCCAACGACGCGGTGTTCGATTTCGCCATCCCGCAGGGGCCGGCCGCAACCGTGTCCGTGGGCACCGTGACGACGCTGGCGCCGGGCGCAGCCGCGACCGTGGTCAACGCCGGCACCTCGGGCGCCGCGGTGCTGAACTTCGGCATCCCGCGCGGCGCGCCGGGCATCCTGACTTCGGTGGTGGCCGGAGCCAACGTCGCCGTCGACACCACCGACCCGGCCAACCCGATCGTCACCGCCGCCGGCAATGTAAGCGGTCCGGCCAGCGCGGTGGACAATCGCGTTGCGGTGTTCGACGGGGCCACGGGCAAGCTGCTCAAGGACAGCGGCGTCATCCTCGGCAACTCGGCTTCACGGAACGTCGGAACGGCCGCCGGCACGGTCGCGGCCGGCGACGACAGCCGCATTGCCGGCGCCATCCAGTCGAGCATCCTCTCCACGCAGGGCGACATCCTCGTCAGGAGCGCCAGCGCCCCGGCGAGGCTTGGCAAGGGCGCGCAGTACCAGGTGCTGCAGGCCGGAGCCACGGACCCGATCTATGGCGCGCTCAACCTCGCCCAGGCAGCGGCGGTGACTGGCATCCTGCCCGCGGCGAACCACCCCGATGCCACGACGGCCGCCAAGGGCATCTCCGAATTCGCCACAGCCGCCGAATACCGCACCGGCACCGACACGGTGCGCGCCCTGGTGGTCGACCAGGTGTGGGCAGCCGCCGGGCTCGCGGTGCTGACCGATGGCGCCAACATCGCAGTGGACTTAGCCGCCGGGTTCAATTTCGGCGGCAGCTCGAACGCCGTTCTTGGCCTCGGCGGCGACCGCAGCCTGTCGGCGCCCACCAACCTTAAGAACGGCCAGACCGGCGTCCTATGGTTCGGCGCGGTGACCTCGACCCGTATCCTCACGCTCAACGCCGCCTGGCTATTGCTCGATGGCGTCGAGGCCGGCCCCTATTCCATCACCACGGCGCAGGAACTCGGCATCGCCTACGTCATCCGGGCGAGCCGAACCTATGTCACCGCCATCATGAGGAGAGCAGCGTGACCATCGTCCACCAGACCGACGGCGCATGGGCGCCGATCCACGGGGTGCAGACCCTCACGCGCATGATCGCAACCTGCACGGTGACCTATCACGATGGCCGGCAGATGGAGGTTGCGTGCGAACCCTACCCGGTGGCCGAGACGCTCGACATTGGCAAGGTCGAACAGCTGATTGCCGACGGCCTTTGGGGCGATGATGACCTCGCGCCATACGGTTTGCGAACCGCCCGCGCGGAGGAGGTTCCCGAGGGCCAGCAGCGCATCGGCTCCCCCTCGTATGTGGAGCGGGATGGCGAGATCCTCGAGCGGTGGGAGACCGAAGAGATCCCGTCCCCACCAGCCGACCCCACCGCAGCGGAAAGACTCGCGGCGCTTGGGCTGAGCGTGGACGACCTGAAGCAGCTTCTGGGAGCCGCGGAATGATCGACCTCACGCCGCCTCCGCTGATCCTGCCCCTCCACTATGAGACGAAGCGCCCCGCGATCATCAGGGTGGAGCCGAATCCGCAGCGGCACTTTCCGCGGTTGCAACCGGCTGAGCGGGCCAAGGCGATGTTGCCGGGGATGGTGCCAATAGTTGCGGGAAGGGTCGCGCTGAGCCTCCTGTTTAATGCAGGCTACTCGTCCAGCGCGGACGCCTCATCCTACAGTTTTCCCACCTCCGGTATTCCCTTCGGCGACAAGCTGGTCATCGCGACCGCCCACTGGAATTCGACACAGCCCCTCCGAACAGTGACTTCCCGCACCATTGGGGGGCTGGCAGCTACCTCAGCGATCGGGGGAGGCCTTGCGTTCTCGGGACAAGCTGGCTCGTCCATTGGCCTTGATATCTTCTACTGCCGATTGTCAGACGCCAACCCGACCATTGCATGGTCGCTAGACGCTGCCGGCAGCGTTCGGGCCTACACCGGCGTCTGGTATCTGACGGGGAGCCTGCTCAGTACGGTGCCCTATGACAGCGACAAAACCGCGTCGGCCGGCACCTCAATAAGCCGCCAGATCGACATTGCTGCTGGAGGCGTCGGCGTGATGGCGCTTACCATCGACAACGCCGTGGCACCCACCATATCCGGCCTGGACACGACGGATTGGAACCTCACCCACGCTGAAGGCGGTACGCGCATGGCGGGCGGTCGATACGCCTCCGCAGCGGGGCAGATAAATCGGTCAATTTCCGCAACGTACGCCTCCGGCGCGGGGGAGGCTATGGCCGTGGCGTCGTGGCGCTAGTATTCTAGGGACTGAGCTATGATCTCGGCCTTCATTGCTACCTCGGGGCTATCCCCCCGTTCATAGAACTCGCGCATCCGCTTTGTCTGCGACATCACCTCGCTGACATCAGGTCGGAATCCCCAATCCTTTACGAACAGGTTGACGATGGCCTCTCGCCATTCGTCCCACCCCAGCGGTTGCTCGGAAACCTTCATCTCCGCAGTCCTCGTTATGCCAGCTGGTTTCATTCATAGCGCCCGATGCGTTCTCCGAGTCTAGTGGGTCGCCTTGGGTCGGCGCAACGGCCTACCCGCCTCCTCGGAGATTTCCATGACCTCAGACGGCTGCACCGGCTTCTGGCCGCTCGAATGGCTATTCCCGAAGATCAGCGCCTGCTGCTCGGTCCACGACTTCGGCGGCACCGATGGCACGCTGCTCGACTGCCTTCAGGCGGCGCTTCCCCCATGGGCGTGGGCCATCGCAGCGTTCTGCGTGTCGCTGATGATTCTGTTCCGCCCCATCTACAACCTGATCAAGCGCTTCCTGCGGCTGCGCTGACAGGTTCACAACCCGTGGACCGAGGCCTCTCCGCCCAGTTGAGCGGGATCGCTGAACTCTAGCCTGAGCCACCCAGGAAATGCTAGGTAGCGCTGACATTGCTGGCCGCCAAGTCGCGTGCACTCCTGCTCTAGATGTCAGGCCCCCGTGGCAGCGCTGGAAGAGAGATTATGGGGCTCGCAGTCGTCAATACGTTCTGGACTGGCCCTCGATTGGGCCCCATCCATGCGGCCTGCCTCCGGTCGTTTGCGACGCAGGGACATGTGGTGCGTCTGTTCGCGTATGACGTGCCGGGCGATGTGCCCCCGGGCATCGAAGTTCTTCCAGCCTCGGAAATTCTCCCCTTTGCCGCGGTGCAGAGCTACGCGAAAGGTAAACATTTCGAGCTTATCTCGGACCTGTTCCGATATCGATTGCTGGCCGCCTCGGCGGGACTATGGGTTGATGCCGATTGCTTCTGCGTGAGCGGTATCGAGGACGACGACTATATTTTCGGACGGGAAACCTCGCTCGGCCTGAACACTGCGGTTCTCAAACTTCCCGCAGCATCACCGGTTCTGTCGGCACTTTGCGCCATAACGCCCGGTTTTATCCCGCCATGGGAAACGAGGCGCCGCCGCAACACCTTGCGGCTGCTGCGGATGATCGGCCGCCCCCGTGGGCTCGAACAGATGACATGGGGAACAGCCGGTCCTGCGGCGTTCACATATTATGCCAGGCAGCACGGCATCTATCATCTCGCCGCACCTTCCGACGTGTTCTATCCAATCCACTGGGACCACGCCGAACGGCTATGCCGCGCTGACCTTACCCTGGCGCAACTGACGACGCCGCACACGAAGTCCATTCACCTCTATACCTCGGTGCTGAAGGATCGGACGTTCCCGAGCCAGCAGCCGGAGCCTGGCTCGCCCCTGGCCCTGCTCGCCGGCCCCGAGCTTGCCGCGGAGGCAGGTTGACAACGTGACGGGGGCCCCGTCCCGCGCGATGGCTTGACGGGAGGTCAATGGTTGGGCACCACAGGTGCACCATCGGCGGGGGGCAATCCAGCCGAGGCCACCGTGCGTCAGATCTATCTCTACGACCGGACGTTCCGGTCGGCGACCGACAACACCCGGACGCCACACACCACCATCGCACCGGCGGCGAGCGCGGTGACCGGTCCGCTCGTCTCCTGTCTGATGGTCACCCGCGGCGATCTCGGCCGGGTGCATCTGGCGATCGAGCAGTTCAATCGCCAGACCTACGCGCCGCGCGAACTGGTGATCGTCTGCGACGCGGTGAGCGAAGCACTCGACGCGCTGGTGGGACAAGCCGGCCACAATGTTCGACTGGTGCGGGCCAGCGGTGCGCTCAGCCTCGGAGAATTGCGGAACCTGAGCGTGGCCGAGGCGCAGGGCGATCTCGTCTGCCAATGGGACGACGACGATCTCTACAGCGCAGACCGCATCGCGCATGGCGTGGGCGCGCTGTTGCAGGTGGGAGCAGACGCGCTGTTCCTGCGCCAGTGGTTCATGTGGTGCCCGGCGCAGCAGGTTCTCGTCCTCTCCCGCTCGCGGATGTGGGAAGGTTCGATGATCGCCCGCAAGGCAGCGCTCGCGTCCTACCCCGCCCTGTCGCGCGAAGAAGACACCAGAATGGTGGACGCCATGGTGCCGAGGTCGTCGATCGCGTTGCTCGATGATCCGCTGTCCTACTGCTACTGCATCCACGGGCAGAACACCTCGCCCGGCGACCATATGCAGGTGCTCATCGACACCACGAGGCCGCGCTTCCGCTACGCCGAAGGGGTCGCCGCCTTCGCGGCGAACTTCGCCTTCGCGAGCCACCCTGCACTCGGCCGGGGCGAGGCCGAACGGATCATCGGCTCGGCGAGCCCGAGAGGTATCAGGCGCGAGGCGAGGCGACTGCGGCTCTATACGACGTTCAGCCCGCTCATCCGTCGGTTCCGGGGGACCTAGGCGCCCCTATCCACTCGCGGCAGGTCGGACGGCTTGTGGACTGACCGCTTTTTGCTCTGAACCCATGCTCCTCGCCGTGCGGCGGTTCCACCAGATTGTCTGAAACACGGATCGGCCAGGCGGGCTTCTGTCCGCGCTCGAGCTGACGCGCTTCGCGCTTCTTTCTCACATCCCCGGAGATCTCCCATGCCTTCCAACGTGCCCGCGGGCGCGGCGATACTGCTTGACTTCATCGCCAGGCTCGAAACCAACCGCCAGGGCCAGGCGGCCTATGAAACCATTATCGGCTATCGCAACGAAAAGCCCGGCTGCTTGCCCAGGCCGATCACCGAGATGACGCTCGAGGAGTTGCTGGCCGAGCAGAAGCGCTGGGTGAAGAGCCTCAGGGCACCGAGCGGCGCTGCCGGCCGCTACCAGATCATCCGCCCGACCTTGCTGAGCCTCATCGCCGAGCTTGGCGTGCCGCTGAGCGCGACCTTTTCGCCCGAGCTGCAGGATCGCTTCGGCCTGGCGCTGCTCGAGCGGCGCGGCTGGAGCCGGTTCGTCGCCGGGACCTTGCAGCTGCGCGACTTCGGCAACCGCCTGGCGCGCGAATGGGCGAGCTTTCCGGTGCTCGCCGACCAGCAGGGCGCGCATCGCGCCGTAAAGCGCGGCGAAAGCTACTACGCCGGCGACGGCATTAACGCCTCGCTGGCGAGGGCCGCCGATGCCGAAGCGGTGCTGGCTAAAGCGCTGGACGCAACGACCCGCCCCGAGCCTCCCGCCCCTGTGGCCCCGACCGTCCCTGCACCTGAGCCGCGCAACGGCGGCATCGCCGGCTGGCTGCTCCTCGCGCTGGTCGTCGCGGCGGCGTTCGGCTGGGCCGCTCTCAGCATCCCGCTCCCGTTCTGAGGAAATCGAAATGACTGCACTGTTCTCATCCGTCGTCCTCCATTGGTGGCTGCGCCGCATCCTCGAACTCGGGCCGCTCGTCTCCGGCGCGCTGTCGTGGTTCCTGAACCAGCCGCCCGAGGTGCAGCAGACGCTTCTCGCCATCCTTGAGGGCAACTGGGCCACCGTGACGCTCGGCACCATCGTCACCATCGGCGGCTACATCTGGTCGTTCATCAGCACCCGGCGCAACCAGGTGACGATCGACGGCCAGCAGGTCCCCTTGCAGCAGATTCCGCAGAAGGTGGCCGTCGAGGAGATCGCCCGCACCGCCATCCTCAAGCGCAGCCGCACCCTCGCCGACCTCCTCGCCGAAAAGCTGGGGCGGCGCTGATGGCCGGCCCCCGCTTCGACCTCACCATCAATCTCGGCCACATCATCACCTTCGGCGGCCTGCTGGTTACCATGGCGATCGGCTGGGCCACCTTCGACGGGCGGCTGCGCGCCGTCGAGAAGACGCTCGAAACCGCCACCGCCACGCTGGTCGAACAGGTCCGGCAGGGCGCCGAACTGTCCGCGGTTTCGGCGCGCGTCGATCGGCTGGAGCGCCTGGCGGAGATGCGCTGAGCACCCGCCGCTTAAGTTCGGAACCGGATCTTACCTCACAAGTTGTCGATGCCGAGGGCAACAAGAGGAGAAGAACACCGTGAACAAGATTGCCACTCTGATGATCGCCGTCGCCCTGGCGAGCAGCCCGTTTGCCGCCGTGGCGCAGGATGCCAAGGCAACGACCAGCACCAGCACCTCGACGGACGCCATGGCGAGCGGGAGCGTGAACTACGGCTCGCTCATCTCGAGCCTCAATGCGGGGAAGATGGCCGACCTGGGCACCTACACCCCAACCTCGAAGGTGAGCTGCGTGAAGGTGTCGACATTGAAGGGGGACGCCTCGGCTGACCTCAAGGCGCTGGATAACGCCCTGAGCAAGAACGCCGCCCAGGTGGCGAGCCTCAAGACCTCGATCGAGGGCAACGCCGACCTCAAGACCAAGCTCGAAACCAGCAGCTGCCCGATCGACAAGATCGTCGCCGTGACCACGGAAGCGGACGGCTCGTTCACCGTCTTCGTCGACGACCGCAGCTGAGTGTTTCAGGCCGCTCCTGAACGGACAGCCGGCTGATCGGCGCACCGGAGCCCCGCCCTCCCCGAGGTCGGGGCTTCTTGCTATCCGCTGCCTCCCCCCGAAGCCCGGCCGGCCAGCGCGCATCCCAGATGGAACCAACCGCTTCTACGCACATTGATGGGGCAAGGTGAAGCGCCCCCAAGAACGCGAAGCCTCGATCTCGGGCCCCGGCCGCCACAGGCGCCGGGGCCTTTTGCTGCGCGCCGCTCGAACCGGCCACCCATCGCGGCTAAGCGGGCGCGATCGGCCCGCGGGTTGCGGCGCGCCGGCCGAAGCGCCGGCGCCAGGCGCCTGCCGCCCCTGCTCTCAGGCGATCGAGCGGGCCGATGCGGAAGGGCGCGAGCAGCGCGTCCCACACCTCGGCGCTGCCGGTCCAATCGCCCACCGCGCCTTCCGGCGGTTCGGCCACGAGGTGGAAGGTGAGGCGCGGATTGTAGCGTGAGACCGCCGCGCGCACTCCGGCGACGACCTCGCCCGGCACCGGCCGGCTGAACACCAGCAGCAGCGGGCCGCGGCCTCTGAGGCGCGACCGGGTCCTGCGGCAGAGATGCTCGTGCCGGGCCCGCGCCGCCGGGTAATGCGCGTCGAGCTCCGCCGCCGTGAGCCCCCGCGGAAACTCGTGTTGATGCGAGGTGCGGTAGCGCGCGTTCCACACCACCCCCTCCTTCACCACCAGGTCCTCACGCTCGAACAGGCCAGCGAAATCCTGGCGCAGGTAGCACTGGAGCGCCTCGGGCGGCGTCACCTGCCAATCGAACACCCCGCTCGGCGAGGCATCCCCGAAGACACGCAGCAAGTGATGCTTGCCCCGGCAGTTCGGCCCCAGACTGATCGCCGCGCGGACCCTTTGCATGCGGCCGAACCTGACATGGCGTGGCCGGCACGGCAATCGGCGGCACGCGGCTCAGCGGGGCGGCTTCTCCAGCATGGCGACGATCTGCAGCGTGCGCGCCTTCAGCCGGTAGCCATAGCGGGCATCGGGATATCGCGGCATCGGAAAACGCAGCATGGCGGCGAGCATGGCCGCATCGCCAAAGCCGAGCTGTTCGAGGTCGATATCGAGGCGGGCGGCGGCGCGCTGGATGCCGGCGGCGTTCCAGCCGAAATCGGCGATGCTCAGATAGGCCCAAAGGCAATCGGGCTTGGAGACCTGCCGCGCCAGCCCCAGCGCCAGCAGCACTTCGCTCGCCTCGCTCGACAAGACGCCCTCGCGCGGCCAGCGCACCATGCGGACCAGCCGCTGCTCGATGCTCGGACGAACCCGGGTATCGCGACGCCGCACCCGCCGCCAGGCGTTGCGCAAGCCTTCGCGGGCATCGATTCCGGCATGTCTGCGATAGCGGGGGTCCTCGGCCAGCACCACCGCACGTGCAATCAGCTCGCCCCACTCGTTCGCGGGCCGGGGATGCAGTTCCAGGATCCGTTCGACCGCATCGACGATGAGCTCGAGCTCTCGCCAGCGGAGCATGCGCCTGCCCCTCGTCCTCACTCTCCCCCGCGCCGCAATACTGGCCGTGGCCGCAGGATTTGCCAAGCCGGCATTTGCATCTGGACGCCGCCGGCGCTTCCCCCGGCCCACCGCAAGAGGGTCCCCGCCGCTCCGCAAAAACGCTCTAACGCCGCCCTAACACGGCGTAGGCTAGTGACGGGCGCCGGAGGGATTTGGTTTGCGCGTATTGGTGGTTGAAGATGAGCGGCAGCTGGCGGATTCGATCGCCGAAGGCCTGCGCCTCCATGCCATGGCGGTGGATGTCGCCTATGACGGGGCCGCCGGGCTCGATCGGGCGCTGGTCAACGAGTACGACGTGCTGGTGCTCGATCGCGATATCCCGCTGGTGTCAGGCGACGAGGTCTGCGCCACGCTGGTCGAAAGCCATTCCCCTACCCGCATCCTGATGCTCACCGCCGCCACCGCCGTGGCGCAGCGGGTGGCCGGGCTCGGGCTCGGCGCCGACGATTACCTCACCAAGCCCTTCGCCTTTGCCGAGCTGGTGGCCCGCGTGCAGGCGCTTGGCCGCCGCGCCCGGCCGGCCATCCCGCCGGTGCTCGAGCGCTCCGGCCTGCGCCTCGATCCGCATCGCCGCAGCGTCGCCCGTGACGGGCGGCCGGTGGAGCTGTCGAAAAAGGAGTTCGCCGTGCTCAAGGAGCTGCTGCGTGCCGATGGCGGCGTCGTCTCGGCGGAGCAGTTGCTCGAGAAGGCCTGGGACGAACAGATCGACCCGTTCTCGGGGGTCGTGCGTTTCACCGTGATGAACGTGCGGAAGAAACTCGGCGAGCCGCAGCTGATCGAAACGGTGCCGGGCGTGGGGTACCGGCTCAAATGACGCGGCTCCTCAAATTCCTCGGCTTTCCCTGGACCATCCGCACCCGGCTGAGCCTGCTCTATGCCGGCGCCTTCTTCGTCGCCGGGGTGGCGCTGATCGTCGCCATCTACCTTTATCTCGGCGTGGTGCTCGACCGGCAGTTCAGCATCCGGCTGGTCAACGACGCCGCTCCGGGGGCCGAGGGCCAGATGGGGGCGCCGGGCGTGCTGCCGCCGCGCGAGCTGATGGACGAGGCGGGGCGCATCAGCGTGCTGGTCCGGCAGGCCCGGCTGAACACGCTCGACACCATGCTGATGGTGTCCCTGGCGCTGGTCGGCTTTCTCACCGTGCTCGCCGGCCTCATCGGCTGGCTGGTGGCGGGCCAGGCGCTGCGCCCGCTGCGCGACATCACCGCCACGGCACGACGGGTGGCCGACCGGAGCCTGCATGAACGGATCGCGCTCGATGGCCCCAAGGACGAGATCCGGGATCTCGCCGATACGCTCGATCAGATGCTGGAGCGGCTCGACCGCTCCTTCGACAGCCAGCGCCGTTTCGTCGCCAATGCCAGCCATGAGCTGCGCACCCCGCTCACCATCACCCGCACGCTGATCGAGGTAGCGCTGCTCGAGGCCGGCGCGGACGACAAGCTGCGCCAGCTCGGCACCACGCTGCTCGCCGTCAACCAGCGCCACGAGAAGCTGACCGATGGGTTGCTGACCCTCGCCAGCAGCGAGCAGCGCGGCGATTTCCATCCGGTCGGGCTCAGCGACATTGCCGGCCATCTCGTCACCGAACTCCGCCCCATCGCCGACAAGGCCGGCGTGCGGCTCGAAACCGCCTTGCAGCCGGGCATGGTGGAAGGCGACGCCTTCCTCATCGAGCGGCTGATCCAGAACCTTCTCGAAAATGCCATCCAGTACAATCTCGGTGAGAACGGCTGGGTCCGGGTGAGCACCGCCGTGAGCGGCAAAGCCGTGGAACTCACGGTCGAAAACACCGGCCCGGTGGTGCCGGGCTATGAGGTTCCCGGGCTGTTCGAACCGTTCCGCCGGCTCGCCTCCACCGAGCGCCTCGCCGGCACTGGCCGCGCCCCGATCACCCGCGGCGCTGGCCTCGGCCTCTCCATCGTCCGCTCGGTCGCCCAGACCCATGGCGGCGCGGCGGAGGCAACGCCGCGTGAGGACGGGGGGCTGGTGGTGCAGGTACGGTTTCCGGCGGCGGGCTCGCATCTGGGCAACATCGAGCCGCAAACTCGGCACCCACCTTCCCCTTGATGGGGAGGTGGGCATCGCGTCTGTGGCGAGCCCTAACCACCTAACACCCATCTAATACCCAATCTCGTACGTCCGTCTCACCCCAACGACGGAGACGCGACGATGCTCACTCGAGCTTTACTTCCCTTGGCCCTCGCCGGCCTGCTGCTTGCGGCGCCTGCTACGGCGCTGGCCCAGCAGCCGACCGATGATGACGATGCCGCCCTCGCCTATGCCAAGTGCATGCGGGACAACGGCTATGCCGAGTTCCCCGATCCGACGCCCGGCGAGGGTATGCGCTTCCTCATCACCCCCGGCGGTGCTGCCCGCTTCGAGAAGGCTGCCACGGCCTGCCGGGCGCTTGCGCCGGCCGGGCTGCGCGACGACGGCGTCACCCCCGAGCAGCTCGATGGGCTGCTGAAGCTCGCCCAATGCGTGCGGGACAATGGCCTGCCCAATTTCCCCGACCCCGGCGCCGACGGCCGCTTCGATGTGACGAGGATCGGCGCCGGCCCGGACGATCCCAAGCTCAAGGCGGCAATGGGCGCCTGCCGCGACCTGAGCCGCGGCGCCCGGATCATGATCGGCGGATGATCAATCTGCGCACCATCCTTTCCGGCGGCGCCATCGCGGTGGTCGCCGGGGCCGTCGCGCTTGCGGGCCTCGTCGGGCTGCAGCCGGCGCCTCCAGCGGCTGCGCCGACCCTGGCGCCCGTCGCGACGGCCGAGATCACCCGGGGCGCGCTGGTCGACAGCAAGACCGTCACCGGCACGCTCGGCTACAGCGAGCTCGCGGCGTTGCGGCCGACCCTCGCCGGCGCCTCCGCCATGGTGACGGCGCTGGCCCCGCTCGGCGCGATCGTCTCGCGTGGCGAAGCGCTCTACGGGCTCGACGGCCAGCCGGTGATCCTGTTCTACGGCACGGTGCCGCAGCACCGCACGCTACGCTTCGAGACCGACAGCCCGGTCTGGGTCGAGCTCGAACAGAGCGAGGCCGCGGCGGCGGCCGCCGAGCTGACGCTGCAACTCGAACAACAGCGGCTCGCCGACGCCGAGGCGCGTCGCGCCGACCTGAGCGCCCGGCGGGCCGACGCCACGGCCGAGAAACCCGCCCTGCCCGAGTTCGTGCAACTGGCCGGCGCAGTCAGCGTCGCGGCCGCCAGGCTCGAGCGCGTCAGCGAGCTCTCGGCCGCCCAGCTGACCCCCGCCGCCGAGATCGCCGCTGCCGAAGCCGAACTCGCCACCGCCCGTGCCGGCTTCGCCGCCGCCATCCGCAGCCTCGACAAGGATCTGGCGGCCGCCGGACTCGATGCGGTGGCCGCCCGCGTCGCCATCGCCGACGCCACGGTGAAGCGCGACAGCCTGCGTGAGGCCCGCGATGCGCTGCGTGCCCGCGCCGGCGACACCACCGATATCGCGCAGCTCGCCGCCAACCTCGCCGCGCTGGGCTATGCCGGCCCGCTGGCCGCTGAGGTCCGCGCTTGGCAGCGCGCCTCCGGCCTCCCTGTCACCGGCATTGTCGGGGCGAGCCAGGTGGTGATCGCCGAGGGGCCGGTGCATGTCGCGGCGCACGACGCGGCGATCGGCGAAACCCTGCTCGCCGCCTCGGCCGAGCGCAGCTCGATCCTCGACTATTCCTCGACCACCAAGCTGGTGACGGTGCCGCTCGCCGTCGCCGACCAGGCGCTGGCCGCCGTGGGGCGGGCGGTCACCATCACGCTGCCCGACGATCGCCAGGTGGCCGGCAAAATCTCCGAGGTCGGCTCGGTGGTGAAGGACGGCAATATCGAGGTCACCATCGCCATCGCCGACCAGGCGGCGCTGGCCGGGCTCGAGGTCGCCTCGGTGGATGTCGATTTCGTCAGCGAGCGCCGCGACGATGTGCTGTCGGTGCCGATCGCGGCGCTGCTGGCGCGCCCCACCGGCGGCTTTGCCGTCGAGCTGGTCGAGGATGGCGGAACGCGGCTGGTCCCGGTCGAGACCGGGCTGTTCGCCGCCGGCCGGGTCGAGGTCAGCGGTGAAGCCATCGCCGCGGGCGCGCGGGTCAGCGTGCCCGGATGAGCCCGCCGATCGTCTCGCTCGACAACGTCTCGCGCGCCTTCGCCGGCGGCGTCCTGGCGCTGCGCGATGTCAGCCTGGAGATCGCGCGTAGCGAGCTCGTCGCCATTGTCGGGCCCTCCGGCTCGGGCAAATCCACCATGCTCAACATCATCGGCACGCTCGATCGCGCCAGCAGCGGCACGGTGGCCATCGACGGGCTGGCGGTTGCCGAGCTGGGCGACGATGACCTGTCGGCGCTGCGGGCCCGCCGCATCGGCTTCGTGTTCCAGCACTTCCACCTGTCGCCGGGCGTCTCGGCGCTCGACAATGTCGCCGATGGCCTGCTCTATACCGGCACCCCACTCGGCGAACGACGCGAGCGGGCGGCGGCGGCGCTCGCCGAGGTCGGGCTGGCGCATCGGCTCGACCACCACCCGCACCAGCTGTCGGGCGGCGAAAAGCAGCGCACCGCCATCGCCCGCGCCCTGGCGCGCCGCCCGCTGCTGCTGCTGGCCGACGAGCCGACCGGCGCGCTCGACAGCGCCTCGGGCGAAGGCGTAGTTGAGTTGCTGCTCGGGCTCCAGCGGGCCGGCACCGCCGTGGTGGTGATTACCCACGATCGCGAGCTCGCCGCCCGTTTCGACCGGCAGGCCACGATGCGCGACGGCCAACTGGTCGAGGACAAGCGGCGAGGTGCGCGATGAGCCCCTTGCCGCCGGCCCGGCTGCTTCCCGTCGATATCCTCCGCCTCGCCGCCTACGGGCTCAGGGCTCGGCCGCTGCGTGTCGTGCTCTCGGCGCTGGGCATCGCCATCGGCATCGCCGCGATGATCGCGGTGGTCGGCATTTCCACATCGAGCCGCGCCCAGCTCAACCAGTTGCTGCAGCAACTGGGCACGAACCTGCTCAGCGCCAGCCCCGGCACCTCGCTGTTCGGCGAAGCCGCGACCCTGCCGCCCGAATCGGTTTCGATGCTCGGCCGCATTCCTGAGGTGAGGGAGGTCAGCGCCATCGGCGCGCTGGCCGATGCGAGGATCTATCGCAGCAACCGCATCCCCGCGAGCCAGTCGGGCGGCCTCGCCGTCTATGCGGCGCGGCTCGACCTGCTCGAAACCCTCGGCGCCACCGTCGCTGCCGGCACCTGGCTGAACGACGCCACGGCGCGCTACCCGGCGGTGGTGCTCGGCGCCCGCGCCGCCACCCGGCTCGGCATCGGCCGCGGGCTGATCGGCCAGCCGGTCTGGGTCGGCGGCCGCTGGTTCACCGTGGTCGGCATCCTCGCGCCGGTGTCGCTGGTGCCCATGCTCGATCTCAGCGCCCTGATCGGCTGGCCGGCCGGCGAGCGCTATCTCGATTTCGACGGCGACATCACAACGCTCTATGTCCGCGCCGAGCCAGCGGCGGTGGATACCGTGAGGGGCCTGCTTGCCGCCACCGCCAACCCCGAGGCGCCCAACGAGGTCGACGTGTCGCGCCCCTCCGATGCGCTGGCCGCCGAAGCCGCCGCCGACCTCGCCTTCACCGGGCTGTTGCTCGGGCTCGGGGCGGTGGCGCTGCTGGTGGGCGGCATCGGCGTCGCCAACACCATGGTGATCTCCGTGCTGGAGCGCCGCGCCGAGATCGGCCTCCGCCGCTCGCAGGGGGCGACGCGCGGCCATATCCGCCTGCAGTTCCTGGGCGAAGCACTGCTGCTGGCGCTGCTCGGGGGCGGCAGCGGCGTCATCATCGGCGCGCTGGTGACCGCGGGCTACGCCCGGCTGCAGGGTTGGCCGGTCGATATCCCGGCGTGGGTGCCGCTCGGCGGCATGGCGGCAACGCTGCTGATCGGCGCGGTTGCCGGGCTTTATCCGGCGATCCGCGCCGCCCGCCTGGCCCCGACGGAGGCGCTGAGCGCCTCGTAAACACCGGCCTTGAGCTCCCCTCCCCCTTGAGGGAGAAGGGAGCCCGCCGTTCCCCGCAAGTCATTGCAGATGCAACGAACATTCCCCCCGCCGCGATTCTCTGCAATTCTATGGCTGGCGCCGCGACGGATTGTCGGTAAATTCGCCGGCGGGGCTCGGGGGACGGGGGCATTTTCGTCGACCGCCGGGCGAAAACACGAGAGTGAAGATGGCTCACAAGCACAATATTCTGACTGTTGCGCTGCTGGCCGTGATGGCGATGGTCGTCACGCCGGTGCTGGCGCAGGAAAAGACGCCCAACGACCCCAGGCTGTTCACGCCGGGCAAGCTCACCGTCTCGACCTCCGAGCCGAGCTATCCGCCATGGGTGCTCGACAACAACCCGGAAGCCGGGGAAGGCTTCGAGGCGGCTTTGGTCTATGCGCTCGCCGCCGAGCTCGGCTTCAAGAAGGAAGACGTGGTGTGGGTCGACGTGACCTTCGACGGCGCCATCGCGCCGGGCCCCAAGCCTTATGATTTCTCGATCCAGCAGATCTCGGTGACGCCGGAGCGCGCCAAGGTGGCGACCTTCTCCGACGTCTACTACCAGTCCGACAAGGCGGTGATCGCCCTGCCGAACTCGACCGTGGCTGCCGCCAAGAGCTTTGCCGATCTGAAGGCCGCTCGCTGGGGCGTAGCCGTGGGCACCACCGATTTCGACTACGTCACCCACGTGCTCGGCATCGACAATGCCGCCGTCTATGATGACCAGGCCGGCGTGTTCCAGGCGCTGCAGGGCGGCCAGATCGACGCCACCGTCGCGGCGCTGCCGACGGCGCTCTATGCCACGTGCTGCCAGGTACCGGAGGCCAAGATCACCGCGATCCTGCCCAAGGATCCCAAGGACGAGGGCCTCGGACTGCTCTTCGCCTACGAGAACCCGATCGTGCCGTGGATCAACGAAGGCCTCGCCAAGCTCAAGGAAAAGGGCGTGATCGACGAGCTGGCCAAGAAGTACCTGATCGCCGATCCGAGCATTCCCGAGATCACGCAATGACACGACGACCCGGCAAGGGACGCCGGCAGATTGCTCTCAAGGACCGGCTCACGCCGGTCCTTATTAGTTTGGTCAGCGTCGTGGTGGTGTTCGGCGCCATCGCCTATTTCGTCGGCTCGGCCGAGCAGTGGCCGCGCATCCAGAACCAGTTCTTTTCGTTCGAGGCGATGCTCGAGGCAGCGCCCGGCGTTGCCGGCGGCTTCCTAGTTTCGCTGCAGATCTGGCTGATCAGTCTTGTCTGCATCGGCATCTGGGCGCTGGTGCTGGCGATCTTCCGCGCCATGAGCGGCCCCTGGTTCGCGCCGCTCCGCGTCTTCGCCATCGTCTATGTCGATCTGTTCCGCGGCCTGCCGGCGCTGCTGCTGGTGCTGCTGTTCGGCTTCGGCATTCCGGCGCTCAACCTGCCCGGGCTCCCCAAGGAAGGGCTGTTCTGGGGTGGCGTGGCGCTGATCCTCAGCTATTCGGCCTATGCCACCGAAGTCTATCGCTCCGGCATCGAGGCGGTGCATGAAGGCCAGGGCATGGCGGCCAAGGCGCTCGGCCTCACCCAGTGGCAGACCCTGCGCTATGCCATCCTGCCGCAGGCGCTGCGCAACGTCGTGCCGGCCATGCTGAATCTGGTGGTCGCGCTGCAGAAGGATGTGGCGCTGCTCTCGGTGCTGGGCGTCCGCGATGCAGTGCGCGAAGCGCAGATCTACACCGCCCGCACCTTCAACTATTCCTCGCTCGTCGTCGCCGCGATCCTGTTCCTGCTCGCCACCATTCCCCTGGCGCGCCTGACCGATCATCTGCAGCGTCGCGACCGAGCGCGCCGCCTCCAGGGTGCCCGCTGATGAGCAACCGCATCGAGATCGAACAGCTCACCAAATTCTATGGCGAGCGCCAGGTGCTGGACGCAGTGGATCTGTCGATCGCCGCGCACGAGGTGGTGTGCCTTATCGGCGCTTCCGGCTCCGGCAAATCAACCCTGCTCCGCTGCATCAACGGGCTCACCGAGTTCGACGAAGGCACGGTCAGGCTCGACGGGGTCGATATCTACGACGAGAGCTTTGGTCGCACCGGGCTCTACAAGCGGGTCGGCATCGTCTTTCAGGCCTATAACCTGTTCCCGCACATGAGCGTGCTCGAGAACATCACGCTGGCGCCGATCCGCGTGCACGGGCGCGACCGTCGCGAGGCCGAGGCAGCCGGGCTGAAACTGCTCGAACTGTTCGGGCTGGGGCAATATGCCAAGGCCTATCCCGAGCAGCTCTCGGGCGGCCAGCAGCAGCGCGTCGCCATCGTCCGCTCGCTCGCCACCGAACCCGACGTGCTGCTGCTCGACGAGGTGACGGCGGCGCTCGACCCCGAGCTGATCGGCGAGGTGCTGAAGATCATCCGCGATCTGAAAACCAGCGGCATGACCATGGTGATCGTCACCCACGAAATGGGCTTCGCCCGCGACGTCGCCGATCGCGTCTGCTTCCTCGACAACGGGCGCATCGTCGAACAGGGCGAACCGCACCGGCTGTTCTCGAAGCCGGAAAACCCGAGGACGCAGAAGTTCCTCGAGCGGATTATCGCAGCGGGGCGGCTGGAAGCGACGGTTTAGTGCGGTTGCACGGGCCAAGCCCCGTGCCCGCACAACCCACCGGCTGTCATCAGGGACCCATCCATCGGCTTGTGCGGGCGGTGAGTTGGGTCCCTTCTTTCGCAGGGATGACACCGAGTATTGGGTGAGCGTTGTGGGTAGACGATCGCGCACTACCCGTTCGCGGCCAGATAATCCTCCACCAGCGCCACCCAATATTTCGCCGCCGGCGCGATCACCGCGTCGTTGAAATCATAGTTCGGGCTGTGCAGATCCGCGCTCGCCCCATTGCCGACGAACAGGTAGCTCCCCTTCTGCTTTTGCAGCATGAAGGCAAAGTCCTCGCTCACCAGCAGCGGCTTCAGCGATCCGACCTTGGCCTCGCCGAAATGCCTTACCGCCACCTGCCGGGCGAACGCGGTCTCGTCGTGATGGTTGAAGAGCGCCGGAAAGCCCGGCGGGTGCACCACTTCGGCGACGGCCCCAAAACTCGCCGCCTGCGCTTCGGCCAGCAGCTTGATCCGCTCGCGGATCCGATCGCGCACCGCCTCGCTAAAGGCGCGGGTGTTGAGTTGCAGCTCGACGCTGTCGGGGATGACGTTGGGCATCGAGCCGCCGTGCAGCATCCCGATGGTGACCACCGCCGTTTCCAGTGGGTCGATATTGCGCGAGACGATCGATTGCAGCGCCAGCACCAGCGACGAGGCCGCAACGATGGGATCGACCGCCTCGTGCGGCATGGCGCCGTGACCGCCCTTGCCTCTGATGGTGATGACGATCCAGTCGACCGCCGCCATAGCCGGCCCGTCGATGAAGCGGAACTCGCCCTCCGGCACCCCCGGCCAGTTATGCATGCCGAACAGCGCGTCGACCGGGAACCGCTCGAACACTCCGTCCTCGATCATCTGTACCGCGCCGCCGACTTCCTCGGCGGGCTGGAAGATCAGCCGCACCGTGCCGGAGAAATTGCGTTTCTCCGCCAGCTCCCTGGCTGCGGCGAGGAGGATGGTGGTGTGTCCGTCATGCCCGCAGGCATGCATCACACCCGGCTTGGTGCTGGCATAGTCGAGGCCGGTGGCTTCGGTAATCGGCAGTGCGTCCATATCGGCGCGGAGCCCGATCGTGCGCTCCCCTGCCCCGGCCCTGAGCGTCGCCACCACGCCGGCGCCGCCAATGCCGGTTGCCACCTCATAACCCCAGCCGGTGAGCAGTTCGGCGACCAGCGCACTGGTGGCGAGTTCCGCGCGGCTGAGCTCCGGCGCGGCGTGCAGCCGGCGGCGCAGGGCGATGAAATCGGCAATGTCGTTCGGGGCGGAAATGGGCGGAGTGACTTTCATGGCGAGCGCCTGTATCGCAGACTTCCGACCCCGATAGAACAGGTCTTACGAGCCCCATGCACCACCCCTTGCTCGATCTGCTGACCGGCGCCGCCGAGGGCCGCTTCCCTGAAGTCGATGGCGCCGTCACCGTGCTGCCGCCGCTCGCCGGCGGCTGGGAATGTTCGGTGGCTTTTACCGCCCATGCGGTGGTCGCCACGGCGCGCTCCGCCGACGAGGTGCTGGGCCAGGGCCCGGATGGTTATGGCGGCTCGATGGCGCCGGATTTCCTGCGCTGGCTCGCCGGGCCCCGGGGCTTTGTCGGGGTCATCGACGTGATGCTCTATACGCGCGGCACCGGCATTTCGAAGCTGCCGCTCCGTACCGACGCCGACGATCACCCGCGCGTGCAATATGCGCGGCAATATCGCTCCGACGTACGCGTCTATGGCGATGAGCGCGGCCTCGTCACCATCGGCGCCGGCCTCGGCGGGCGACGCGAGCTGAGTGTCGAGGCCGACACCCACAATCGCGGCTTCGGCACCTCGCTGATCAAGGAAGCCATCGGCCTCGTGCCCGAAGGCGAGTTGCTGTTCGCCGCGGTCTCCCCAGGCAATGCCCGCTCGCTGCGCGCCTTCCTCAGCCTCGGCTTCACCCCGATCGGCAGCGAAGCCCTGATCCGCCCGGCCTAAGCCGCACGTTTCCCGCGCTTTGGTGCTGCCTTGGGTTTTACCTGCGCGAGGTGGTACGGCGCCACCAGCATGTCGGCGGGCAGGCGCCAGCGTTGGTTGAGCAGATGAACCATGTCGAGCGTCAGCCGGCGGTGCTTGTTCAACACTTCGCTGGCGCGCGACCTCGAGCCGATCAGCGCGGCAAAATCCCCCTGCGTCTTGCCGAAAGTGACCATGTACGACTTGATCGCCTCCACCGGATCGGGGGTGGCGATGACCCAGTGCTGGCTCTCGTAGCCTTCGATCAGGGCAGCAAGCACGTCGAAGCGATCGGCCTCAGGGGTGCCGGGCGCGGGCTGCGTCTCGAAATACCTGACGATCTCGGCCAGCGCCCAATCATAGTCAGCCTCGGTCTTGATGGGACGAACATCCATTGTCACACCTTCTCCACGTCGATCTTGTCGTAGTCCCCATGGGTCCCGACAAACTTGATCAGCACGCGCCTGAATGGGTAGGCCACGTGGCAGACCAGTCGATATTTGTTCCCACCGATATCGAAGACGACACGATTGTCACCCACGAAATCCACCGTCGTACCGAACTGCTTCTTCACATCGGCGGGCGTGGCCCACTCGGCTCTTGACGCGATACCATGCCATACGCTCAAGGGCGTTTCGGCGTCGGGATGGATCGCCCAGAACAGCTTCAGCGTGCGTTTGGCGATCACCTGCATATCGAAGAGATATAGTCCATTCCCATTTTGGGAACAAGAAGATTCCCATTCTGGGAGCTGCTCCCCTCACCGCCCGCCGAACGCTCCCGTGGTCAGCCCCGCGATGAACGCGCGGTTGCCGAACACGAACACCAACAGCACCGGCACGATGGCGATGACGCTGCCGGTCATCAGCAGCGGCCAATCGGTATTGTACTGGCCCTGCAGCGTCGCCAGCGCCACGATCGCCACCTGCATGTCGGGCTTGGTGGTGGTGATCAGCGGCCAGAGGAAATTGTTCCACTGCGCGACGAAGGTGAAGATGGCGAGCGCCCCGAGCGCAGGCTTGGCCAGCGGCAGGACGATGGTGAGGTAGATCTGGGCATGCGAAGCGCCGTCGATCCGCGCCGCTTCCATCAGCTCCGCCGGGATCGACTTCAGGTACTGGCGCAACAGGAACGTGCCGAAGCTCGAGAACGCATAGGGCAGGATCAGCCCCTGGTAGGTATCGATCCAGCCCAGCGTCTTGATCATGATGAAATTGGGGATCAGCGTCACCTGCGAGGGCACCATCAGCGCCGCGAGGTAGATGAGGAACAGCGCTTCGCGGCCGCGGAACCGCAGGCAGGCGAAGGCATAGGCAGCCATCGAGCAGGTGATGAGCTGCAGCAGCGTCACCAGCACCGAAACCACGAGGCTGTTGGCCATGGCCCGCCCGAACGGGATGGTGGTGAAGATGCGCCGGTAATTGTCCACCTGCGGGTCGGCGGTGAACAAGGTCGGCGGGAACTGGAACACCTCGGCCGCCGGCTTGAACGAGGTGGCGATCATCCAGACGAACGGCCCGCTCATCAGCAGCGCGCCGATCAGCAACACCACGAACAGCACCCAGTCGGTGACGCTCTTACCCATAATGCACCCAGCGGCGCTGCAGCTTGTACTGCACCAGCGTGAAGGCCAGCACGATCAGGAACAGCACCATCGCCGCGGCGCTGGCGTATCCCATCTGATAGAACTGAAAGCCGTTCTGGTAGATGTAGTAGACCAGCGTGTTGGTGGCGTTGGCGGGGCCCGCCTTGGTCATCACCAGCACCAGTTCGAACACCTGGAAGCTGCCGATGATCGAGATCACCAGGACGAAGAAGGTGGTGGGCGAGAGCAGCGGCAGCGTGATGTGCCAGAACCGGTCCCAGCCGGTGGCGCCGTCGAGCGCGGCGGCGTCATGCACATCCTTGCCGATGTTCTGCAGGCCCGCGAGGAACAGCACCATCGCGTAGCCGAGGTTTTGCCAGATCGAGACGATGATGATGGCCGGCATGGCCCAGCGGGTCGAGCCCATCCATTTGGGCAGGTCGGTGACCCCGACGAGGCTCAGCCCGGCATTGATCAGCCCGAAATTGGAGTTGAACAGCCAGGCCCAGACCAGGGCCGCGGCAATGGTGCTGGTGACCACCGGCAGGAAATAGACCACGCGGAAGAAGGTCTGCCCCTTGAGGCCGCGGTTCAGCGCCAGCGCGCAGGCCAGCGCCAGGGCGATCTGCACCGGCACCGAGACGAGGACGAAATAGCCGGTATTGCCCAGCACCTTGGCGAAGATCTCGTCATGCGCCAGCGCAATGTAGTTGCCCAGGCCCACCCAGGTCACCTCGTTGAAGAGGTTCCACTGGGTGAACGAGATGAAGAAGGCCGAGATCACCGGAATGGCGGTGAAGATGGCGAACAGCACCAGGCTCGGCGCGAGGAACAGCCAGGCGGCCCGCTCCTCGGCGCGCGCGACCTTGGTCAGCTGCGGCCGCCTTCGAGCCACTATTTGTCGATCCCGTAGATATAGGCGGCGTTGCGATAGAAGATCCGGTCCTTGTCGTCGGCGCTCAGCCCCATGGTGTCGAAGGCCGCCTTCCAGCGCTCGATGTCGCCCTTCACCCGGCGCAGGTCCGAATCCGAACCGTAGACGAGCTTGCGCGGCGAGATTTCCTTGCCGATATAGCCGCCTTCGACGATGTGGTTATGCACCACGTCGCCGCCGCTGATGTCGAAATAGAGCCGCGGCCGCCAGCGCGCCACGGCGCTGGCGGTGCGGTAATCCGGCCAGCCCAGATGCGCCCCGATGATGAACAGTTCGGGGAAATAGAAGGCGATGGTGTCGAGATAGATCGGCTGCATGCGGGCGCTGGAATAGCCGTAGCGCTCGCGCTTCATGCCGCGCGACAGCCGGGTGACCAGCGCCTCCTCGTCGGCGCCTTCCGGGATGGCCTTCCAGGCATCCTCCTTGCCGCCTTCGAGATAGTCGACCGGGCCGCCCAGGATGCCGGTATGGAACAGGATGCGCAGCCCCCGCGCCTGCGCCGCCTCGTAGAACGGGTAATAGGCCGGGTCGTCATAGTTGCGCGACACACCCGAGATCTTGATGCCGTGAAATCCCCGCTGGTAGAAATCCTCGACCAGCGTCACCGGATCCTTGTCGAGTTCGAGCCGGCCGAGCGCGACGATCAGGTCGGGCCGCCGCTCAAGCGCGCCGGCCAGCGCGTCATTGCCGCGGCCGGGATTGGCGAGCAGCGCAACCTTCTCGATCCCCGCTTCCTCGCAGGTATCGGACAGCGCCTCGAGAAAGCCGATCTCGGCGCCGCGCGAGAACAGCTTGTCCCAGAAGCCGTAGTGAACGTGTGCATCGAAGACGCGCATGGGTCAGATCCAGTTTGCTTTTGAGAAGAGGCCGGGGCGCCTAATCGCGTCCCGGCCGGCAGAGTGGCCTGCCATGTGCTACTTGGCGAGTTCGGCGTTGACCTTGTCCTTGATGGCGCCCAGCGCGTCGGCCGCCGTGCTTTCGCCGTTCCACACCAGGTCCAGCGCCGGCTGGATATAGAGGTTGGAGAGATCGACGAAGCGCGGGAACTGCGGGAACTGCTCGCCCACCTCGGCTTCCCTGAGGAACACGTCGCCGAACGGCGCCTTGAACGCGGCCCGCACCGTCTCGTTGCCGGTCATCGCCGGCACCGCCGCCGCCTTG
Organism: Devosia sp. A16; assembly: GCF_001402915.1. Lineage (GTDB taxonomy): Bacteria > Pseudomonadota > Alphaproteobacteria > Rhizobiales > Devosiaceae > Devosia_A. The sequence goes on from NZ_CP012945.1 coordinate 850,263, forward strand.
GCGCTGGCAAAGATCGACTGGCCCTCGGGCCCGGCGAGGTACTGGAGGAACGCCCAGGCAGCCTCAGGGTTCTTGCTGTTGGCGTTGATGGCGAAGCCGGCGCCACCGGTACGGTTGGAATGGATGCCGGTCGGCCCGGCCGGCAGGTTCGCCACCGCCCACTTGAACGGCACTTCGGCAAAGGTGCCGAGCCGCGAGGGGTTGGTGATCACCATCGCCGCCTGCCCGCTACTGAACAGCTGCGCGGTGCCACCGGCCTGTTCGGCCTCGAGGAAGTTCGGCATGACCTTATCCTTGTTGATCAGGTCGCCGATATACTGGATGGCCTCCACCGCCGCCGGCTCCGCCAACAGGAACGTCGTCGGCTTCAGCGGATCGTCAAACACCTTGCCGCCGTTCTGCTGTACCCAGGTCGCCCAGTCGTTGGACTCGAGCGCCAGGCCATAGCGGGTGATGCGGCCCCCCTCGGTGGTGGTCAGCTTGATCGCTGCATCGCGCAGATCCGCCCATTTCCAGTCGGCGTTCGGATAGGCGACGCCGGCGGCGTCGAAGGCGTCGGAATTGTAGTAGAGCGCGCTCGGCGCGCTGTCGCGCGGGATCGAATAGAGCTTGCCCTCGTAGCTGTGGGTGAGGAGCGAACTCGGCACATACTGATCGATCGGGAAGTTGCTTTGTTTGATCAGGTCGTCGAGCGGCGCCAGCGCACCACGAGCGGCATAGCTCGGCACATTGGTGATGAAGAACACGTCCGGGCCGGCGCCGGCGGCGAGCTGGGCGTCGAGCCGGGTGAAATAGCCCGACCAGGGCGCGTGCTGGATCTCGATCTTCACATCGGGATGCGCCGCCTGGTACTTCGAAACGATTTCCTCGAAGGGTGGCAGTTCCGGCGGGTCGCCCCAATATCCGAAAGTAATCGTCGACTGTGCGAGCGCAGGAGAAACCAACCCTAAAGCAGCGACGGCGTAGGCAAGCCACTTCTTAGCCATGACGGACTCCCTTGTCTGTGGTCTGTGCTTATTCTCTACAAATCCTATAGACAATCACTACTAAGATAGTGCCGAGCTTACGAGGCTGTTTCGAGAAACATCTTTCCCCTGCCCTGCTCCCCGGCGAATTTTTTGAGCGCGCTCAGCGTCGGCGCCGCCAATGCGCCGTAGTCGGTGACCGACAGCGAGCCGGCGAGCACGCCGAGCTCCGCTGCCTCCTCGGTGCACCGCCCCGAGCAGAGCCCATAGAGGAACCCGCCGTTGAAGGTATCGCCGGCCCCGGTGGTGTCCTTGACCGGCACCTGAGGCGCCGCAACCTTGATCCAGCGGCCGCAGTCTGCGACCAGCGCCCCGGCGGCACCGCGCTTGATGGCGACGATCGGCACCAGCTCGGACAGCTGTGCCGCGGCCTTTTTGGGATGCTGCATGCCGGTAAGCGCCATCGCCTCGTCCTCGTTGGGCGAAAACACGTCGAGCAGGCTCAGGAACTCGCGCACCCCGGGCGTCTCGAGGGTGAAGTCGCCGCCGCGGCAATCGGCAAACAGCTTGGCGCCGCCGGCCCTCGCCTCGCGCATGAAGGCCAGCCATTCCGGCTCGAAGCGGAAGGTCTGCAGCAGCCAGGTCGGTCTGACCCGCGCGAGCGTGCCGGCCGGCGGCGGCACGATGGCGCCGTCCCCATAGGTGAGGAAACCCCGGTCGCCACCGCTCGAAAACACCGAGGTGACGCGGCGCAGCGGCGTGTCGAGCCTGTTGAACAGCATCGGGCTCAATCCGTCGCGCGCTGCCTGTTCGAGCACCAGGCCGCTGAACAGGTCGGAACCGAAATCTGCCGCCCAGTGGGTATCGAGCCCCAGCCGGGTGAGCGCCAGGGCGATGTTGTAGGTGCCGCCGGGCAGCACCGCGAGGTCGCGCGCCACCAGTTCGGCCCCGAGCCTGGGCGGGCCCGGCAGATCGGCAAAGATCAGGTCGCAGTAATATTCGCCGGTGAGCAGCACGTCGCAGGAACGCATCACGACCACTTCCCGACATGGCCGGCATGAGCAGCGAGAAACTTGTCGACCAGCGGCTCGGCCCGCGAATAGGAGAGCACCAGCGGGTGCGCCACCAGCGCTTCCACTGCCAGGGCCCGGCTCCGCTCGGCCACCGCCTCGACCGTCAGGCGTTCGTAGTGCTTCACCGAGTTGACCAGGTACGCCTGCGCATCGGGCATGGCGCCGATCGGCTGCGGCCGGATGCCGTGATGGTCGACCACACAGCTGACCTCGACCACGTCGCTGTCGCGCAGGCCGGCGATGGCGCCCGCATTGGGCACGTTCAGCCCGGTGCGGATCGGCGTGCCGCCCTGCAGCGCCTCGATCAGGTCGAGCGCCACCCCGGCATAGCCTTCGCCGTCATGCGTATCGGCTTTGGCCGCCACCGGCTCGGCATCGTCATGCGTATGCTGCATGTAGCTCGCACTGCGCTCGCGCTCATAGGCGAAATAGATATCGAGCGCCTGTGCGGGGTCGGCTAGCAGCTCGGCTTGGCGCAAGCGTGGCAAGAGCTTCTGGTTGAGGGCGCGGATCTCCTCGCCGCGGGTCGGCCCGGCCGCGCCCGCCGCCACCGCCTCGTCGGCATAGTAGTAGTAATAGAGATACTCGTTGAGCCACATGCCGTGCCGGCGCACCACATGCGGCGCGAACACCCGCTGCACCGTGCCGGCGAGGAAATGGTCGTCGGCCAGCGCATCGGGCAGCACATCGCGCCCCGCCACTTCGGCGCGACGGGTGAACGACAGGTGATTGAGCCCGAATACCTCGGCCCGCACCGCCCGCTCGGGCAGCCGCAGCCACTTGGCGATGGCGCTCTGCGCGCCATTGGCGCTGTCGCAGATGCCGACGCTGCGCGTGTAGCCGGCGTCGCGCAGCGCCTGGGTGACCAGCCCCGCCGGGTTGGTGAAATTGAACAGCCAGGCGTCGGGGCTGACCCGACGCAGCGTTTCGGCATAGGCAAGGATGGTCGGGATGCTGCGCAGCGCCATGGCGAAACCGGCAGCCCCGGTGGTCTCCTGCCCCAGCACCCCATGCGACAGCGCAATGCGCTCGTCGGCGATACGCCCATCGATGCCGCCGGGGCGCACCGTGGTCACCACATAGCTGGCGCCGGCAAAGGCGGTTTCGGCATCGGTGGTGGTGGAAATCTCCACCGCGCCGCCGGCGCGCCGGGCCAGCTCGGTGGCGAGCGCGCCGATCAGCTCGAGCTGCGCCGCATCGACGTCCATCAGGCAGATCTCAGTGAGCCCGGTCCGAGCGGCGCGGCGCAGCGCCTGGTCGACGAATAGCGGGGCCCGCAGCCCTCCCCCTCCGACAACGACCAGCTTCACCCGGCGCCCCCTTCATTCCCACAACTGATCATATCCAGTCATAACAGGTAGGCAAGATGGAATCGTGCGGCTAAGTTTGATCGGCGGGCGCGGCGCCCGCTTCCAAAGCGCAATCAGTTCGGTTACCCCAAAGCCATGGCCAACGGCGTGACGCGCGACGATCCCCTACCGCTCTACAAGCAGGTCAAGGAACGCCTGCTGCGGGCGCTCGACGACGGCACCATTCCGCCCCGCGCCAAGCTCGCTTCGGAACGCGAACTGGTGGAGCTCTACGGCGTCAGCCGCATCACCATTCGCCAGGCCATGACCGAGCTGGTGCTCGAAGGGCACCTGCGCAGCCACCCCGGCAAGGGATTCTATCCCACCGGCCGCCCCAAGGGCGTCTATGAGCTCGAACTGCTGCGCAGCTTCACCGCCACCGCCGTGGCGCATGGCCGCCGGCCGGGCAGCCGGCTGTTGACCGCCGCCGAGCTCGAGCCGCCCGACGACGTGGCGCGGGCGCTGCAGCTCGGCCCGGGCGCCTTGGTGATCTCGCTCCGCCGCCTGCGCCTCATCGACGACCAGCCGGTCGCCATCGCGCATGACTGGATGCCCGCCGCGATCGTCCCCGGCATTCTCGAACTCGACTGGACCGCGGCGAACAGCTCGCTCTATGCCGAGCTCGCCGGGCGCTATGGCCTCAAGCCGCAGCGCGGCCACACCATCCTCTCGGCCCGGCTGGCCGACGACGAGGGAAGTCGCCTCCTTGAGCTGCCGCCCCCGGCGGCGGTGCTGGGGGTCGAGCAGATGGCCTTCGACGGCGACGAGCGCCCGCTCAACCTCACCCGCTCCACCCACCACCCCACCCGCTACCCGCTGCGCCTCGACCAGGATTCGCGCACCAGCCGCGCGCGATAGATTTCACCGGCGTCTCTTTGATCCTCCCCGCCACGCGGGGGGCCAGACTGTCACCCCTCCATCCGGCTCGGACATGAGGGGTACGCTCCCCCTCGCGGGAAGAGGACAGGGGTGGGGGCAGCCCGCACCGGCGGCAGCGGTCAGTTGAGCCGCCCCGCCGCCTCGACGATCGGCGCCACCGCGCGTCGCATGCCCTCCGGCTCCAGCCCCGTCACCACCACGCCCAGCAGCACCGCGCCGATGCCGGCCGCCTTGAGGCCGGCCATATCGGCGGCGGTGAAGCGCTTCTGGCTCGGGGCGATCACCGGCCGGCCCGACTGCGCGGCGATCTCGGCGAACCGGGCGAGGTCGGCGTCGTTCAGCGGCTGGCCGTATTCGGCAAAGCGCCCGATCGAGGCCTCGACCATGGCGCCGGGAATGGCGCGGATCGCCGCGATATCGGCCGCCCCACTCTCGCTGTCGAGCGCCAGGATCGGCTTCAGCCGCGATTGCAGCAGGTGCGGCTGCACATGCTTCAGATAGATGTTCCAGCCCTCGACGCCGTAATCGGCCAACGCCTGGAGTTCATCGAGGCTCGGCTGCGTTTCCTGCCCGCTCATGACCAACATGGGCTTGCCCAGCTTCGCCAGCGCTTCGATGAAGCCCCGCTCCTCGGCAAAGCTGCCGAAGGTGGTGCCGCTCGCCCGGTGATAGGCGTTGAGATGGAACTTCAGCCCGAACGCCCCGGCATCCACCGCCGCTTTCGCCAGCTCGAGATAATGCCGCCCCAGCGACACCAGCACCGGCAGCTCTCCGGCGCGCATTGCAGCTTCGATCATGGTCAGCCCTTCAAGCCCGTGTGAGCCAAACCCTCGATGAACTGGCGCTGGGCGAAGATGAACACCACCAGCACCGGCAGCGCCGTCAGCGTCGCGGCGGCGAGCTGGGTGTTCCACATCGGCCCCTGGTAGACGTCCACATACTGGGTCAGCGCCTGCGGCAGGGTGAAATTGGCGGGCGTGGTGAGAAACACGATGGGCTCGAGATAGAGGTTCCACGAGTGGAGGAAGGTGAAGATGGCGACCGCTGCCAGCGCCGGCTTCGCCAAGGGCAGCGCGATCTGCCAGAAGATGCCGAAGCGACTGAGCCCATCGACCTTCGCTGCCTCCTCGAGTTCCACCGGCAAGGCGATGAAGAACTGCCGCATCACGAAGGTGGCGAAGACGCTCGGCGCGCCGAAGATCGGCACCAGGATCAGCGGCCAGTGGGTGTTCACCAGCCCCCATTTGAGGAACATCTGGAACAGCGGGACGATGGTGACTTCCGAAGGGATCAGCAGCCCGAGCAGCACCACCATGAAGATGAGGTTGGCGCCGGGAAACTTGATCCGCGCAAAGGCGTAGCCGGCCAGCGACGACACCGCCATGGTGCCCACCGTGACGATCGCCGCGATGTAGCACGAGTTCCAGTATTGCTGCGCGAAAGGCTGCAGCTTGAACACCTCCGCGTAGGTCGACCAGTCGAAGCGCGACGGGATCAGCTCGGGCGGAAAGGCGAAGATGTCCGAGATCGGCTTCACCGAACTCGTCACCATCCACCAGGTCGGAAACACGAACGGGATGGCGAGGACGCAGAGGAGGCCATAGAGCGCGACGCGGGCGCGCGGCGACAGCTCGCTGCGGGGGGTCTCAGTTCTCATAGAAGACGATCCGTTTGCGCATCTGCCACTGCGCGAAGGTGAGCACCGCGACGATCAGGAAGAGCAGGATCGAGATCGTGGCACCGTAGCCGAAACGGTGAAACTGGAAAGCCTGCTGGTAGAGGTAGTAGACCAGCACCGTGGTCGACATGCCCGGCCCGCCCTGCGTCAGCACCGCGATCTGTGCGAATACCTGGAGCGAACCCACGATGGTGATGATCATGGTGAGGAGGATGGTGGGCGAGATCAGCGGCACGGTGATTGCGTGGAACTGCGTGAAGCGGCTGGCGCCATCGACCCGCGCAGCTTCGTAGAGCTCGCGCGGCACCCCCTGCAGCGCCGCGAGGAACAGCACCATGTTGAGCCCGACATTCTTGAACACCTGCACCACGATCACCGAGGCCATGGCGGTCGGCGGCGAGCGCAGCCAGTTGGGCCCACTGATGCCGATGAGCTGCAACAGCCCGTTGATGCCGCCATTGGCCTGTAGGAGGAAGCTCCAGACGATCGTCCAGGCGACCAGCGACACCACCACCGGCGAAAAGAAGATGGTGCGGAACACCGTGATGCCCCGAAGCTTCTGGTTGACGAGAATCGCCAGCAGCAGCGCCAGGGAGAGGTTGAACACCACCAGCCCGGCCGAAAAGATCGCCGTGGCGCCCAATACGTCGCCGAGCGCCGGATCGGCCGCGAGCTTCTGATAGTTCGCATCGCCGACGAAGCGGAACGTGCCGGCCAGCACGTTCCACTCATGCAGCGAGTACCAGATCACCAGTCCGAGCGGGATCAGCACGAACAGCACGATGCCGACGAGCTGGGGCGCGATGAACAGATAGCCCACCAGGCTGTCCCGCCGCTCCATGGTCCAGAACGGCCGCTTGCGCGATCGGTCAGCGGTGAGGGCGGCAGTGGGCATTGGGGGGAGTCCTGTGTGGGCAGCTGCAAAGTGTCGAGCAGGTCGATCAAGGCACTGGTCCCTTCTCCCCTCAGGGGAGAAGGTGGCGCGAAGCGCCGGTTGAGGGGTGAAGCGCCGCAACGTGCTGGCTTGTCCAGCATGCCGAGAGATCGCACCCCTCACCCAGCTTCGCTAACTCGCTGGCGCTCGCAAGCTTCGCTTCCCTCTCCCCTGAGGGGCGAGGGGAGGTGGGGAGAGAACCCGGCGCCTCTCCCCCAACCTCGTCACAGCATCGGCTGGATCCGGTCGCACACCGATTTCAGCACTGCCGGCACGTCGGCCTCCGGCACCCACAGCGCGTCGAGCGCGGCGCGGGCGGTCTGCTGGATTTCGGCGAAGCCGGCATGACCGGGCTTCACCTTGCCGGTGGAAATGCCCTTGATCACCACGTTTTCGATCTGGGTCGGCGAGAGCAGCGGATTGGCGGCGCCGAGCACGTCGGCGTTGAGCAGGCTCGAGCGCGGCGGCGGGAAGAAGGCCGCGAGTTTCCTGGCGTTGTCCGGGCTGGTGAAGAAGGCGAGGAAGTCGGCCGCCACCTGAGGGTTCTTGCCCGAGGCGAAGACGCCGATGCCGGCCTGCCCGATCACCGCATATTCCCCGGCCGGACCGGAGGGCAGCGGCACCAGGTCCCAGCTGAACGGGTTCTCCTTGGGCAAGAGCGAGGCACGCGAGATCTGCGTGATGGTCATCGCCGCGTCGCCGGCGAAGAAATCGGCGGTGATGCCCGGGCCGGGGATCGCCTTGTCGGTGAAGATCGCCTTGTGGATAAAGCTCATCGCATCGACCATCGGCTGATCGGTGAACGTGCAGGTCTTGCCGTCGGCGCTCCACGGCGAAGCGCCCCAGCCGTTCCAGATCGAGGCGAGGTTGTCCCACACCTTGTAGTCGAAATCGCGGACGATCAGCCCCTGCTTGCCGGCGGCGGCGACGGCGGTGTTGATCGCCTCGGCCTTGTCCCAGGTCCATTCGCCCTTGGCGATCAGTTCTGCCGGCGTCTCCTGCCCGGCGGCCTTGATCACGTCGTTGTTGACGAACACGCCGAAGGGCGAGGTGGAGAACGGATAGGCGTAGATCTCGCCATCGGCCGTCCACAGCGCCAGGGCGCTCTCGGTGACGTCTGCGAGGTTGTAGTCGGGCGCCGCCTCGAACGTCGCCTTGAGCGGCGCCAGCGCGCCCGAACTGACGAAATCGCCTGCCGTGGTCTCGAGAATCCAGGCGAGGTCGGGGGCGTTGCCGCCGGCGATCTGCGTGGTCAGCGTGGTGGTGTAGCCATCGAAGGGCAGCGAGTCGAAGCTCACCTTCACATCCGGATGCTGCGCCGTGTAGGCGGCGGCGATCTCGTTGAACAGTTTCAGGTGCGCTTCGTTGGCGCTCCAGATCGCCATGCGGATATCGGTGGCGAAGGCCGGCATGGCCGCCATCGGGATGGCGATGCCGGCGGCAAGCGCCGCCAGCTTCAGGTCGAACAGTTTCATGGTTTCCTCCTTTGTCGTCGTCTTCTGGTCGATGGTCAGTAGCCCCTGACGTCGGGCCAGCGGGTCTCGATGCCTTCGGCATAGAGCCGGGCCTGGAAGTCGGAGAGCAGTGCGTCGTCTGCCTGCACCTGGTGCGGCGTGACATCGTGGTTGAGGCAATAGGCCGTGAGCAGCCCCGCCACTTCGCCGATGTTCCACTCCACCGGATGCAGCCGGTAGCAGCCATTGGTGATGTGGGTGGTGCCGATGGTCTTGCCGGCCGGGATCAGGTTGCCGACCCGCTCCGGCAGCAACGCGCCGAGCGGAATCTCGAACGGGCACGAGGCCACGTCGATATAGTTGTCGCCGCCGGTCGAGGGGTGGAGGTCGATCCGGTACATGCCGATGCCGACACTGTCGCGATAGTTCACCGCGCCGCGCTCGCCGCGCACCTCATAGGAAAGATCCTGCTCGACGATGGTGGTCACCGCCCTGATGCGGCGGCTCTCGCGGATATAGGGCGCCATGGCGAGGCCATGGTTGGTGCCGGTGATGTCGCCGCGCAGCCGCAGGCCCGGGAACCCCTGCCCGCCATCTTCGCGCGGCGCCTCGGTCTGCAGCCAGTAGAACACGGAGTAGGCGAGATCGGCGGCGTCGCGGATCCGCTCATTGTACACCGCCTCCGGCACATCGATGATCGGGTGTTCGAAATAGTCGAGCATCGGCCAGTTCACGAGGCAGATGTCCGAGGCGTAGGCACCGGGAACGAAATTGCGCCGCGCCGCGATGCGCCTGAACGTCCAGAGGTTCCCGTCGCCGGGGTTCCTGCGCTGGTCGGCATCGACCAGCGTCGGGTCGTCGTCCGGGTTCGGGGTGAAGCTGCGCACCGTGGTTTCGAGGGTGCGCGGATGCGGCGCGACGAAGCCGATCAGCGGGCCGCCCCAGAAGCTCGGCGTATAGGCGCGCCACTTGTCGTAGTTGCGCGGCTTGTCGCCCACCTGGTTGCCGTCGACATGGTCGATGGCAAAGCAGATCGACACCGCCTGCGAGTTGGTCGGCTGCGCCTCTGATGGAGCCGACGGCTCGCCGGTGTCGCCCTGGCTCTCGAAGCCGGTGACATATTCGGTGCCGGTCATCGGGAGCAGGTCGCCGAGTTCGGTGGCCTCGATGATGTATTTGCCGGTGACGACGATCTCGTCGCCGCTGTCGCGATGCCTCAGCGTCACCGCCCGCACCCGGTCGCCATCGACGTCGGCGGCGATCGGCTTGTAGGGCTGCAGCACGGTGAGCTTGCCGCCGCCGCGATACGGCATCAGCATCGCTTCCATCACCGCCAGCCCGACGCGCGGCTCGTGGCAGAGCCGCGACACGAACCCGGCGCCGGGGTTGAGGTCGCCCCAGGCGCGGCTCTTCTCGGTGAGCGGGTAGTGGTCGCGGTAATATTGCCGGATGCCATCGCGCAGCGCCCGATAGGAGCGGGTGATGCCGAACTGCTCGACCCAGCTATGCTCGTCGGGCGGCACCGCCTGGCTGGTCATCTGCCCGCCCAGCCAGTCGAACTCCTCAGTCATCACCACGCTGCGGCCCGAGCGCAGGGCGCCGAGCGCCGCTGCCACGCCGCCGAGGCCGCCGCCGATGACCGCGATATCTGCCGAGTATTCTTTCACTTCAAATCCACTTGTCTTGTCGCGGCGAAGTCGGCTGAAAAGTCTCTCGACTTTTCAGTTCGCCGCCTGTGTCGGTTGAATGGGGCCGAGGGTTTCGCCCTCGATCGGTTCGCATGGGAGCACCACCTGCTCGCCCTTCGAGCCGGCTTCGATCCGCTCGCACAGCATCTGCGTGGCGCGCCGCGCCATTTCCTCGCGCGGCACCGAAAAGGTGGTGAAACGGGTGCCCGACTGCATTGGGCGAAGGTGGCTGCCGAGGACCACGATCGAGAGGTCCCCCGGCACCGCGAGGTTTTGCGAGCGCGCTGCCGCATCGACGATCACCGCGTCGGCCATTTCGGTGAAGAACACCACGGTCGCGCCCGAGGCCCGGATCGCCTCGAGCATCGGCAGCGCCCTGCCCCCGACCTCGGCGATGTGCAGCACCAGTTCGCCGTCGGTGACCTCAGAGGCAAAGCCGTTCCACCGGTCCACCGAGGATTCGGCGCCCTTGCTGGGGCCGACATAGGCGAGCCTGGTGTGCCCCTTGGCCTTGGCGCGGCGGACCATTTCGGCGGTGGCCGCGACGTAGTCGGCCCCGACATAGGGTACTGGCTCCCCCACGGGATCGCGGCGGCCGACGGCGACGAACGGGTAGTCGCCGGCCACCAGCCGCTTCAGCTCGGCGCGGTCGAACTCGCGCCCGAGGATGACGCAACCATCGGCCAGTCGCAGCCGGTTGTGCTCGTCGAAGATCTTGCGCTTGCCGCGATTGGCCGGCGCGCCGGTGAGCAGCAGCAGGTCATAGCCGAGCGCCTGCGCAGTCTCCTCGATGCCGAACAGGAACGGCGCGAAGAAATCAGCCTGGGCGCTCGGGAATGCCGGCTCGTAGGTGAAGACGCCGAGGATCCGGTTGAGCCCCTTGGCCATGCGCCGGGCGATGGGATCGGCGACATAGCCGGTCTCCCGGATCGCCTTCTGCACCCGCTCGCGCGTCTCATCGGGAATGCGGCCGGCGGCCGCCTTGGCGTCGTTCAGCACCAGCGACACCGTCGCCTGGCTCACCCCGGCGATCCGCGCGATATCGCGCTGCGTCAGCCGCCCACCCTTCGCCAAATCGGCCACTCCCTCGATTCCCATTGCTAATGCGTATTAGCTGCTAATGCGTATTAGCGAAGTTTTCGATCGGGAGTCAACCGCGTTCTCGCCAGCATTCCCTATGCTTGCTGTTGTCGGGACGCGTGGATGGCCCTATCCAGCCCAGAACCAGTCTCCGGCTTGCCGACGGGCCTCTGCGTTCTCCAGGTCGGTAGCGAGTTGACGAAGCGCCGATCTCTCAAGGATACGGACCGAGCCACCGGCAAGGAGAAGACAATATGCTGAAGCGCAAACTGGGTCAGGGTTTCGAGGTCTCGGCCCTCTCGCTGGGCGCCATGGGCTATGGCAATGCCCGCGACATCCCCGATCGCCCCCAGATGATCGCCCTGCTCCGCCAGGCCGTCGATCTCGGCATGGATTTCTTCGATACCGCCGAGGCTTACGGCCCATGGACCAATGAGCTGATGGTGGGCGAGGCCTTCGCCGGCATGCGCGACAAGGTGAAGCTTGCCACCAAGTTCGGCTGGGACATCGACCAGGTCACGGGTGAGCACCGCGGCGGCGTCAAAAGCCGTCCCGAACAGATCCGCAGCGCCGTCGAAGGCAGCCTCAAGCGGCTCGGCACCGACTATATCGATCTCTGCTACCAGCACCGCGTGGACCCCGAAGTGCCGATGGAAGAGGTGGCGGGCGTGGTGCAGCAGCTCATTGCTGAGGGCAAGGTGCTGCATTTCGGGCTTTCCGAAGCGGGCGCCGCCTCGATCCGCCGCGCCCATGCGGTGCAGCCGGTCACCGCGCTGCAGAGCGAATACTCGCTGTGGACGCGCGACCCGGAGGCGGAGATCCTCCCCACGCTCGAGGAACTGGGCATCGGCCTCGTGCCGTTCAGCCCGCTCGGCAAGGGCTTCCTCACCGGCACCATCACCCCCGACACCGAACTCGCCGCCGGCGATTTCCGCGCCCAGGTGCCGCGCTTTGCCGCCGAGGCGCGTGCCGCCAACCTCGCGCTCGTCGAGCTGATCCGCCGCGTCGGCGCCCGCCATGGCGCGAGCCCGGCCCAGGTGGCGCTCGCCTGGCTGCTGGCGCAGAAACCCTGGATCGTGCCGCTGTTCGGCACCCGCCGGCTCGAACGCTTCGAGGAGAATATCGGCGCACTGCAGCCTCAGCTGACCGCCGCCGACCTCGCGGAAATCGAAACCGCCGCCGCCGCCATCCAGATCCAGGGCGAGCGCTACCCCGAAGCCGTACTTAAGCGCTCGGGGCTATAAGGGTCGATTGACCCCGATCTTTCCGTGTTCCTCCCCCCGCGCGCGGGGAGGATCACCAGAGTGTGGTGCGCAAGGCCTTGTGCGATTGCCGGCCTTGACGGGGCAAGAGACGTTTGAAAGCGACTGGCTCGCTCGAAGAGGCGCTGCGCCACCACGCGGGCGGTCGGCTGTGCAAGTCTCGCCCGCCCCGGGCAAAGCTCACGTCGCCCGCACGCCCTTGCCCAGGTCCGACAGCGTCAGTTCGCGGCGGACTGCCTCCACCCCGAACAGCTCGGCGTGCAGCCGGTGCAGGGCTTCGCCCAGGGCGCCGATCAGCGTGGCGCGGTCGGCGAGCGCGCTGGCTTCGACCACCGGCGGCTCGCGCATCAGGCGGGGCAGCAGGCCGCGCACTCGCTCGACGATCTCGGGCCTGAGCCCGATACTGCCGCCCAGGACGATCAGGTCGGCATCGATCACCGCATGCACCGCGCCGATCGCCAGCGCCAGCAGCCGCGCCGTCTCGTCGATGGCGGCGACCGCTGCCGCCTCGCCGCGACCATAGGCGGCGAGGATTTCGGCTACCGCGAACCCGCTGCCGCCGCCATATCCCTCGTAGCGCCGCTGCAGCGCATCGACATTGGCCGCCGTCTCGAAGGTGCCCGACGCAAAGCCCGAAGGGTCGAACGGATTGCCGCCGAGCGGCAGGTAGGCGATTTCGCCGGCCGCGCCGCGCCCGCCGCGCAGCAGCTTGCCGTCGGCGACGATGCCCATGCCGACGCCGCGCCCGACGCCGAAATAGGCGAAGTTGCGGGCGCCGCGCGCCACCCCCTGCCACAGCTCGCCCAGCGCCGAAAGCTTGACGCCGTTCTCGATGCTCAAGGGCACGCCGATTTCGGAGCGCAGTTCCTCGACCACGTTGATATCGCCCAAGTGCGGAATGGAGGGGGCGATGTCGATATGTCCGGTCACCGGGTCCACCACCCCGGGGCTGCCGACCACCGCCACCTTCACCCGCTCGCGCGCCACCCCGAGCCGGTCGGTCAGCTCGCGATAGAGCACGCCGATCTGGCGCACCACGCTGGTGCCGCCGCGCGGATCGGTGCCTGCGCCGATCTCGCCCACCACATCGCCGCGGATATTGGCGAGCGCGATCTGCGCGATCTCGCCCTCGAGCCGGATGCCCAGCACATAGGCGGAGCCGGCCCTCAGCTCATAGGTGGGGGCGCTGCGACCGAGCTTGCCCTGCATCTTGCCCGAGACTTCCAGCCAGTCCTCGCGCTCGAGTTCGAGCACCACCTGCGTGGTGGTCTGGCGCGACAGCCCGGTGAGCTTGGCCAGCATGGCCCGTGAGGTCGGGCCATGCAGCAGGATGGTTTCCATGATGGCGCGAACCGACAGCTGCCGCGCCACCGGCGGCAGCTGGCTGGGTCGAACCGGGGCCTGGTCGCTGTCCGGGCTCACGGTGCCGGTCAGCGCTCCAGCCGGGCGAGGAGGCTCGAGGTATCCCAGCGCTTGCCGCCCATCGCCTGCACTTCGGCATAGAACTGATCGACCAGCGCGGTGAGTGGGAGCTTGGCGCCATTGCCACGTGCTTCATCGAGCACGATGCCGAGGTCCTTGCGCATCCAGTCGACGGCGAAGCCGAAATCGAACTTGCCGGCATTCATCGTCTTGTAGCGGTTTTCCATCTGCCAGGACTGCGCGGCGCCCTTCGAAATCACGTCGATCACCGCCTCGATATCCATGCCCGACTGCTTGCCGAAATGGATCGCCTCGGCGAGGCCCTGCACCACCCCGGCAATGCAGATCTGGTTCATCATCTTGGCGAGCTGGCCGGCGCCCGGTTCGCCGAGCAGCCGCGCCGCCTTGGCAAAGCTCATGATCACCGGCTGGGCGATGTCGAAGGTCGCCTGGTCGCCGCCGACCATCACCGTCAGCTGGCCGTTCTCGGCCCCCGCCTGGCCACCCGAGACCGGCGCGTCGAGAAAGCCGAAGCCGGCAGCGGTGGCCGCGGCATGGAGTTCGCGCGCGATGCCGGCCGACGCCGTGGTGTGGTCGACGAACACCGCACCCTTCGCCATTGTCTTGAACGCGCCATCGGCGCCCAGCGTCACCTCGCGCAGGTCGTTGTCGTTGCCGACACAGGCGAAGACGATGTCCTGGCCCTGGGCCGCCTCGGCCGGCGTCTTCGCCAGCTTGCCGCCCTGCTCCGACACCCACTTTTCGGCCTTGGCCGTGGTGCGGTTGTAGACGGTCACGTCGTGACCCTTGGCCTTAAGGTGCCGGGCCATCGGATAGCCCATGACGCCGAGCCCCAGGAAAGCTGCCTTGACCATGATATTCCTCTCTAGATGCTGGTTTCGGTGTAGCGCGCGCGCTGCTGCATGCGTGGCCGGCGCGGATCGGGATAGGGCACGGCGGAGATCAGTGCCTGCGTATACGGATGACTGGGCGCCGTACAGATGGTGTTGGCATCGCCGACCTCGACCACCCGGCCGCGCCGCATCACCGCGACGCGGTCGCAGAAATAGCGGATCACTCCGATATCGTGGCTGATGAAGATGAAGCTCAGCCCCAGCCGGGCCCTGAGTTCGATCAAGAGGTCGAGGATCTGGCTGCGGATCGAGACGTCGAGCGCCGAGGTCGGTTCGTCCGCGATCAGCACCTTGGGGTCGAGCGCCAGCGCCCGGGCAATGCCGATGCGCTGCCGCTGCCCGCCGGAAAAGGCGTGCGGATAACGATCCATCATCGCCGCATCGAGCCCGACCAGCTCGAGCAGCTGGCTCACTCGCGCGTTGAGGTCAGCGGTGGACCCGCGCCGGTTGATCAGCAGCGGCTCGCCGACGATCTGGCGCACCGTCATGCGCGGGTTGAGCGAGGCGAACGGATCCTGGAAGATGAAGCGGATCTCGCTGTAGAGGCTGCGCAGCCCGGCCTTGTCGAGCCCGCGCACCGCCACCGGCGGTACGCCGGGCGGCGAGTAGACCACTTCGCCATCGGTCGGCTCGACTGTCCTCAGGATCAGCCGGCCCAGGGTGGTCTTGCCCGACCCGCTTTCGCCGACGATCCCCAGCGTCTCGCCGGCCCTGAGCTCGAGACTCACGTCGTCGACCGCCCGCAGCGTGCCCTTGGCCTTGCCGCCGAACGCCCCGACGCCGAGCGGGTAGGTCTTGCCCAGGTTGCGCACCGTGAGGATCGGCCCCGTCCCGGCGACCGGCGCCGGCCGTTCCGCCGGCTGCTCGAGCTTCAGCGTGGCGGCCAGCAGCCGCTGCGTGTAGGGGTGGGTGGCGCCGTGGAAAATCCGGTCCACCGGCCCGGCTTCGACCACCTGCCCGCGATACATCACCGCCACGTCGTCGACCGTTTCGGCCACCACGCCCATGTCGTGGGTGATGAGGATCATCGCCATGCCGCGCTCGCGCTGGATGCGGCGAATCAGGTCGAGCACTTCGGCCTGCGTGGTGACGTCGAGCGCCGTGGTCGGCTCGTCCGCGATGAGCACCCGCGGGTTGCAGGCCAGCGCCATGGCGATCATGGCGCGCTGCCGCATGCCGCCCGAGAACTCGTAGGCATACCGGTCGATGGCCTGTTCCGGGTTGGGGATTTCCACCTGTTCGAGCAGTTCGATGGTGCGGGCCCGCGCTGCCTTGCGGTCGAGCTTCAGGTGCAGCTCCAGCACCTCCATCACCTGCGCGCCAATCGTATGCACCGGCGACAGCGAGCTCATCGGCTCCTGGAAGATCATCGAGATGTCGGCGCCGCGAATGGCGCGGATCGCCTCGCCGCGCCGCGGCAATTGCGCGATGTCGATGTTGCCGAGGCGGATCGCGCCGCCGGTGATCCGCCCGGGCGGATCGACCAGTTGCATCAGGGCGCGCGCAGTCACGGATTTGCCCGAGCCGCTCTCGCCGACAATGCCCAGAGTCCGCCCGGCCCTGAGATCGAAGCTGACATTGTCGACGGCGCGAAAACTGCCCTGACGCTGGGCGAAATCCACCGTGAGGTCGCGGACCGAGAGGACGATGTCGGGTTCAGTTGTCATAGGGGTCCGCCGCGTCTCGAAGGCCGTCGCCGAGGAAATTGAAACTCAGCACCGCCACCATCACGAACAGAGCCGGCCAGAACAGCAGCCAGGGGGCGCTGGTGATGGCGCGCAGGTTCTGCGCGTCCTGCAGCAAGACGCCCCAGCTCACCACCGGCGGCTTCAGGCCGATGCCGAGGAAGGACAGCGAGGTCTCGGCGATGATCATCGCCGGCACCGCCAGCGTCACCATGGCGAGGATGTGGCTGGTCATCGAAGGCAGCATCTGGCGGAAGATGATCCGCATCTCGCCGGCCCCGTCGAGCCGCGCCGCGGTGACGAAATCCTCGTTGCGCAGCGAGAAGAAGCGGCCGCGCACCTCGCGCGCCAGCGAAGTCCAGCCGAGCAGCGAGACGATGGCGGTGACGGTGAAATAGACCTCGATTGGCCCCCAGCTCAGCGGGATCGCCGCCGCCAGCCCCATCCATAGCGGGATGGTGGGCATGGCGCTGATCACCTCGATCAGCCGCTGGATGACGCTGTCGAGCCAGCCGCCGTAATAGCCGGAAATGCCGCCGAAGAAGACGCCGAGCAACAGCGAGATCACCACCCCGACCAGCCCGATCGACATCGAGATGCGGGTGCCGTGGATCAGCCGGCTCAGCACGTCGCGCCCCAGCCGGTCGCTGCCCAGCAGGTATACCACTTCCTTGGGGTCGGTGGCCCCGATCAGGTGGATATCGGCATCGATCAGCCCGAACAGCTTGTAGGGCTGCCCGCTGACGAACAGCCCGAGCGGAATGATCTTGTCGGGGTTGGCGGTAAAACTCCGCCGCATCGCCTCGGTGTCGACGGTGATGTCATAGCCTGAAGCATGGAAGTTGAAGGCCCAACCGCCATCGGGGGTCGGCGCGAACAGGTTGATGCCCTGCGGCGGCGCATAGGTATATTGCGGCCGGGTCGTTTCCGGGCTGTAGGGCGCGAGGAACTCGGCAAAGATGCCGGTCAGATAGAGCAGCACCACGACTATCAGCGACACCACCGCCAGCTTGTGGCGGCTGAAGCGCCAGGCCATCAGCCGCCATTGGCTGGCGGTCGCCGCGGCGCTGCCCGACCGCGCCAGCACCGGCTGCGGCAGATCGGTTTCCGATTGGGACAGCTCGCTCATTGCTGGTACCTGACGCGCGGATCGAGCACGGCGAGCAGGATGTCCGAGATCAGCATGCCGATCAGCGTCAACACGCTCATGATCAGGATGAAGGCGCCCGCCAGATACATGTCCTGGCTGACCAGCGCGCGCAGCAGCAGCGGGCCGGCCATCGGCAGGTTGAGGACGATCGCCGTGATGGTGACGCCGGAGATCAGCGAAGGCAGCACCCAGCCGATGGTCGAGACGAACGGGTTGAGCGCGAGGCGCACCGGGTAGCGCATGATCAGGGTGAACTCCGACAGCCCCTTGGCGCGGGCAGTGACGACATAGGGTTTACTGAGCTCATCGGAGAGATTGGCGCGCATCACCCGGATCAGCGCCGCGGTCGAAGAGATGGCGATCACCACCACCGGGATCCACAGGTGGTGCAGCAGGTCGATGAACTTGCCCAGGCTCCACGGCGCCTGCTCATATTCGGGCGAGAACAGCCCGCCGACATTGAGCCCGAACCAGGTGAAGCTCACATACATCAGCCCCAGCGCCAGGATGAAGGTCGGTACCGCCAGCCCGACAAAGCCCAAAAAGGTGAAGACATAATCGCCGATCGAATAGCGGCGCACCGCCGAGTAGATGCCGATCGGAATCGCCAGCGCCCAGATCAGCACGAGGCTCAGCGCCGAGACGAAAATCGTCACCCCCATGCGGTCCCACAGCAGCCGGCTCACCGGCTGGCCCCAGTCGAACGACCAGCCGAAATCGCCGCGCAGGATGATGTTGGAGATCCAGTTCCAGTACTGCACGTAGAACGGCTGATCGAGCCCGTAGAGCGCGGTCAGCCGGTCGATCGAGGCCCGGTCGAGCGACTGTCCGGAATCGGCGATCGCCGAGGTCAGCGAGGTCAGGAAATCACCCGGCGGCAGCTGGATGATCAGGAACGACACCAGCGACATGCCGAACAGCGTAGGGATCATGTAGAGGAGGCGCTTGAGGATATAGAGCAGCATCGCGTCAGGGCCCGAACTCGACCAGCACCACCTCGTTGGTGTGGATCTCGGGCAGGTCGACATGCAGCCGCCCGGCCTGGAGGCTGGTGGCCGGCACCAGCCCCGACACCAGCAGCCGCGCCGTGGCCGTCGTGGCGCCCGGCGGCAGGGCGACGGACACCGACTGGCCGCGCAGCGGAATGGTTTCGCGGATCGAGCCCTTCATCATCATCGGGTTGGTGAGGTTTACGAGGTGCACGGAAAACTGCCCCGCTCCCTCGCGCGTGGCAATGTCGACGACGCCGGGGCCGGCCGATTGCACCCGCGCCGCAGCACCCAGCGCCCAGCGGAAGGCATTGTCGAGCAGCCGCGCATGGTCGGCATTGGTCACTTCCCAGAAGATCTCGCCGACATTCCAGGGGAAGTAGACCACCCGGCCCTTGCCCATCCTGCGGGCCAGGACCGCCGGTTCACGGGCCGGCTCGCGTGCGTATATTTCCTCCATCGGCAGGTCGGGGAAATGCGGCACGAAGCGGAATGGCACCTCCGCCTCCCCCTCGAGCCGGAGCGGAATGCGACGAGTGCCGCCCATGATGCGGCTGGCGCCGTCAAACCCCTGGAGGATCGGGTGTTCGGTGCCATCGAGCGCGATATAGGTGTTCTTGACCGGCCCCTCGGTCGGCCCGGCAACGCTGGCGCCGAACAGGCGCGACAGCCCGAAATCGGCGCGCTGCACCCCGTGCTCGTCATAGAGCGAGGTTTCGAAGCTGGTGACCAGCCCGCCGCCGCGCTCGACATAGCGGGTGAGCATGTCGCACTGCCCCTCCGACAGGAATGCCGCATTGGCGACGGCGATCAGCCGGTAGCGATCGAGCGCTTCGTCGGTCATCACCAGGTCGGAGAGCAGGTCGAACGGCATCCGCGCCTCGACCAGCGCATGGTAGAAGCCGAGCTCGTGCCCCTCGGCATTGTCGCGGTCGTCCGAATGCCAGGTCCTGAGCGTTGTGCTGGGGTCGAGCAGCGCGATCTCGGCGGTCGGCTTGAGCTTTGACAGCACCGGCTCGAGCTCGGCATGCAGCCCATAGGTCTCGACGATCGGCGGCAGCCAGCGGTTGTCGTGCACTTTGGCGTTGAACTTGGTGAACCAGGGCCTGAGCCCATGCGCCATGCCGTCGATCATCCACATGCGGATTTCCTCGGGCGATTGCACGGAATCCTTCCAGCGCCATTTCTCTTCCACCGAGGTCGAGGTGACCAGCCCGATCGGCTTGTCGCCCATCACCCCGCGCATGCGCTTGCCGTCGCGCCCGGCCGACCAGATCGGCACCACTCCGGTGCGCCCCTGGTGGTCGACGAACAGGATCGGGCAATAGCGCTTCACCTCGTCCAACGCGAAGTCGAGCATCGACGAGTTGCCGATATTGGGGATGAAGCGGCCATGCGGACGCTCCGAGGCGACGATGCCGTTCCAGTGTCCGACCAGCTCGGTCAGCACGTCGCGCGACCAGCCCAGCCAGGCCTGCCAGGTCGGATCGAACGGGTCGCGCCGGCGCGGTAGCTCGCGGCCGGTCTTTGCCCGGAAATCGGTGCTGCAATGGGCGCAGTAGCAGACGCCATGGCCCGACCAGCGGTTGGCGAAGATGGCGTCGATATCGTAGCCGGCGGCGATCTCGCGGATCACCTCGCTCATGAAGTCGCGATTATAGCCGCCCCAGGCGCAGGTGACATAGGCTTCGGGGAACGACCAGTGCTTGCGGAGTTCCCCTTCGGCGGTGACCGAAATCCATTCGGGATGCGCCGCCGCCACGTCGGCATGCACGGCATGCGGGTCGACACGGGCCACCACATGCATGTTGCGCTGCCGCGCGCCTTTCACCAGGTCGCCGAACGGATCGCTGTCGCCGATAAAGCGGCTGACATAGTGCAGCGGGATCTTGCTCGGGTAATAGGCGACATAGCCCCCGGCCGACAGGCAGGTGGCGTTCGACTGCGTCTCGTCGAACACCCCGAGCCAGAAATCGAGGTCGTAACTCCCCGGGTCGTCCTCGACCAGGGTGAGCTGCGTCCAGCGCGTCGCGCCTTCATACCAGGTAGGTGACCTGAGGCCACGCAGGGCCTCGGTTGTGCTGTTCATCGCTGATTCCGGTAGATCGTCAGAGAAATGTAGAAGGCACCGGCCTCTCGGTGGATCCTCCCCCGCGGGGCGGGGGAGGATCAAGGAGAGACCGGCGGCTCCCGCCCACCCATCAGGCCTTGAAATACTGCTCGGGATTGGTCGGCGCCGGGGTCGGATAGCCGAACGAGTTCGGCATCTTGTCGGGCACGTTGTGGAAGTCGTTGCGCACGATGCCATAGGCGTCGTTGGGCACCTTGATGCCGATGCAGTAGAACTGGTCGGCGGCGATCTCGAGGATCTGCTTGAATGCCTCGACGCGTTTGGCGTCGTCGACCGTGCTCTTCATCTCGTCGTAGAGCTTGAGCGCGTCCTGCACCTGGGCCGGCGGCTCGACCGCATTGGCGGCGGTCTTGTCGTTATACCAGATCTGCCAGCCCATGGCGTAGAAGGCATTGCCGCTATAGGGCACGAAGTAACGCGGATCGAGCATGGCGGCGAGACCGATGCCGCCGCCGAAGCGGTTGGTGGTCGCGTCGTAATCCATGTTCTGGCGGATGCGCACTTCCCACAGCGAACGATCGATCAGCTTGAGCTGTCCGTCGATGCCGACCGCCTTCAGCATCGGCATCACCAGCTGCATCATGTCGACCATCTCGAGCCGGTTCTGATCCTGCTCGAAGACGATGGTGATGCGCCGGCCGGAACTGTCGAGGCGGTAGCCGTCGGCATCCTTGGCGGGTGCCGCCTTGTCGAGCGCCTCGTTGGCCTTGGCGAGGTCGAACTCGGTGAATTGCTTCGCCAGCCGCTCGTTGTAGAGCGGATCGCCCTCGGCGATGGCCGGCTGCGAGGCCGAGCCGACACCGACGAACACCGAGTCGATCAGCGCCTGCCGGTCGATGGCATGCGACAGCCCGATGCGGAAATCCTTGTTCGAGTAGAGCTCCGCCTTCACCTTGTCCGGGTGGGTCATGTTGAGGCAGATCGCCATCTCGTTCGGTTGCGTCGAGAGCGTGGTATAGAAGCCGTAGCCGCCGCGCTCCTTGCCGTCGAACAGCACCGACTTGTTGGTCGGGGTGCCGATATACTGGTCGAGCAGGTCGATCTCGCCCTGCAGGCACTTGAGCAGCAGCACCTGCGCGTCGGCCACCAGCACGTAATCGATGCTGTCGAGATAGGGCAGCTGGTTGCCTGCCGTGTCGACCTTGAAATAGTAGGGGTTGCGCTCGGCGATGGCGTGCTCGGTGCTCTCGCCCGGCGCCACCTTCATCTTCCATGGATGCAGCACCGGGATTTCGCTGTTGGTGAAGAAGTCGTCCTCGAGCGCGGCGCCGGATTTCTTCTGGAACAGCTGCACCCAGCCCGACAGCCCCTGCTCGGTCGCGAGCTTGTCGGCATCCGGATTGTACTTGGGCAGGAACTGGCTGAGATAGTGTTTGGGGAAGCGCGTGGTCTGGTCGCTGTCGGCCCAGGCGAGCAGCAGGAGGAACAGCCCGTTCGAACTCTTGAAGCTCACCTTGAAGGTGACATCGTCGATCTTGGTGAACACTGCCTTGTCTTCACCGACGATCAGGTGGTCCTGGTTGGTCACCTCGATTTCGGGGTTCGAGAACACGTCCTCGTACCAGAACATCACGTCGTCGGTGGTGTAGGGCTGCCCGTCCGACCACTTGTGGCCCTCGCGCAGCTTGAAGGTGAACTCGGTGGCCTCGTCGTTGGCGACCACGGATTCGGCGACGTTCGGGATCACCCCGGTCCATTCCGGGTTGTAGCGCATCAGCGGCTCATAGGCCTGGTAGCGGAACAGCATCGACAGCGAACCGCCGCCGACGATGGTCGAGCGCCAGGTGCCGCCATACTTGCCCACTTCCTTGAGCGGCGTCACCACCATCGGGTTCTTGGGCAGGCGTTCCGCCAGCGGCGGGAGCGTGCCCGCATCGGCCAGCGCCTTCAGCATCGGCGCCTCGCCGATCGCGGCGGCGAGCGCCGGGCCGAGGCCGGTCGCCGCTGCGGCCAGCGTCGCCAAGGACGACGTGACGAACAGTCTCCTGGATAGCTTGATCATCTTCACATGTTCCCCTGATTGCTGCGCCTCGAGCCCCTTGCTCCGGCCGCGTGCCGGCAGTCCCGCCGGACGCGATTGCCTCAACACCCCCGAGGCAACGCTGAGCCAACGGTAGCGGCTGCGCTTATTTTGTCAAGGTCGATGACAAAGGGATGGAAGTGCACCAAAATCCGCGCCGAATTCGGCGCGCATGGCCGCGTTTAACGGCACTATTGTCATAGTCGCTTACAAATTAGGGTCCGCGCCTGTCGTTGCGGGGCGCGATATGTTGCTCATCCGCTACGTCGGCGCGCGGGTCGGGTCGGTCGCAAATCCGCAAGGGGAGCCCGATGGCTCCGTTGCAGGTATCGAAGCGGGCGGCCCCTGCCGGCGGCTTAAGGGTTCCGAGTCCGCTTCAGGTCCGCAATCGTCTTGCGGATCACCGCCTCGACCCGAGCCCGTTCCTCGCCCTCGAGCGGCAGGCGGGGCGGGCGGACGTGTTCGGGCGCGCCATAGACAAGGTGTTCGGCGAACTTGATGTACTGCACCAGCTTCACATCGGTATCGAGATGAAAGGCCGGGGTCATCAGCCGGTAGAGCGGCAGGGCCGCCTTCAAGTCGCCGGCCCTGGCGATGTTGAACAACTTCACGCATTCGTCCGGCCAGGCATTGGTCATGCCCGAGACCCAGCCGACCACGCCCAGCGCGATGCTTTCGAGGATCAGGTCGTCGACCCCGCAGAAAATATCGAAGCGGTCGCCGAAAGCGTTGTAGAGGTCAGTGACCCGGCGAATATCGCCCGTCTCTTCCTTCACCGCCACGATCTCCGGCACCCCGGCCAGCCCTTCGAGGGTCGGCACGTCGACATCCACCTTGTAGGCAATGGGGTTGTTGTAGATCATGATCGGCAGCCCGCCGGTCGCCACCGCCTTGTACCAGGCGATGGTCTCGCGCCGGTCGGTCCGATAGGCGAGGCTGGGGAACACCATCAGCCCTTCGGCTCCGAGCTTGCGGTAATTCCTGGCTGCGGCCACCGCATCCTCGGTGGAGAGCTCGGCCAGCCCCGACAGCAGCGGCACCCGTCCGGCCACCACTTCCTTGGCCGCCGACACCACCCGGTCCTTCTCGGCCTGGGTCAGCGCGGCGTTCTCGCCCAGCATGGGCAGAACGATCACACCGCTGACCCCGCCCTGCACCAGTCGCTCGATGCTCATCTGCGTGGCGCCGAGGTCGAGCTCGCCATTTGCCGTCATCTTGGTGGTGGCCGCAGGGAATACGCCGCTCCAGGTCATCTCTCGCCTCTCTCTGGGAAGGTCGGACCCTTCATCCGCCCGATGTCAACTCGATAGGGGCCCCGCCTCGAGGCTGCGGCCCGGTGCTCCGAGCCCGGTCACGACACCAGGCTGATATGTGACGTCGTATCGCGCGCGATGTAGCTCTGGATCTGCCGCACGATCTGCGCCGAGTGCTCGGCGGCGAGCCGGTCGGCCAGTTCGGCGTCGCCGGCTGCGACTGCCGCCACCATCGCCTCGTGCTCGTCGACATATTGGCGCGGCAGGATGTCGTCGAAGCTCTGGTAGTAGAGCCGCAGGATCCGGCGGCCCTCGTCGAGCAGCCGGGTGAACAGCCCGGTGAAATAGCTGTTGCCGCCCGCGGTGGCGATCGCCACGTGGAAATCGCGGTTCGACTGGATCATCTTCAGCGCATCGCGCTGCGCCACGGCCTCGGCATAATCGGCCTGCAGCGCGCGGATCGCCAGCATGTCGCTGTCGCGTCGGTGCACCGCGGCGCCGCGCGTCGTCACCCGGTACATCAGCGTCAAGGCCTCGAAATAGATCGGCAGGCGGACAAAATCGATCGACGAGACAATGGTGCTGCGATTGGGCAGCGTCGTCACCAGCCCCTCGGCCGAGAGCCGCACCAGCGCTTCGCGGATCGGCGTGCGCGACATCTCGAACTGCTCGGAGAGCCCGACCTCGTCGAGCGGGCTGCCCGGCTCCAGCGTCAGCTCGAGGATCGATTGGCGCAGCTTCTCATAGACGGTCTGCGCCCCCTGCCCGCGCACCCGCACCGGCTCGTCTCCGTTGGGCGTCGCGGCCTTGCCGGCGGCCGGCTTTATCCTTGTCGTCCCGCGCGCTGCAGCCATGACGACTCTCCTGCATGCAAACTGTACCGGCGCTAGAAAGCCGGTTCCATCGGCGATTGCAACGGCTGCTTCCGGCGAGTACCTGCTGTGCCGGTAAACCGGGGTGATCGGGCCGATCCGGCAGCCCCGCTGAGGAGACCGAAATGCCCGTCGCCGAATACACCATCCCCGGCATGCTGATCCGCGATCACCTGCTGCCGGTGCCGCTCGATTGGCAGAAGCCCGAAGGCCGGAGCATCGAGCTGTTCGTGCGCGAAGTGGTCGACCCCACCAGACGCCACGATGACCTGCCGCTGCTGGTGTTCCTGCAGGGCGGCCCCGGCGGCAAGTCGCCGCGCCCCACCAGGGGCAGCCCCGCCTGGCTGGCCGAGGCGCTGAAGACGCATCGCGTCATCCTGCCAGACCAGCGCGGCACCGGCCGCTCGACCCGCATCGAGGCCGCCACCATGGCCGGCTTTGCCGATGGCGAGGCCGCCGCCGATTATCTCAGCCATTTTCGCGCCGATTCCATCGTCGACGATTTCGAGCACGCCCGCAAAACCCTGTTTGCCGGCAAGCGCTGGGAATCGCTGGGTCAGAGCTATGGCGGCTTTCTCACCCTCACCTATCTGAGCCGCTACCCCGAAGCGCTCGCCGCCTGCTACGTCGCGGGCGGCCTCGCGGGCCTCAGGCCCAGCGCCGACGAGGTCTATCGCCGCACCTACCCGCGCGCGGCCGGCAAGAGCCGGCTCTACTACAAGCGCTATCCCGACGACGTCGCCCGCGTCGCGGCCATCGCCGATTTCATCGACGGCAACGAGGTCCGCCTGCCCGACGGCGACCGGCTGACGGTCAAGCGGCTGCAGACCATCGGCATCGACTTGGGCATGGCGCCCGGCCACGAGAACGTCCACTGGCTGATCGACGAAGCCTTCTCCGCCCCCGGCCGGCTCTCCGACCACTTCCTCGCCAGCGTCATGGGCCTCACCAGCTATGATGGTGGCCCGCTATTCGCGGCGCTGCAGGAGAGCATCTACGGCCATGGCGCCGGCGCCACCGCCTGGGCCGCCGAGCGGATCCGCGCCAGCCACCCCGAATTCGACCCCGCCGCCCGCCCGCTGCTGTTCACCGGCGAGATGATGTACCCGTGGATGTTCGAGGAGATCCGCTCGCTCCGCCCGTTCCGCGCCGGCGTCGAGGCGCTGGCGGCGCGCCAGAGCTATTCCGAGCTCTACGACCTCGAGCGGCTCGCCGCCAACCAGGTGCCGGTGAGCGCCGTGGTCTATTTCGACGATCTCTACGTCGATGCCGGCCTGTCGCTCGAAACCGCGGCAGCAGTCGGCAACCTCCAGCACTGGGTCACCAACGAATACGAACATGACGGCATCCGCCAGAGCGGCAACGTCTTCAAGCGGCTGGTGGAAATGGTGAAGGAAGCGGGCGGGCCGCTTGGGGGGAAATAGGCGAATGCCTTACTGGTAGCCTGGCGCGTACCGCCCCCCACCCTTGATCCCTCCCCGCAAGGGGGAGGGAGACGATGGAACCGGGATGCCGGTGTTAGGGTCTCCCTCCCCCTTGCGGGGAGGGATCAAGGGTGGGGGTCAGGCCGCACCGGCCAGCGCGTCCAGCCCCAACCTCAAATCACCCCGCGCCGGATCGCCTCGGCAACCGCCTGCACGCGATTGCTGGCGTTGAGCTTGGTGGTGATCTCTTGCACCTTGCGCTTCACCGTGATTTCGGTGAGCGCCATCTCGCTGGCGATATCCTGCGAGCGGCTGCCGTCGGCCAGGAGCCGCAGCATCCGCACTTCCTGCGGGCTGAGCCCGCTGTCGCGCTGGATCTGCTGCGCCGCCACCCGCCGGTATTCCTCCATCATCGCCGGGATCAGCTCGGCCGAGAGCGTGCGCTCGCCGGCATGGATCGAGCGGATCGCCTGCGCCAGCGTCTCGTAGGAATTGGTCTTCAACAGGTACGCATCGGCCCCCGCCTCCAGCGCCCCGACCAGGTACTGCCGGTCGTCATAGGTGGAGAGGATGATGCATTTGGGCGCGTCGGGCCGCGCCTTGATCAGCCGCGCCAGCTGGATGCCGTCCATGGTGCCGAGCCGGATGTCGATGGTGACCACGTCGGGCTTGCGCCGCGCCAGCTCCTCCAGCGCGTCGTTGGCATTGCCGGCCTCGGCCACCACCTTCATGTCGCCTTCGCCCTCGAGCAGGCTCTTCACGCCGCGACGGAAGATCTCGTGGTCGTCGACGATCATGACCTTAATGCGCTGCTGATCCACCTGGCACCCCGATGATGATGTTGGTCCCCTGCCCCGGACGGCTGTCGATCGACACCTCGCCGCCCACCGCATTCGCCCGCTCGCGGATGCCGACGAGGCCGAGCCCCTGTTCGGCCGCCTCGGGCGCGAAGCCGCAACCGTCGTCGCGGATCGACACTTCGAGCCGCGTCGGGGCGAAATCCAGCAGCAGCTCGAGCCGCGCCGCCCCGGCATGGCGGACCGCGTTCTGGCAGGCCTCCTGCACGATGCGGTAGACCGCCAGGTCGGCATCCGGCCCGAGCGCGAACGGCGTGCCGCTGACGCTGATATCGGTGGCGAGCGAGACGCTCGCCGGCAGCGACGACAGGTAATTCTCGAGCGCCGGGATCAGCCCCAGCTCGTCCAACACCGTCGGCCGCAGGGCATAGATGATCTGCTTCATCTCCTGCAGCGTGGTGTCGAGCATGCGCTGGCACTGCGTCAGCCGCTGGTCGAACTCGGGATCCACCACCTTGCGCCGCAACGCCTGCAACTCGTAGGTCGAGGCGAGGATCGACTGCGCCACGCTGTCGTGCAGGTCATAGGCGATGCGCCGCCGCTCCTCCTCCTGCACCCCCACCAGCCGGCGCAGCAGCGCCTGCAGCTCGTGTGCCTTGTGGGCGATCTCGTCGCGGGCGTCCTGCAGCTGCGCCGTGCGATTGGCGACCTTCTGCTCCAGCGCCTCGCTGAGCTCGGTAGCGCGCGCGAACAGCCGCGCATTGCCGATCGCCACCACCGCCTGGTCGGCGAAGGTGCGCACCACCCGGCCATGCTCGGCGCTGTAGAAATCGGGCTCCGGCCAGTCGATGCAGAGCCAGCCGATGCAATCGTCGCCCAGCACCAGCGGCGCGCTGCACCACGAGCGCACCTGCTCGGTCCCCGGCTGCCAGACCCAATCGAGCTGGGTGCGGACATCGCCGATGATCAGCGTGCGGTGGTCGCGCAGCACCGGCGCGCTGAGCGGCGCATCCTCGGGCCGGAAGGCCACGCTGCGCACCATCGCGTCATCGGGGTAGCCCTTGGCGGCCACCACCCGCATCAGCCCATCCTCGCCCAAGAGAGTCACCCGGCAGCCGCGGTGCGGCACCACGCGGCCCAGCTCCTTGAGCACCGCCTCGAGCACGTGGCTCGGATCGAGGCTCGACGAGATGATCCGCGACACGTCGGCCAGTGTGTCGGCCAGCTCGCGCTCCTGCCGTTCGGCGGCGAACAGCCGGTTCTGTTCGATCGCCGGGGCGATCTGGTCGGCAATGGTCTGTAACAGGATCACGTCGTCGCGCCGGAAGGCATCGCGCCGGTCGCTCTGGATATCGAGCACGCCGATCACCCGCTGCCCCAGCCGCAGCGGCAGCGCCAGTTCCGAGGCGGTGTTGGGCAGCATGGCATGCGAGACGAAATGCGTGTCCTGCGTCACGTCGGCCGAAATGCGGATCCGCCCGGTTTCGGCCACCCGCCCGATAATGCCCCGACCGATGGTTTCGCTGAACCCCGCCGCCATCAGCTGCTCGGCAAACGGCCCGCTGGCATGCACGAGGTCCGTGCTGCCCGCCGCCTCATTGACCAGCAGCAGCTGGATATGCTCGTAGCCGAGCGAGCGATGGATCAGCCTCGTGATCTCTTCGAACAGCTCCGCCCGATTGTGGATCGAGGTCACCTGCTGGCCCAGCCGGTGCACCAGCGACAGATGGCTGCGGATGCGCTCGCTCTGCGCCATCAGTGCGCTGGTCTGCAGCAGCCCGCTGAGGTCGTCGGCGACCAGCCGGACCAGTTCGGTGCGCCGCTGGGCGCCGCGCTCGGCCAACGGAAAGCCGAGCACCACATGGCCCTGCGGCCCCTCGATACCGGCCAGCACCGCGCCCTCGACCGCATAGCCCTGGCTGGCCGCGCGGTTGATCAGGTGGGTGGGAAAGCTCACCGTTTCCCCCGCACGCAGCCGCACCTCGCCGAGCTGGCGGTGGATCGAAGGCGGAATATCGCCGGAGACCAGCACGTCGACCCCGCGCTCACCGCCGAGGAGGATCGCCGCCCACCGTGCGCTGGTGACGCTGATCGCCCGCTCCATCCGTTCGATGAGCTTGTGCCGTGCGGCGATTTCCGGGGCGGTGGTCAGCAGGTGCTGCAGCCGCAGCGCCTGCATGCCGTCGTCGTCATCCCGGTAAAGCGGGCGGGCGAGCGACGCGCCGGTCTGCACTGTGGAATCGCCCGCCGAAAAACCCATCTGCTATGCCCGTCCGCCGCCTGTCCGAAATCTGCCGGCCGCCGGCAGGCCGGGCCCGTCGAGCCGCTCGCCATGTCCGACCGGCCCGATCATTCGTCCCCTGTCGAACACAGTCAACCCGCGGCTGATCGTTCTCTGGACACTGCCCAAAAACTGGGCGCCGACATAGGCGCTGTGCCGGTTGCGGTATTCGAGGTCCGCCGCCTCGAGTGTGAACAGACGGTCGGGATCGACCAGCACCAGGTCGGCATCGGCGCCGGCTGAGAGGCTACCCTTTCTGGGGTAGAGGCCGAACAGCCGCGCCGGGTTGGCCGAGGTCATCCGGACCAGGTCCGGCAGCGGCAGTCCGCGTTTGCGCACGCCTTCGGTGAAGAGCGCCGGCAGCGTCGACTGCACGCCGGAAATGCCGCCCCAGGCTTCGAAGATATCGGCGTCGCCGGCGGTCTTTTCCTCCCAGAGGCAGGGCGAGTGGTCGGAGGTTATCACATCCACCGCCCCGGCCAGCACCCGCTCCCACAGCCGTTCCCGCTCGACCGGCGCCCGTAGCGGTGGCGCGCACTTGGCCACTGGCCCGAGTCGCTCGAGATCGGTCTCGTCGAAGAACAGGTAGTGAGCGCAGGTCTCCGCCGTCACCGCGACGCCGCGCGCCTTGGCGGCGCTGATCCGATCGATGCCTTCGGCACACGAGACATGAACGATATGGAGCCGTGCCCCGGTAGCTTCGGCGAGTCCGATCGCCTCGTCGATCGCCTTGAGCTCGGCTGCGATCGGGCGCGCCTCGCCCCAGGCCGCCCGGTCCGTCCGCCCCGCGGCGCGCAACGCCGCCGTCAGCCGGGCGGTCATTTCCTCGTCCTCGGCATGCACCGCGAGGAACGAGCCGAAACCGGCGATCTGCGCCATGCCCGCCCGCATGGTGCGCGCATCGGTACGTGGAAAATCCGTCGCCGTGACCATGAACGCCTTGAAGCCGACGACACCGCCGGCCTGCAGGTCCCTGAGATCGGCGAGATTGTCCTCCACCAGCCCGCCCCATAGCGCGTAGTCGACATGGCTCACCGCCGCCGCGGCCTGCTTCAGTCGCAGCGCCGCCGCGTTGATGGTGGGGGGTTGGGCGTTGAGCGGCATCTCGACGAAACTGGTGACGCCGCCCGCCGCCGCGGCCCGGCTGCCGGTCTCGAACCCTTCCCAGTGTCCTCGCCCGGGCTCGGAAAAATGCACATGCGCATCGACCAGCCCGGGCAGCAGCAACAACCCGTCGGCGTCGATTTCCTCGCGCGCATCGAGCGGCGGGTTGCCCTCCACCAATCGCGCGATGCGTCCGCCGGCCACTGCGACGCCGCCGAGAAACTCGCGCTTCTCGGTGACGACGCGGGCATTGCGGACATAGAGATCGAAACCGCTCACCCTCAGTCCAATCCGATCAGTCGCGCCGGGTTGGTGGCGGTCATGGTCTGCACTTCCTCCACCGAGAAGCCGAAATACAACAGCATCGAGATCATCATCCGCATGCCCTCGATCGGCGAGGGCAACACACGCACGCCGTAATCGGTGGCGAGCACGAACTGCGAGGGCCCGACATCACGGATGCCCTGCAGCCAGCTCATCGCCCGGCCATGCACGATCGAGCTCATATCCATCAGCTCGCGCTCCACATAATAGTGGGTCTGCGGCATCCAGGGTCCACCGAAATCGACGGCGCAGGCTTCGAGGAAGAAGCCCTTGCGCGCCACCTCCTTCTGTTGCTCGACGGTGAGCAGCTGGCGCGCCGGGTGTGCCACCAGCACTTTCCGGATGCCATACTCCTCGGCCAGTTCGACCACCCGCAACGCCTCCGGGCCCGACACGTGCCCGGTGTTGAGATAGACCTCGGGGCGCTCGGCCACCATTTCGAGGATCTGCTTGAGTTCATCCGGCACCGGACCCTCGAGCGGGATGCGCACGGCGCGGCTCAGCTCCTTTTCGGCGAAGCCGGGGATCGCGTCCTTGAACGGCACCAGCTTGCCATCGACCAGCGTCGATTCCGTCGAGGCCGAGTGATAGGTGCAGTGCGAGCCGAAGCTGATCATCCGGCAGCCATCGCCCAAGTTCAGCGCGGTACGCACGGCGCGCGGGTTCATGCCGCCATGCGCCGAGTTCATCAGATATCCGCCATAGGTGCGGAAATCCTTCATGTAGCGGTTGACCATCCAGGCCGTGCCCGAAGCCCAGCCGAACACGTCATAGTAGAGGATGGTGCGCATGCCGGCGGCGCGCGCCATCTCCGCCACCTGGATGGGGTCGAAGTGCCCCGGGTTGGAGCGCAGCACCGGCCCGGCATGCACATGGCTGTCGATGGCGCCGACCAGCAGCTCCTCGGGCAGTTCCATGGTGCGGTTGTAGAAGGGTTCGTAAGTCGCCATCGCCGTGCTCCCTCAGACCGGATCGAGACCGATGAGCCGTGCCGGATTGTGCGCGGTCATGGTGCGGATTTCGTCGGGAGTGAACTCGTAGTCGAGCAGCGTCGTGATCAGCGTGCGCATCCCCTGCACCGGCGTCGAGGCGGCGCGGATGCCGTAATCGGTGCCGAGCACGAAATGCTCAGGCCCCACTTCGCGGATGTCGCCCATCCACTGCGCCGCGGTACGCCTCAGCCGCGGCAGGTCGCCCGAGCGGTCCATGTATTTCTTCTCGACGTAATAGTGGGTGCGCGGTGCGTGCGGATAGAGCCAGTCGACCAGGCACCCCTCGAGGAAGAAGCCGCGGCGCGCCGCATCCTTCTGCTGCTCGATGGTGAGCTGCTGGCGCGCCGGATGGGCAATCAGCACCTTGTGGATGCCGAACTCCTCGGCGAGATCGAGAATGCGCAGCACTTCCGGCCCGGACACGTGGCCGGTGTTGAGATAGACATCCGGGTGGTCGGCGACCATTTGCAGGATCTCGGCGAGGTCGTCGGAGATCGGCCCCTCCTCCGGGATGCGGATGGCGCGGCTCAGCTCCTCCTTGACGAACTCCGGATAGGCGTCCTTGAACGGCACCAGCTCACCATCGATGATCGTCGACTCCCGGCTGGCCGAGAAATAGGTGCAGTGCGAGCCGAAGCTGATGAAGCGGCACCCTTCCTCCATGTAGAGCGCCGTGCGCACCGAGCGCGGGTTGAGCCCGCCGTGCGCCGAGTTCATCAGGTAGCCGCCGAAGGTCTTGATCCCCGGCACGTGCCGGTTGACCATCCAGGCCGTGCCCGAGGCCCAGCCGAACACGTCATAGTAGACGATGGCCCGCATCCCCGCTTCGCGCGCTTCGATCGCCACTTCGAACGGGTCCTGGTGACCGGGGTTGGAGCGCAGCACCGGGCCGGCATGGACGTGGCTGTCGATGGCGCCGACGAGCAACTCGGATGGCAGTTCCATCGACCGATCGTAGAAGAACTCACTGATAGTCATGATGCCGCTTTCTGATCGACTTGGTTTTGGTTGGTGGTTTCGCCGCTGAGCCAGCAGGCGGCCCGATGGCCGCCGCCGAGCTCGATGACGGGAGGGGCAGTGTGGCAGCGCTGGTGCGCCAGGGGACAGCGGGCGCGGGCCGGGCACTCGCCCGGCTTCACCTCGCCGAGCACCAGCTCGCCGCGCATGGCGATGCCGTCGTCGGGTTTCGGCCGGAGGCGTGGCGCCGCGCCGAGCAGGGCGCGCGTATAGGGGTGGGAGGGCGCCGAGAACACCGCATCGACCGGGCCCTCTTCGACGATCACGCCCAGATACATCACCATGACGCGGCTCGCGATGTAGCGCACCACCGCCACGTCGTGGCTGATGAACAGCATCGCCGTGCCGACAGCCAGCTGCAGGTCCTTCAGCGTGCGCAACACCTGCGCCTGCACCGAAACGTCGAGCGCCGAAGTCGGCTCGTCGAGCACCATGACCTGCGGCTCGCATGCCAGCGCCCGCATGATGGCGACGCGTTGCCGTTCGCCACCCGAGAGCTGATGCGGAAAACGCTCCAGCGTTTCTTCACGCAACCCTACCAGTGTCGCCAGTTCGAGCAGCCGGGCGCGCTCGTCCTGCCGCGCTACCGTGTGGAAGTTGCGCAGCGCCTGCGAAACAAAAGTCGCGACCGTCATCCGCGGATTGAGGCAGGTTTCGGGGCGCTGGAAGACGATCTGCACGTTCTTCCTGAAACGGCGCTTGGCTTCGCCGCTGAGCGCCGAGAAATCGGTGGCGTCGACGACGACCTCACCGGCATCGGCCGATTGCAGCCCGACGACGCAGCGGCCCAGCGTGGTCTTGCCGCAGCCGCTTTCGCCGATCAGTCCCACCACCTCGCCCGGCTGGACGTCGAACGAGACGCCCCGCACGCCCACCGGCATCGCCTGGGGCGCCGCCGGATTGTGGAACAGCTTGGTCAGCGTGCGAACGCTGAGGGCCGGAGCGTTCATGCCGCTTCTCCCTCATAGAGCACGCAATGCACCTGATGCCCGCCGCGGGCGATGGCCGGTGGCAGGCCGGCCTCGCATTCAGGCCGCACATGCGGACAGCGATGCGAGAAGCGGCAACGCACGATATCGTTCTGCCCGCCCCAGACGCTGCCCTCGAGCGGCACCAGCTCATGCGGCTCGTCGACATCCGGCACCGCCGCGATGAGCCCCCGCGTATAGGGGTGGAGCGGCGTGGCGAAGATCGAGCGCAGCGCCCCCTCCTCCACCACCTGGCCGGCATGCATGATGGTGAGTCCCGAGCAATATTCCGAGACCAGCGACAGGTTGTGCGCGATGAGGACGATCGCCATGTCGCGCTCCCGGCAGATGCGGGTGAGGAAGCGCAGCAGCTCGCGCTCGGTGGTGACGTCGAGCGCGGTGGTCGGTTCGTCCGCGATCAGCAGGGCCGGGTTGCTGGCCATGGCGCAGGCCATGGCGACGCGCTGCGCCTGGCCACCGCTGATCTGGTGCGGATATTTCTCGCCCAGGTCGGCGAAATTGAGCCCGACCAGCCGGAACAGGTCGGCGATCTCCTTTGGCCGCGCCGCGTTAGCCACCTTTCGCTGCGCCAGCACCCGCTCGACCTGTTTCCCCGTGCTGAGGAACGGGCTCAGCGCCCCCTTGGCGTTCTGGAACAGCAGCGACACGCCGTGCGAGAGGTTGCCGCGCAGGCCCCTCTGGTCGCTCGCCGGCAGCCGCTTGCCGCCAAAGCCGACCTCGCCGCTGCTGACCAAGAGGCCTGGCGCCGCGAGGCCGACGCTCGCCATCATCGAGATCGATTTGCCCGAGCCGCTTTCGCCGACGAGGCCATAGATCTGCCCACGCTCGACAGCGAGGTTCATGTTCTCGACGATGCGCCGGGTCACGCCGCCGCGCCTGGTGTCGATCGAGAGGTTCTGGATTTCGAACAGCGTCTCGGCCATCACTCGCTCCCCCGGCGCGGGTCGAGCCGCGCCTCGAGCGCATCCCCCATCAGGTTGAGGCTGAAGATCGTGGTGGCGAGCACGAGGCCGGGGCAGATGCTCATCCACCAGGCGCCCTGCACCAGGTAGTTGGTGCCCTCGGCCACCATGACGCCGAGATCCGGCGTCGGCGGGCGGATGCCGATACCGAGGAACGACAGCACCGCGACATTGCCCACTGCCGCCGCGAGGTTGAGGCTGCCATGAATGACGATCGGGTTGACCGTGTTGGGGAGGAGGTGCCGGAACAGGATCGACATTTCGGTCGCCCCGGAGCAGCGCGCCGCATCGATATATTCGAGGCTCTTCTTCGATAGCGCCTGACCGCGGATCACCCGGGCATAGAGCGGGATATTGATCAGCACCGTGACGATGACGATGCTTTCGACGCCCGGCCCGAGCACCAGCACCAGGATCATTGCCACAAGGATCAGCGGGAACGACTGGATGATGTCGACGAGCCGCATCACCAGGTCGTCGAACCAGCCGCCGACATAGCCGCAGATCAACCCGATCAGCGAACCGATGACGATGGCGCCGCTCACTCCCACGCCGGCGACGATGAAATCGACCCTGAGCGAAGTGATGGTGCGCGAGAACACGTCGCGGCCGAAATGATCGGTTCCCAGCCAGTGCTCCGCCGAGGGCGGCAGCAGCACGTCGGGCGTGGTGAGGATCGGCTCGTGGGTGACGAGGAACGGCCCGAGGATGGCCGTCAGCAACAGGAGGGCCAGCAGCGTCACGCCGACGAGACCCAGCGGGTCGCCGCCGAAGGCGCCGAAATAAAGCTTCCGCCAGCTGAGGCTCTGTCGGGGTCGGGATGCCGTGAGCGGCACGATGCGGTCACCTTGCATATTCATGCCGGATCCGGGGGTCGATGAGGGCATAGGAGAGGTCGACGCAGAGGTTGGTGATGGCGACGCTGGAGGCGATCAACAGGATGCAGGTCGAGACCGGCGCCATGTCGGAGGTGGTGATGGCGGTGACGGCGTAGCGGCCGATGCCGGGCCAGGCGAACACCGTCTCGACGATGGCGGCGCCGGCCAGCACGTTGGCGACGACGAAGCCGAGCGTCGTGACGATCGGCACCAGGGCGCCGCGGAACGCATCGCCCAGCACCACCTGCCTTGATCTCAGCCCCAGTGCCCGGCCGAAGGTGACGTAATCTTCGCCCAGCGACTCGCCCATGGCCGAGCGGGTGATGCGCGCCAGCGGCGAGATGACGCCGAGCCCCAGTACCAGCGCCGGCAGCATCAGCTGGCGCAGTGCGGCCCAGGCAATGTCGGGCTTGCCGGCGAGCAGCGCATCGACGGTGAGGAAACCGGTGACCGGCGGCGGCGAAACGAACATCGGCGACAGCCGGCCGATCGGCGATGGCACCAGCCGCCACTGGAAATAGAGGAGGAAGATCAGCACCACGCCGAGCCAGAACGCCGGCACCGACTGGATGGCGATGTTGACCACCCGGACCAGGTGGTCGGTCGGCCTGCCGCGCCGCACAGCGGCGACGAGCCCCAGCGGGATGCCGACCAGTACGCCGAAACCGATGCCGAAACTCGCCAGTTCGAGCGTCGCCGGGATGCGCTGCGCCAGGTCTTCGGCAACGCTGTTGCCGGTGCCGAAGGAGCGGCCGAATTCGCCGCGGAACACCGACTGCATATAGCGCGCATACTGCACCACCAGCGGCTGATCGAGGCCCATCTGGCGCCGCATCTCGGCCCGCTGCTCGTTGGTGATGTCGGGGTAGCGGCTGGTCACCGGATCGGACGGCAACAGATACGCCATCGAGAAGGCGACCGCGCTGATGCCGAACAGCACGACGAGGCCGATGGCGAGGCGTCTGGCAATGTACAGCAGGATCGGGGGGAGCCGCATGATGGTCACCGGATGGTCCGAAGGGCCGCCCCGGCAGCGCGCCGGGACGGCAGGTCATGAAGGTCAGGCGCAGGGGCGCAGCCACGAGAAGGTGATGGTTCCCCAGGGGAACTTGTTGACGTTGCAGATCCGGCTGGAGACCGCGGCGTTCCAGTTCACCTGGTAGAGCGGCGCCGCCAGGTGCTCGCCATTGAGGATGCCAAGCACTTCGGTCTGCAGCTTGCCGTAGGCCTCGGTGTCTTCCTGCGGTACGAGCAGGGCCGCCAGCACGTCCTTGTCGAGCGTCGGGTTGGAATACTGGATGTGGTTGGTGGCGCTGTCGGTGCGGTACATCCAGTAGGCCCAGTACATGAAGTCGTTCCACCACGGCCCCATCGAGTGGATGGAAACCTTGAGGTCGCGCTTGCCCCAGGCGATGTCGTCGAAGGCATTCTGGGTCAGCGGCTTGATCTGCATGTCGAGCCCGATGCCGCGCAGCGCATCCTGGATGATGACGCCGGCCGTCATGTTGCCCGAGCCCTGCACCACCGGCACCTCGAACGAGGGCACATTGCCGGCATATTTGCTCTCGGCCACCAGCTTTTTCGCCGCCTCGACATCGGTGCTGAATTCCGGATCGGCGACATAGCCGGGCGTGTTGACGCCCACGAGATTCTGCACCGGAGTGCAGAAGCCCTTGCAGACTTCGGCCACCAGCCGCTCATAGGGGATCGCCTTGATCACCGCTTCGCGGATCTTCGGGTCATCGAACGGCGGCACGTCGGGTTTCCAGCGCAGCACCGCCACGTCCTGCTGCGAGGGCACCGAGAACACCTTGGCGTTGGGCGATTTCGCCAGCACCGCGTATTCGTTGGGGGTCATGAAGGCGAAATCCGCCTCGCCGCTTTCCATCAGCAGCATGCGGGTCTGCGCATCCGGCACCACGCGGAACATCACTTCCGAGTAGAACGGCTTGGCGTCGCCCCAGTAGTTCTTGTTGGCAACGGCCGTCAGGTACTCGCCGTTCCGCTGCTCGCCCAGCATATAGGGGCCCGAGCCCATGGCGTTCTTCTTGATCCACTCGACGCACCAGGTGTCCTCGGCGGTGCGGCCGGCTTCGCAGGCCGCCTTCGACATCACGGTCAGCGACATCGAGGCGAAGTTGCGCAGGGAATAGCGCCCGAGCCCGTCCGGGTAGGTGATCTCCAGCGTCTGGGGGTTGATGACCTTCATCTGGTCGACCTTGAAGATGCCGCCGGTCTCGATCTGCGTGGTGCCCCAGCCCATCCGCCCGACCAGCGCCCGCTCGATCGACCAGTAGACGTCGTCGGCGGTGACGGGCGAGCCGTCCCAGAACTTGGCCGCCGGGTTGAGGTGGAAGGTCAGCACCTTGTTGTCGGCGGAGATGTCCCACGAGCTCGCCAGCCGCGGCACGATCCTGGTCTGGTCGGCAATGCCGGTCGCCGGATCGATCTCGTAGGTGACGAGCGTATCGAAGAACTCCATCGCCAGCTGGCCGACGAAGGCCGAAGTGTTCTGCGGATCGAGCGTCGCGGGATACTCGTGATGGAGGTAGATGAGCCGCGGACCCGAGCCGACCTGGTCGGGGCTGAGCGGCGTGGGAGCGAACGCTGTCTGCGCGATGGCGGGCAAGGCGACGCTCGAGGCAGCGGCAGTCAGCAGCGCCGCGGCAAGCGGCAGGAATCTGCGTTTGGACATACTGATCCTCTCTTCCAAAGGGGGAGGCCAGTGCGAGCCTCAAAGCAGGGAGGAGGTTGCTTTGAGGCCCGATTGGCGACGAGGATCAGCATCAATTCCGGCACCCGACCGGACAAGTTCACCTTCGGCGCAAACGCGGATACCAAGGTATCGATAGTGGTGACCGGAGCACCGGCCTGCTCCCCTCCCCCTTGAGGGGAGGGGTTGGGGGTGGGGGTCCATCGGTGATCACCACCCCACCCCCTCCCTCAATCCCTCCCCTCGAGGGGAGGGAGGCGGCAGCATCGGTGCCAGTGCTTCCTAAACCCCCAGCAGCGCCTTGACCTCCTGCGCCGTGACCTTCCGCCCATAATCCGCCAGCTGGAAGCTCTCGGCGAATTCCCCTGCCCCGGCCATTCCCGGCTGGGTGTACATGAACTCGGGCCAGTATTTCAGGATGAACGCCCGCTCGGCCGCCCAGTCGCCGATAACCGGCGCTTCGTTGAGGAAGCCCCGCTCGAACGGCGCGAACTCGTAGAACTGCGTGGCGTGCGCGGCGCAGGCCTTGAGCTTGGCGTCGATCGAGGCGCCGACATCCACCACCACGTCGTGCTTGTGCACGTCGATGGCGCCGTAATCGGTCATCTTCAGGCAGATCGGGGCATCGGCCAGCGGCGGCACGTCTGGGACGATATTGCCGTTGGTGCAGAAGCCCGAGGCCTCGCGCACCGCGCGCCCGGCCGCACGGTTGTCGAGATGGCCGGGGCAATCGTCATGGAAGGTGATGACGATATCGGCCTGCCAGCGACGGATCGCCGAGATCACCGCGGTGCGCAGCGCCAGGTCGGGCACCAGTTCGCCATCGTGGATATCGAGGATCTCGTAGTCGAGCACCCCGAGATGCCGGGCCGCCGTGTAGGCCTCGCGGGCACGGCGGCGCTTCAGCGGCTCGCGGTCCATCTGGTAGTGGCCGGCATCGCCATTGGTCAGCGACATGAACTTGACGGCCGCGCCCCTGTCGGCGAGGAGCCGCATCGTGCCGCCCGAGTACATTTCCGCTTCGTCCGGATGGGCTTCGACGACGAGCACTTTGAGCGGATAATTCATTTGCGGCTTACTCCTTTGAAACGTTCATGCGCAGCGCAGCGGCTGCCGCCTTGAGGGTCGCGCCACTGCGCGTGACGAACCCTTCGAGTTCGTCGAGGTCGGGATCGGGCGAGAAATAGGCGTCGGGGGCGATCATCGTGCCGACGGCGACGCCGTCCTCGAACAGCCGCGACAGGCGGATCAGTTCGAGGATCTCGCCCAGTTCGGCATCCGGCTGGCGAGCCTGCCAATCGGGGTCGAACAGCGGGATCTGGTTCTTGTCCGAGCCCCAGACATTCTCGATGGTGAAATTGGGAAAGCTGCCGGCGGCGAACAGCGCGCCGAGCACTGCCTGCCAGTCGATCACCCCGTCGCCGCAGGCGCGCGTCTGCCGCTCCAGCCCGAGCGGGCGGGCGAACAGCACGATGTCGCGCATATGGGTCTTCTTCACATAGGGCGCGACCCGCCGGGTCGCTGCCACCGGGTCCTCGCCGCGCACCACCACATTGGCGAGATCGAGCGTCACCCCCAGCGCATCGGCGCCGACCTGTTCGATCAGCCGCACGATCTCCGCCGTGGTGATCTCCTCATGTGTCTCGACCGCGATGCTGGCGCCACGGTCTCTCAGCACCGGCTTGAGCTTCAGCAGGAACTTTCGCGTTGCGTCGAGCTGGTCGGGCCAATCGACATCGGTGCGGTAGCGATCGATGGCATGAAGGCCCCAGTCGTGCCGCTGGTAGTTGGCGGTATCCCCCCACAAAGCCGTGCAGCCGACCGCGGTGGTCGCCTCGATCATCCTGGTCATGCCGAGGAGGTAATCGCCCTTGCCGACCTCGCGGACCTCCGGCGCCTCGGGCGTGTTGTAGGGGTTGATCTTGCCCAGCCCCATTTCGAGGTAGAGCCCGAGCTCGTCGGCCCGCTGCTTCACTGCGGCGAGGAAGCCCTGGTCGAGTGTCGGCGAGACGTCGAGCACGGTGCGGAAGAACACGCCGGCATGCCCGAGCTCGGCGCAGCGTTCGATCAGCCCCAGCGGGCCGAGTTCGGCGGCGCGGGGGAACTTCCGTCCGTCGATGCCGACGCGGATTTCGGGGATATCTGTCACTGTCATGATACGGGAACCGGATTGGCGCTGGAGGTTTCGAGCCCGAGGCCACCGGGCACGGCGGCGATGAGCTGGCGCGTGTAGTCGTGCTGCGGGTCGGCGAGCACGGCTTTGGCCGGGCCCTCCTCGACGATCTGGCCGCGATGCATCACCGCGATGCGGTCGGCGATGTAGCCGGCGCTGACCACGTCATGGGTGATGTAGAGAACGGCGACCCCCTGCTCGTCGCGCAGGCGCGCGATCAGGTTGAGGATGTCGCGCCGGATCGACACGTCGAGCATCGACACCGGCTCGTCCGCCACCAGGAGCTTCGGCGAAGCAGCGAGCGCCCGGGCCAGCCCGACGCGCTGGCGCTGGCCGCCCGAAAGCTCATGCGGGCGTCGGTCGAGATAATTGGCGGTGGGGGTCAGGCCCACTTCGGTGAGCAGCGCCGCCACCCGCCCCTCGACATCGGCCTTGTCCCCACCCGGCGCCGAGATCACCGCGCGACGCAGGTGATGGCCGATGGTATGCAGCGGGTTGAGCGAACCATAGACATCCTGGAACACCATCTGCGCGGCACGTGGCTGGTGCGGCCGGCGGCGCGATACCGGGACCGGCGTCCGGCCATCGACCAGCACATCGCCCGAGCTTGGCCGGGTCAGCCCGGTGACGATACGCCCGAAGGTCGATTTGCCGCTGCCCGAGGCGCCGACCAGCGCCACGATCTCTGCCGGCGCCAGGCGGAACGACACATCGTTGACCGCCACCAGGGCCGAGCGGCCGGTGAGCGGGTTGGTGCCATAGGCCTTGGTAAGATGCGCCGTCTCGAGCACCGGATGGGCCACGGATTTCGGCCGGATGACCTGCGGCACGGCGAAATCCACCTTCGGCGTCGCGGTCAGCAACGCCCGTGAATAGGGATGCTCCTGGTGCTGCCGGAACGCGGCCACCGGCGCCGTCTCGACGATCTTGCCTCCGCGCATCACCGCGATACGGTCGGCCACTTCGAACAAGAGCGGCAGGTCGTGGGTGATCAGCAGCACGGCAAAACCCATCTGCCGCTGCAGCGCCTTAACCGTAACGAAGATTTCCTGCTGCACGATCACGTCGAGGGCGGTGGTCGGCTCGTCGAGGATGATCAGTTTCGGTTCGAGCGCCAGCGCCATGGCGATCACCACGCGCTGCCGCTGCCCGCCCGAGAGCTCATGCGGAAAGGCCCGCAGGCGTTTGGGGTCGATATCGACCATCCGCAGCAGTTCGGCCGGCGTCCGCCGGACGGACGAGCCGCCGCGGTCGAGTGCCTCGCGGAGCTGCCACTCGATCCGCTTGACCGGATTGAGCGAGGTCAAGGAGTTCTGGAGGACGATCGAGGCGGTGCGCCAGCGCAAGGCTCGCACCGCCTTGTCGTCGTCCGACAGCATGTCGTTGCCGGCAATGCGGATCGCGCCGCCGGTAATGATGCCGGGCGCCCGCAGCAGCCTGAGGATCGATTGCGCGATCGTCGACTTGCCGCAGCCCGATTCCCCGGCGAGCCCCATGAACTCGCCCGGGGCGATGTTGAACGACACCCGGTCGACTGCCGGGATGATGCCGTTCTCGCCGGCATAGCCGACGCTGAGATCGACGATCTCGAGGGCGGGGATATCAGGCATCGCGCTTCACCGGGGTCATGAGCGTGGCGCTCGGTTTGCTGACGCCGGCGCGGCGCAGCAGCCGGTCGGCCCGCAACCGCGGGTTGCCGATCTCGTCGACCGCGTTGTTGATCAGCGCCAGCGAGAAGGCGGTTAGGGCGATCGCCATGCCGGGGACGACGAAGGTCCACCAGGCGCCGCGGATCAGCGCGGAGCTGTTCTGCGCCCAGAACAGCATCGAGCCCCAGGTGATCTGCCCGCCATCGCCGAGCCCGAGGAATTCGAGCGAGGCCTGCGCGGTGATGGCGAAGATCACCTGGTTGACGAAATAGGCGGCGACCACCGAGCCCATATTGGGCAGCAGCTCGACGGCGACGATGCGCCAGCGGCTCTCGCCCACATCCTCGGCGGCGGCGATGAACTCGCGCTCCCTGAGGCTGAGCGCCTGCGAGCGGAACAATCGCGCTCCGAAGGCCCAGCCGGTAATGGTCAGCACCATGATCATGGTCAGCGGCCCGGGCGGCAGGAACGCCGCCAGCACCACCACCAGGGGCAGCCCGGGAATGACGAGGAAGACGTTGGTGACGAGCGTCAGCAGGTCGTCGACCCAGCCGCGGAAATAGGCGGCGGTGAGCGCGACGATCAATGCCAGCAGC
Source organism: Devosia sp. A16 (assembly GCF_001402915.1). Classification (GTDB taxonomy): domain Bacteria; phylum Pseudomonadota; class Alphaproteobacteria; order Rhizobiales; family Devosiaceae; genus Devosia_A. Next base: position 892,960 of record NZ_CP012945.1, read on the forward strand.
GTCGTCAGCACGGCGATGGAGAAGGCCACCCAGAGGGTGTTCTGCCCGCCATAAAGGAACTGGCTCAACACGTCCTGCCCCTGCCCGGTGGTGCCGAACAGGTGGGCCAGCGACGGCGGCTCGTTGATGCCGCCGGTGGCGCGTTTCGCATTGTATGGCGCCAGCACCTGCGCCAGCGCGCTGACCGCGAGGAGCGCGCCGAGAATGACCAGCCCGACCGCCACGGGGATCGAACCGAGGAGTTGCCGGCGCGCCTTGGCGCCAAAGGTTTCGCTGAGCGACATCTAGGCCTCCCCGCCCGTCCGCACCCGCGGATCGAGCAGCACGTAGAGCGTGTCGACGAGGAAATTCGCCGCCAGCACCGACAGGGTGATGATGAGGAACAGCGCCTGCATCAGCGGATAATCGACGGCGCTGACGGCGCGCATCAGCGCGTAACCGAGGCCGGGATAGGTGAAGACGATTTCGGTGAGGAGCTGCCCAGAGAACACCGCCCCCACCGCGGCGCCGAGCGCCGTGATGTTGGGGAGCAGCGCCGTCCGCACCGCATGCGACAGCAGCACCCGCCGCGGCTTCAGCCCCTTGGCTTCGGCGAGCGTCAGGTAATCCTCGCTCAAGACGCCGATCATGGCGTTGCGCATGTTGAGCGTCCACGGCCCGAGGGACACCAGCACGATGGTGAAGGCTGGCGCGATCAGATGCATCAGGATGTCGCCGATCCCCTGAAGGTTCAGCGCCGGTGGGTTGACGCTCGAATAGGCGTTGCCCATCGGGAACCAGCCGAGCTTGAAGCAGAAGACGTAGAACAGCAGCAGCGCCAGGAAGAAGTACGGGAACGAGCCGAGGAACAGCAGCACCGGTGGCGTCAGCCGGTCGAACCAGCCGCCGCGCCGCCAGGCCGCGATGGCGCCGAGCACCGAGCCGAGCACGAAACTGAGCAACACCGAGGTGAGGCCGAGCAGGATCGACCAGCCGAACCCGGCGCCGATCACCGCCATGACCGGTGCGGGGAAATTGGACAGCGAGCGGCCGAAATCGCCGCGCAGCACATTGCCCAGATAGGTCACGTATTGCTGCAGCAGCGGCTCGTCGGTGAGCCCGTAGGCCGCCTTCAGCGCCGCCAGCGACTCGGCGTTGAGCGAAGTCGAATAGGTGGCGACGATGGTCGACGCCGGATCGCCCGGGGTCAGCCGCGGCAGGAAGAAGTTGACGGTGATGGCGACGAACGCCGCCAGCACATAGAACGCCAATCGCTTCGCAATGTAATACATCGACGGGCTCCGGGGACAACGAAGGCACGGGACCCTCCTTGCTCCTCCACCGTGAAACGGGGGAGGGGGACCGCCGCAGGCGGTGGAGGGGGCGGCGGGAAACGCCGGTGTTTTGGGTCGCCCCCTCCACCAGCTTCGCTGGTCCCCCCGCGGTGAGGGCGTTTGCCCTCCCCCGCTGCGCGGTGGAGGATCACGGGGAGGCCGGTGGCAGGAGGCTCCCACCCGCCAAGGGCGGGAGCTCCGTGTCACGTAGTCGAGACGTGTGGCGCGTTAGTCGGCGCGGCGAGCCAGGTGCGGCCAGACCAGCAGCGGACCATTGGTCATCTGCAGGCTGAGCGGCGCATAAGGGTCCTGCTCGTTCGGGAAGCCGGTGAAGCGGCGGGTATTATAGAGACCCCAGTCCGGCTGCTCGTAGAGCGGGATGGCGGGCGCGGCGGCCGAGAACATGCCTTCGAGTTCGGCGATGATCGCCTTCTGCTCGGCGGCATCGGTCGAGCCGGCGAACTTGGCCAAGAGCTCATCGACCTTGGGGTCGCCATAGCGCTGCTGGTTGTTGGGCGAGGCTTCGCCGACCGGCTTCACCGAAGTGGTCGCCATGTTGTTGCGATAGAACTCGAACGGCGTGGCGGTGCGCTGCGCCGTGCCGAGCGAGAGCTGGAACTGGCCGGTAAAGGTCGAGTTGGTCCAGCTGTCCGCCGTGGTGGTGCGCAGCGTCACGTCGATCCCGATGTCCTTGAGGTTCTCCGCGACGATCTGGCAGGCCGACACCCAGTCGTTCCAGCCCGAGGGCACGATGATGTCGTACTTGAGCGGCTTGCCGTCCTTGCCGACGCGAATGCCGTCGGCGCCCTTGGCGTAGCCGGCCTCGTCGAGCAGCTTGTTGGCGGCATCGGGGTCCATGCTGACCCACGAGGCGCCCGCCTCGATCACCTTGGGGTCGAGCCAGTCCTTGAACGGCGCTTCCGGCAGCCCGGTGGCATTGGCGGCAACCGACTTGCCCCAGACGCCCGTATTGATCATCCGCTGCCGATCGAGCGCCATGCTCATGGCCTTGCGCACCACGGTATCGCCAAGTGCCCCGTCAGTGGTGTTGGCGAGCAGCAGCACCACCGAGGTGCGCGGCCACCAATAGCCGAAATGCTCGGGGTCGAGCGGCACGAAGGTCACATCCGGGTCGGGCACCAGCCCACCCCAGTCGAGATTGCCCGAGAGCGTCGCGGCGCTGACCTGGTCATTGCCGTTGAAACCCTGGACGAACACGCCCTCGATGTTGAGCGGCTGCCAGTAGTTCGGGTTCTTGGTCACCTGGTAGCGATCGGTGCCGAAGGCATCGATAGTGGTGAACGGGCCGGTGCCGACCGGATCGGGGTTCTCAAAAGTCACCGGGTCGGCGACATCCTTCCAGACATGCTTGGGCACGATGAACTGGTCGACCAGCGAATAGAGGCCGGGCGTATAGGTCGAGGAGAAGGTGAACTTCACCGTCTTGGCATCCACCGCCTCGACCGAGCTCAGATACTGCCCGAAGGCACCGGCCGCCGGCCCGATCAGGCCGGGGTTGGCCTTCATCAGCTCGAAGGTGAAGACCACGTCGTCGGCGCTGAACGGCTGGCCGTCGGACCACTTCACGTCGTCGCGCAGCGTCACCGTCAGGCTCAGAGCGTCGGCCGACCATTCATAGGCGGTCGCCAGCCACGGATCGAGCTTGCCGGTGGCATAGTTCTGGATCATCAGCGGCTCGTACATGGTGCGCGTGCTGACCCATCGCGCCGTCGGCGAGAACGGGTTGAAGGTGCGGGTAAAGCTGTTGCCGCCCTCGGCCACGATCCGCACCAGTTGGTCGAGCGGGACTTCGGCAAGCGCCGGAGCGGTGACGGCGAAGGCGGATACGCTTGCCAGTGCACCCAGCGCCAGGGCGCGAAGGCTTGTGCGCAAACGTCCGATCAAGCCCGGGGAGGGCTTCTTAGGCACTGAATTGGTATGCATAATCGTCTCCGGGGAATGGGTGCTTCTCATCAAGTGGTCCAATCTCCTCACGGGAGGCCGCGTGCCGCGCTGCCTCCCGTGAACACACGTTCTCGAGCATGCTCGAGCGCGAGTTCTACGGCTCCCGCCCGCACGGCATTGCTGCTCACCGCGGTCGGGACGATCTGTGGAATGGCGATGGGGAGCGTGTGCAGCACGGCGGCGACGCTGTCCGCCAGCGCCCGCCCGCCGGCGCGGCCGACGGCCCCGCCCAGCACCACCATTTCGGGGTCGAGGATGCCGATGGCGCCGGTCAGCGCCGCGGCCACCCGGTACCCCAGTTCGGCGAAGAATTTCGGATGCCGGTCGCTGAGCGCCGCCTGGCGGATCGCCTCGATGCTGTCCGGCCCGCGCAGCTTATGCGCCGCGACCAGGGCGTCGATCGCCGGGACGTCGAGCAGCGCCTCGACCAGCGCCATCTGCACCGGCTCGCCGGGCTTGGCCATCCGGTCGGGCACCATCGCGCCGCCCAGTTCGCCCGCCGTGCCGGTCGAGCCATGCATCAGCCGACCGCCGATCACCACGCCGGCGCCGACGCCGTCGCCCACCCAGAACAGGATGAACGATTGCACGCCATTGGCGGCGCCGCAGGCCATCTCCTCGATGGCGACGAGGTTCACGTCGTTCTCGATCAGCACGTGCCGATGCCCGAGCACGCCCTCGAGCGCCTCGGGGATATGGTAGCCCTCCCAGTTGGGGAGCTGCTGGCCCTTGCGCAGGTTCCCCGCCCTGACATCGACGATGCCGGGCAGGCCCACCACCAGTTGGTCGATGTCGCGCACCGTGATCCCGGCTTCCCGGGTGACGCTCTCGAGCACCGAGGTCAGCCGCTCATGCGCGTCGTAGCGATCGCCCGGCTCGGCCGCATGCCGGAAGCTCGCAATGGTGTTGCCGGTGATATCGGAAATGGCGGCATCGATGCCATGGGAGCCGACATCGATGCCTGCGACGAACCCCGAGCGTGGCTCGAGGCTCCATAAGCCGGCCTTGGGGCCATAAGTGCCGGCTTTTTCTCCGTCTCGACGGATGAGATTGGCGGATTCGAGCCGCCGCAGCAGATCCGACATCGCCGGCTTCGACAGCCCGGTGAAGGCTTCGAGCTCCATGCGCGTCAGCGAGCCCTCCGAGAGCAGCCGCTGCAACACGGCTTTCTCGTTGAGGTTGCGGAGCAACCGGGGACTGCCGGAGAGGATCTGCATATCCAATTGAGACCGTCTGGTAACTTTCCTTACAGTCTGATATCGAACCATCCCGAACGTATTGTCAAGCGGCTCGAATTCGCCCTACCCGCCCTGTGGATGTGTCATGGCCCCCGCCCTCCCGATAGCCCTTCTGCACCAACGGCTAAGCGCCGGTCGCGAGCTGCTGCGCCGCCACGGCCTCGACGCCATCGTCGCCTTCTCAGCGCCGCGCGGCCTCGCGGCCGCCACCCAATCGAGCGGCAATATCGGCTGGTTCACCAGCTTCACCCCGATGTGGGCGCCCTCCATGCTGGTAATCACCGCCACCGATGCGATGATCGTGGCTCCCGGCAAGAACGAGGCCCGGCTGTTCACCACCCGGGTCGGCGACCTCTACACGGTCGAGATCGCCGGCCCGCAGGGGCTCGTGGCCCGCGCCTCGGCCGTTGCCAATGCCGGCCGCTGGCGGGTCGGCGTCGCCGGCGCCGACGAGATGACGGCAAAGATCGCCGCGACCTTCGCCTCATCCTTCCCGCGCATGGTGCGGATCGATCCGATCCTGCAAGCCATGCGGCTCGAGCGCGACCCGGCCGAGACCGCGCTCCACCGCCGCGCCGCCGAAATCTCCGACGTCATGGTGGCCCGCGCCTTCGCATATGCGGCGGAGCCCCATGCCACGCCCGCCCGGCTGATGGCCGAGGTCGAACATGCCGGCCGCGAGCTCGGCGCCGACGTCTCCCGCCTCTGGCTCTCCACCGGCCCTGAACCGCCGGTGACTTATTTCGAGATGTTCGAGCTACCGCCTGCCATTCGACCGGGCGACCGCGTGCAGTTGGGCACCATGGTGTCGTTCGAAGGCTACTTCGCCCAGGGGCTCCGCATCGGCAGCCGGGGCAAGTCGGCGCCCGAGCTCAGCGACACTGCCGCCCGCCTGATCGACATCCAGGACGCCGCGCTCGCCGCCCTGGTCCCCGGCCGTCCGGTGCACGAACTGGTCGACCTGATCGAAGCGCGCATCGATGGCATGTGCCCCTACAGCCGCGACAGCGATCCGTTCCGCTTCCAGTCCTGTCACGGCCTCGGCCTCGACTACAGCGAACCCGGCCTCGCCGAAGCGCTGTCGCCGCGCCGCGACAAATCCCGCGATGCCACAGGGCCGCTGCTCAGGCCCGGCATGGTGTTCGAGATCCACCCCAACTTCACCCTCCCCGGCCTCGGCCATGTCTGTGCCGGCGATGTCGCGCTGGTGACCGACACCGGCGCCGAATGGCTGACCCGCTTCGCCCGCGGCATTTTCCGCATCGACTAGGAGTTTTGCGATGTTCTCACTCATGCGCGGCAGTATCCCCGACGCCGGCAACGACCCGCTCGACGCCATCAGCAAGGCCGCCGCGCTCGGCGCCGCGGAAGTCGCCTTCTACAGCCTGTACGAGCTGAGCCCGACGCTCGACCCCGGGGTGCTGCGCGAACTCAAGGCGGAAGCCGACCTTCTCGACATCGCCATCGCAGCAAGCCTCGACTGGCTCAACCCGCTGCGGCTCGACCGCCACGGGCGTGAGCTCGAACTTGGCGACGGCAACCTTGCCCGCGGCGTCCGGCGCCTGCTCGAGGTCGGCGCGTCGCTCGGCATGCGCGAGATGTTCTTCACCATCGGCACACTCGAGGACCGCGCCGTAGACTGGCGCGCCCAGCGCGACGCCGTCGCGACGCTGCTCACCGAGCTCAAGCCGGTCCTGGGCGATCTCGGCATGCGCACGCTGGTCAAGACCCACGAGGAGATCACCTCCTGGGAGTGCCTCGCGCTGGTCGAACGCGTCGGCGCCGACACGTTGGGCGTCTCCTACGACCCCGCCAACATGCTGGTCCGCCTCGAAGACCCCCTCGCCGCCACCCGCCGCCTCGCCTCGCACGTCACCCAGGTGCACATCGACGACGCCACCCTGAGCTTCGAAGGCGACACCGCCCTCCGCCGCCACCTCGCCCCGGTCGGCCAGGGCATCATCGACTGGCCGAACCTCCGCGCCCTGCTCCCCACCGCAAAACCCCTCATCGAACTCCACCGCGGCCAGTTCGCCATCCCGGCTTTCGATCCCACCTGGCTGGCCAGCCAGCCCTACATCCAGCTCGCAGAATATGCCGCCCTCATCCGGTCCGCCGTCCGCCAGGGCCACCAGCCGCCGATCGACCAGAACGACATCGCCCTGCGCCTGCCGGCGGCGCTGGAGCTGGTGAAGGAGCGTTGAGTTCCGACTGTACGGCTTTTCCAACGCTTAGCCCTCGGCAGGCAGACGACGCTGGACAATGTAGTCGAGGCCGTTGTTCAAGAAGTCATGAGCGACGTGGACCCCACCGGCACTGATTGGACCGACATCGAGGTCGATCTGGTCGTTGCCGACTATTTCCAGATGCTTCGCCTAGAACGGGCTGGGGAGCCCTACGTCAAGTCGCATCGCAACGCGTCCTTGCAGGAGCTGACGGGTAGGTCTCGTGGCTCCATCGAGTTCAAGCACCAGAACATCAGCGCCGTTCTGCTCAAACTCGGCATGGACTGGATCACCGGCTACAAGCCGATGGCGAACTTCCAGGCCGGATTGCTTCTGGGGGTCGAACGTTACCTTGAGGCGCAAGGTGACGAGCTGTTGCTGACGCCGCCGCTCGCCGTACCCGGGGTAAGTGACGGCTCGTCACTCTACCTTGAACCACCGCCCGTCCTCGCCCCCCTCCCTTCAGATCCTCCATCGCTGGCACGCTTGGTCAGGAAATTCGACCCCGCGGCAAGGGACGCTCGCAATCGACGGCTCGGGCTCGCTGGAGAGCAGAGGGTGTTTGAGTTCGAGCAGCAACGCTTGCGGTCGGAGGAGCGCTCCGATCTCGCGCGGAAAGTCAGATGGGTGGCGCAGGAGGACGGCGATGGTGCGGGCTTCGACATCCTGTCGTTCGATTCGTCGGGACGTGAACGGCTGCTCGAGGTCAAAACGACGTCCGGACACCAGACCACGCCGTTCTACCTCAGCGAGAACGAGCGCCTGCTATCCGAAGAGCGGCCGGAAGCATTTCGGCTCGTCCGACTGTACGGATTTGGCCGCGAGCCGCGAGCGTTCGAACTCATCCCGCCGCTCGCCACGTCGGTCATGCTGAGACCCGCGAATTACCGGGCAGAGTTTGGATAGTGTCACCGCCGCGGTACCGTCGCCACACCTTCTAGTCGTCAAAATGCCCCCAGTTGGCGAATGCGGCGCCTTGTAGCCGCGCCACCTGGGGGTCCGGCGCCGGCCACTCGGTCTTGCCCTCGGGCAGCGGCAACTCGCGCGATGAGTGCTGCGGCTGCCAGCCTAGTGTCTGTTCGGGGTCGTTGACATACCAGGCGTCGTCATTGTCCGAGATCGCGAACACCGTGCGGTAGCCGAGGTCCGGCGCATCGAGCGCGATGGTGACGAGGCTCACCAGGTCGTCGCGATCGACATAGAGCTTCAGATCGCGCGTGGTGTTCGGCGGGTTGGCGGCGCAGATGCGCACGCTCATGCAGCCGATGCCGAACTTGTCGTGGTAGAGCCGCCCTAGGTTTTCGCCGAACAGCTTGCTCACCGCATAGAGCGTGTCGGGCCGCAGTTCGGCATGGATATCGAGCGGCACCTCAGTTGCCGGGTGCATGCCCAACACATGGTAGGATGAGGCGTAGACGATACGGTCGACCCCGGCTTTGCGCGCCGCATCGAAGACATTGTAGGTGCCGGCAATATTGGCATCGAGAATCTGCTGCCACGGCGCTTCCTTGGACATTCCGCCCAGGTGCACCACGGCGCCGATATCCTGCCGCATCAGTTCGTCCACCGCCGCGCGGTCAGCGAGATCGGCCAGCACCACCGCACCACCGTCGGCGGGAGCGACGATATCGGTCGCCAGCACCGCCCTCCCCGCTTCGGCGAAGCGGGCCCGGAAATGCGTGCCGAGCCGGCCGGCGGCGCCAGTCAACAGGATTTGCGGCATGGTGATCCTCAGGCGGGAGCGGAACTGCGCAGGCGGGGATCCGGCCGCGGCACGGCGCGGATCAGTGTCTGAGTATAGGGGTGCTCCGGCCGCTCGCAAATCTGCGCGACGTCGCCGATCTCGACGATCTTGCCGCTCTTCATCACGGCCACCCGGTCGCAGAAATAGCGGATCACCGAGATGTCGTGGCTGATGAACAGGTAGCTGAGGCCATATTCGTCCTGCAGCCCGCGCATCAGGTCGAGCACCTGGTGGCGCAGCGACACATCGAGCGCCGAGGTCGGTTCGTCCGCGATGATCAGCCGGGGGCGCAAGGCAATGGCGCGGGCGATCGAGATGCGCTGCCGCTGCCCGCCCGAGAACGCATGCGGATAGCGCTCGCCGCCATCGGCCGGCAGCCCGACCCGCATCAACAGCTCCGCTACCCGGTCGCGCATCTCCCGCTCGCTCATCGCCGTGTTGGTGCGCAGCGGCTCGGAGATGATCTGGTACACCGTCATCCGCGGGTTGAGCGAGGAGTGCGGATCCTGGAACACCATGCGCACTTCGCTGTAGAGCGATTTCATCTGCCGCCGGTCGAGCCGGGCGATATCGACCTCCACCCCGTCGCCGCGCCAATAGTTCACCTGGCCGCCGGTCGGAGTGTAGATGCGCAAGAGCGTCCGCCCCAGCGTGGTCTTGCCCGAGCCGCTTTCGCCCACCACCCCGACGGTTTCCCCCTTGTTGATGGTGAGGCTGACCCCGTCGATCGCCTTGAGATAGGCGGTCGGCTTGCCGAGCACGCCCAGGTTGAGCGGAAAGTGCAGCGACAGGTCGCTGATCTCGGCGATCGGCGTCTCGGCGGTCGGGCGCGGCGGCCGCGGCGCCGGCGTCTCGAGCTTCAGCACCGAGCCGAGCAGCGCCTTGGTGTAGGGTTGCTGCGGCCGCTCGAACAGATCGAACACATTGGCCTCTTCCACCACCTCGCCCTTGAACATCACCATGACGCGGTCGGCGATCTGCGCCACCACGCCCATGTCGTGGGTGATGAACAGCACCGCCATGCCGCGGTCGCGCTGCAGCTCGCGCAGCAGCGACAGGATCTCGGCCTGGGTGGTCACATCCAGCGCCGTGGTCGGCTCGTCCGCGATCAGGATTTCGGGGTTGCAGGACAGCGCCATGGCGATCATGGCGCGCTGCCGCATGCCGCCCGAGAATTCGAACGAATAGCGGTCGAGCGCCGCCTCCGGGTTGGGAATCCGCACCCGGTCGAGCAATGCCGCGGCCCGCTTCCGCGCTTCCTCCTTGCTGATCTTTTCGTGCAGCAGGATGGTCTCGACGATCTGGTGCCCGATGGTGTGCACCGGCGACAGGCTCGACATCGGCTCCTGGAAGATCATCGCGATCCGGCGCCCGCGCACCGCGCGAATGCCTGCGCCATTGGCGCCGAGCTTGACGATATCGACCTCGCCGCTGCCGGTGTCGAGCAGGATTTCTCCCGCGGTAATCCGCCCAGGCGACGCCACCAGTTGCAGGATGGCCCGGGCGGTGACGCTCTTGCCCGAGCCGCTTTCGCCCACGAGGCAGAGCGTCTCGCCGCGCGACAGGCTGAAGCTGACCCCGCGCACCGCCTGCACCACCGATTTGTGCACCGGGAACTCGACGGCGAGGTTCCTGACCGTGAGGATCGGTTTGCGCGGGTCGTTACTTGGCATAGGGATCCGCGGCGTCGCGGACGCCGTCTCCGAGGAAATTGAGCGACAGCACCGCTACCACCACGCAGATTCCCGGCACGAACAGCCATGGTGCCTGGGTGATGGCGCGCAGGTTCTGCGTGTCCTGCAGCAGCACGCCCCAGCTGACGATCGGCGGCTGCAACCCGAGCCCGAGAAAGCTCAGCGCCGTCTCGGCGAGGATCATGTTTGGAATGGCAAGGGTGATCGCCGCGATGATGTGCGAATAAAGGCTCGGCATCATGTGCCGCATGATCAGGCGGAACTCGCTGACCCCGTCGAGCCGCGCCGCGATGACGAAATCCTCGCTTCTGAGGCTCAGGAAACGCCCGCGCACCACGCGGGCGATCTCGGTCCAGCCGATCAGCGACAGGATGACGAGGATCGAGAAATAGACCTGCAGCGGCGGCCAGTCCTTGGGCATGGCGGCGGCAAGGCCGAGCCAGAGCGGAATGGTGGGCACCGAGCGGATGAATTCGATGACGCGCTGGATCACCCGGTCGACCAGGCCACCGCGATAGCCGGAAATGCCGCCCAGGATCATCCCCACCACCAGCGACAGGCCGACGCCGACGAGACCGATCGACATCGAGATGCGGGTGCCGTGGATGGTGCGGCTCAGGAGGTCCCGGCCCAGCCGATCGCCGCCGGCGAGGAAGAACGGCTTGTTCTTTTCCAGCGGCCCGATCAGGTGGAGGTCGGTTTCGAACAGGCCCCAGAGCTTGTAGCTCTGCCCGCTGACGAACAGTCCGATGGGGATGATCTCGCTCGGCTTGGGAGTGAAGATGCGGCGGAAGCTCTTTGGATCGACCTTGATGTCGAAGCCGGTGACATGCGGCTGGAAGCGCGAGCCGCCGGCGCCGTCAGCGACGAACCAGCCGATCGCCTGCGGCGGCACATAGGTGTAGCGCGGATCGAACTTGGCCGGATCCTGTGGCGCTAGAAACTCGGCAAACAGCGCGACGAAATAGATCAGCCCGACGATCGCCAGCGACAGCACCGCCAGCCGGTGCTTCTTGAACTTGTGCCAGAACAGCGTCCACTGTCCGGCGGCCTGCAACCGGCCGGCGCTGACCTGCTGGTCGAGCAGCCCGGCGCCGCTCTCGGTGGCCTCGGAGGGCAAGCTCATGACAGCCGGATCCTTGGGTCGGAGATGGCAAGCAGGATGTCGGAGACCAGCGTGCCGATCAGCACCAGCGCGCCACTGAGCAGGATGAAGGCTCCGGCCAGATACATGTCCTGGCTCTTGAGCGCCTGCAGCAGCAGCGGCCCGGCGGTCGGCAGGTTCAGCACGGTGGAGACCACCAGTTCGCCCGAGATCAGCGCCGGCAGCACCCAGCCGACGGTCGAGATGAACGGGTTGAGCGCCACGCGCACCGGATAGGTGAAGATCAGCCGGCCCTCGGGCAGCCCCTTGGAGCGCGCCGCCTCGACATAGGGCTTGTGCAGCTCGTCGAGCAGGTTCGCCCGCATCACCCGGATCAGCGACGCGGTGCCGGCGGTGCCCAGCACGAAGATCGGGATCCAGGCATGGGTGATGAAGTCCCACACCTTGGCCAGCGAGAACGGCGCATTCTCGAAGGCTGGCGAGAACAACCCGCCCACAGAAACGCCGAACCACATGGTCGAGGCGTAAAGCAGCATGATGGCGAGCAGGAAGTTCGGCGTCGCCATGGCGAGGAAGGCGAAGGCGGTGGCGAGATAGTCGGTCACCGAATATTGCCGTACCGCCGAATAGATGCCGATCGGCAGCGAGAACGCCCACATCAGCACCAGCGTCAGCAGCGAGATCAGCGCCGTCATCCCCATGCGGCCCCAGATCAGCTCGGTGACCGGCTGGTTCCACTCGAAGCTGTCGCCGAAATCGCCGCGCGTGACGATGCCGCCGATCCACTTGAAATACTGCACCACGACATTGTCGCCGAGCCCGTAGCGCTCGCGCAGGCTCGCCAGCACCGCGCTGTCGACGGTCTCGCCGGCCTGCGCGATCTGCGCCGCATAGGTCGAGACATAATCGCCCGGCGGCAGCTGGATCACGGTGAACGCCAGGATCGAGATCGCTACCATCGCCGGGATCATGCCGGCTATTCGCTTGAGGATGTAGAGGAGCATGAACCGGCCCGTGGGGTTGGACGATCCGGCGGAACGGGCCGCCGGATCGCGCCTTGAGAAGCCCAGACTACTGCTTGAAGTAGAACTGCTCGGTGTTCAGCGTGCCCGGATCTGGATGGATCCAGCCGGTCGGGGTGTCGTCGGGCACGTTGCCCAGCTTGTTCGACACCACGGCAAAGCCCTGGATCGCCGTGCTGATGCCGATCTGGTAGAATTGCTCGGCGCTGATATCGAGCAGCTGGCTCAACAGCTTCGCCTGCTCGTCGGCATTCGACGTGCCCTTGATCTGGTCGTACAGCGCCCACTGCTGCTTGACGTAATCGGGCGGCTCGACCCCGCCATCCTTGATGTAGAACTTGGCCCAGTCGACCGCGAAGTTCGATTCAGTCGAGAACGGGAAATAGTCGCGCGGGTCGATATAGACGTCGATGCCGCCGGAGGTGGCGCCCCACACCACGATGTCGTGCTGGCTGGCGGTCTTTTCCTCGTAGAAGCGGGTGCGGTCCATCGCGGTGAAGCGCGCGTCGATCCCCACCGCCTGCCAGTACTGCACCAGCAGTTCGGCGACATCGGCGGTGTTGCCCAGCGCCGTCACTGCGGCGACGTTCACCACCAGCGGGCTGCCATCGGGCGCGAGGCGCAGGCCGTTGCCGCCGCGCTTGTCGAGGCCGATGGCATCGAGCAGCCGGTTGGCCTCGTCGGCATTGTACTCGAGATACTGCGTCGCCAGCTTCTCGTTGTAGAACGGGGTGCCTTCGAGCGGCGCCACCTGCCGGGGCGTTCCCTGCCCCAGGAAGATGGTGTCGATGATCGCCTGCCGGTCCAGCGCGTAGGACAGCGCAATGCGGAAATCCTTGTTGGCAAAGATCGGCTGCTTGATCGCGTCGTGCGAGTTGAGGTTGACCGAAATGACGAGCGAGTTGCCCACCCGCGACTCGCGCGGGCTGATGCGGAAATTGCCGGCCCCCTGGCCTTCCGACAGCACCGGCAGGTTGGTGGTGTTGGCGGTGTGGCGAACCTCGTAGTCGATCTCGCCGGCGAGCACGCTGAGCAGCAGCGTCTGCGCCTCGGCGTTCACCGACATCGAGAGCCCATCCATGTAGGGCAGCTGGTTCCCCGCCGTGTCGACCTTCCAGTAGTAGGGGTTGCGCTCCAGCGCCACGCGGGTGGCGCCGGCGACATAGGGCTCGGTGATGCGCCAGGCTTCGATGGTCGGGCGCTCCGGGTTGCGCCAGCGCTGGATGTTCTCGATGCCGACGCCGCACATGTTGACCATCTGCTCGGACCAGTCGGCAACGCCCGCCGCCTTGGCGTTGGCATCTGCATCCGGGTTGTATTTGGGCAGGAACTGGCTGCAATAGGCTTTGCTGAGCAGCGTCAGCTGCACGCCGTAGACGCTCGCCGCATTGAGGATGAACAGCCCGTTGGGCTTCGTCCACGACAGGGTGAACTCGGTGGGCGAGGCCACCGCGATGCTCGGCAGCTCGCCTTCGACCGTCAGCCAGCCCGGCTTGGTCGGGAACAGCTTGTCGTCGGGCAGCACGTCCTCGACGAAAAACGCCACGTCAGCAGCGGTGAAGGGCGTCCCGTCCGACCATTTCATTCCCTCGCGCAGCGTGAAGGTGAACGACTTGCTGTCGGCGCTGGCGCTGTAGGCGCTGGCGATGTTGGGGACGATCGCGCCGGTCCAGTCGGCGTCCCAGGCGAGCAGCGGCTCGTAGCCGAAATAGGTGAAGAGCATGTTGCGGTCATTGCCGCCCACCATGCCGCCGCGGAAGGTGCCGCCGTACTGGCCCACTTCGCTGACCGGCGTGATGACCCGGGGTGCCGCGCCGAGGCGCTCGGCCACCGGCGGCAGCGTGCCGTCGGCAACCGCGGCATCGAGCATCGGGGCCTGCTTGTAGTCAGCCGCCGACGCCGCCCCGCCAAGCGCCAGCAGCGATACCCCCGCAAGTGAAGCCACAAGGAAATGCTTCAATTCACCCTCCCGTGAAAATTGCATCCAGCCGCCGGGAGCATTCTCCTTCGGCGTTGGTGGCGCGCAATGTGGTATGACTGCAACGGCACTGTCAAACGATAAATCATACTGCTTTGACACCAGCCGGCCTGAAGGATGACGCACGTCGCGTTGACACCAGGCTTTCCCGGGTGGTAGCAGAAAGAAATAATACTAATCTGGACGCCACGGGAGACATCGGTGAGTTTCGACGAGATCAAGGCCAAGATCGGTTCCGGGTTGCTGTCCTTTCCGGTGACCGACTTCGACGCCGACGGCGAGTTCGACGCCGGCTCCTACGCCCGGCGCCTGCAATGGCTCTCGTCCTACAACGCCGCCGGACTGTTCGCGGCGGGCGGCACCGGCGAGTTCTTTTCCATCGGCTATGACGAGTATGACGCGGTGATCCGCACCGCCGTCGAGAACAGCGCCGCCGACGTGCCGGTGCTGGCCGGGGTCGGCTACGGCACCCGCATGGCGGTGGATCTGGCGCGGCGCGCCGAAGCGGCGGGCGCCGCCGGCATCCTGGTGCTGCCGCACTACCTGATGTTCGCCGAGGAAGAGGGCGTGATCGCCCACATGCAGGCGATCTGCCGCTCGGTCGGCCTCGGCGTCATCTACTACGCCCGCGACAACACCCGACTGTCGCCCGCCGGGCTCGAAAAGCTGGCCGCCGCCTGCCCCAATTTCATCGGCTACAAGGACGGCATCGGCGACCTGCAGCTGATGCAGCGCATCGCCCACCGGCTGGGCGATCGCGTCGTCCATATCGGCGGCCTGCCGACAGCCGAGGTCTTCGCCCAGCCCTATCTCGAGATGGGCGTCACCACCTACTCGTCGGCCGTCTTCAACTTCGTGCCCGAGCTGGCACTGCGCTTCTACAACGCGGTGCGGCAGCGCGACACCCAGGTGCTCGACGCGCTGATGAAGAGCTTCTACCTGCCGCTGATCGAGCTGCGCGACAGGAAGCGCGGCTATGCCGTATCGATGATCAAGGCCGGCGCTGAACTGGTCGGCCGCCCCGCCGGCAAGGTCCGCACCCCGCTCACCGAACTCGACGCCGGCGAGCGGCAGGTGCTGGCGGAGCTGATCGCCGCCAACGCCTGACGGCTCTTCCTGCTGAGGCAAAAGGCCCAGATCGCGACATCCTGGCCTTCGCTTGTTGGTGCATCTGGGAGCTACGACCACGCCCCCTCTCCCCTGAGGGGAGAGGGTAGTGCAGCTAGGACCGAAGGCCCGTAGCGGAACTCGGGTGAGGGGTACAGCTTCTCAGCGAGCGCGAGTAGCGCCGCTTCACCCCTCATCCGGCGCTTCGCGCCACCTTCCCCCTGAGGGGAGAGGGGACAGAGGAGCCAGCACCTGCCCCCTCAAGGCCCATACGGGTCCCAGCCGTTCGCCTGGAACAGCGCGATGATGTAGCCGAAGCAGAACGCGAACGCAGTCTCCATCGAGTTGTCGGCATCGATATGCGGCACATGGTCGGGCATGATCATGCCGTCATAGCCGACCTCGTGGTAGACCTTGAACGCTGCCGGCATGTCCATGTCGCCATTGTCGGGGAACTCCTCGGTGAACGAGTAGCGGCCGCCCTTGATGTTGCGGAAGTGCACGTTGAAGATCTTCTTGCGGCTGCCGAACCAGCGGATCACCTCGGCGATCTCCTCGCGCGGGCTCTCCATCCCTTCGGCCACCGTGCCCTGGCAGAAATTGAGCCCGTGATACGGGCTCTCCGCGGTCTGGACGAACCGCATCAGCCCCTCGACGCTCGACAGCACCCGGGTCTCGAAGCCGCGATAGCCCGGCGGCGTCATCGGATCGTGCGGGTGGCAGGCGAGCCGCACCTTGTTGGCAGTCGCCACCGGCACCACGCGCTCGAGGAAATACTCGATGCGGCCCCAGAATTCCTCGGCGCTCACCTCGCCGGCGATGGTCAGGGTATCACTATCGGTCGCCTGCTCGGAGCGGAAGGTGGAGAGCACCGCCCCGCCCCGTCCGGTCTCCGAGGGGGTGCGCGGGATGCCCAGGACGTTGAAATTGTACTTGGCGGCGCCGATTCCCGCCTCGGCCAGCGCCTCGATGATCCGGCAGATGCCGTCGATCTCGCGGTCGCGCTCGCCGGGCTTGCCCAGCACGATCCCCGGAGACTGGTGCCGGCGCTCGATCCCCGAGGATGGCAGCGGCAGCTGCACCATGTCGAGCACCAGGCCGAATTTCGATACATGCTCGGCGTGCCGCATCAGGATGTCGCGGTCCCACTGCCAGGGATCCCCCACCGGGTCGATGCAGACATGCCGGACCCCCAGTTGCGCCAGCTGCCTCAGATAGCGATCCCCCACCTTGGCGAACTGGTCACCGCCAAGTTGTGTGCCTACGTACATTCATCCCCTCCAAGAATATGACTTCTTGAAAGCAGTATGATAATTCTGCGATATCGGCAACCATATGCGGTGCATCGTCCCTCTTTCACCGTCCGGTAGCGGCGCCTATGAATAGCCTCCGAACCCCTTGAGATCGGCCCTTATGCCTGCCAGCCCCCCAATGCACCTCACCGACCGGGTCAAGCTCGACCTGTTACGCCTGATCGAGACCAGCGGGCTCAACCCCGGCGACAAGCTGCCGACGGCCGATCGGCTGTGCGAGCAGTTCTCGGTGAGCCGCACCGTGGTGCGCGAGGCGATCGCCAGCCTCAAGGCCGAGGGCCGGCTGCGCTCGCTGCGCGGCAGCGGCGTCTATGTCAGCAGGCCCCCCTTGCCCGCCGGCGGCCTCTCTATGCTGATGGCGGCGCCCGAAGAGATCGGCGACGTGCTGGATTTTCTCGAGTTCCGCATCAGCGTCGAGGTCGAGGCGGCAGGCCTTGCGGCCGAACGCCGGACCGAGACCAACCTCCTCCGCATGGAGCAGGCGATGAGCCAGTTCAACCGCCATCTCAGCGACAATACCCTTGCCACCGATGCCGACCGCGCCTTCCACCGTGCCATCGCCGACGCCACCAACAACAAGCGCTTCCGGCTGTTCGTCGACGAGATGGGCGAGCGGCTGATCCCGCGCCGCGCGCTGGGCGCCAGTTTCCCCGACGACCGGAGCAAGTCGGAGTTTCTCGACGTGATCCGCACCGAGCACCAGCGCATCTTCGATGCGATCAGCGAGCGCAAGCCCGACGAGGCCCGCGTCGCCATGCGCCAGCACCTCGAAGGCGGCCGCCGGCGCTACCGCGAATGGAGCCTGGCGCAGGACGGCCAGCCATGAGCGCTCCCGAGATCAGCGTCGTCGCCGCCGACCGTTGCGAGATCGGCGAAAGCCCGGTCTGGGACGAGCGCAGCGGGCTCATCTGGTGGGTCGACATCACTCCAGGCGTCATCCACCGGCTCGATCCCAGGACCGGGGCGCGCCGGCGCTGGGAGATGGGCGAGCCGGTCGGCGCGCTGGGACTCTGCCGCTCCGATCGACTGGTAGTGGCGCTGCGGAGCTCGGTGATCCTGTTCGATCCTGTTGGCGGCAGCCGCGCGACGCTGGCCAGCATCGCGCATGGCCGGCCCGAGATGCGCCTGAACGACGGCAAGGTCGGGCCGGACGGCGCCTTCTGGGTGGGCTCGATGGATGCGAGCGGGGCCGCTGATGCGGCAGGCACGCTCTACCGGGTGACCGCCGACGGCGACCTCACCGTCATCACCGAGGGCTTCCGCATCTCCAACGGTCTCGCCTGGGACGGGGCGGGCACCCGGATGTATCACTCCGATTCGCGCGGCATCTGGGTCGACATCTACGATTTCGATCCGCTCAGCGGCGCCGCAGCCAACCGCCGCCGCTGGCTCGAACTCGACGAATTGACCGGCCGCCCAGATGGCGGCGCCTGCGACGTCGACGGCAATTACTGGTCGGGCGGCGCCTCGGCCAGCCGCCTCAACTGCTTCTCGCCCGAAGGCAGGCTGCTGCGCTCGGTCGAGCTCCCCAATTTCCGCCCCACCATGCCCTGCTTCGGCGGCCCGGATCTCTCGACGCTCTATGTCCCAAGCCTCAGTGCCGGAGTATCGGCGGAGGATCTGGCGAAATGGCCGCTGTGTGGGGCAATGGTGAGCCTTCCGAGTGGGACACGTGGTGTGCCGGTGACGCGGTTCGCGGACTAAGCAAAGTAGCCACCGGCGGTCCAACACGCGTCCCCTCGCCCCTCTGGGGAGAGGGCCAGGGTGAGGGGCGCCAAACACACCGGCCCGACCGCAACAACATCACCCTCACGATTCCAGCGCTTGGCACCCCTCACCCCGCGAATGAGGCCGCTGGCCTCATTCGCCGCCCTCTCCCCAGAGGGGCGAGGGGACGGTGTGGCACCGCCGGTGGCCATCTCCAACAGTCGCCACAACTGCATCACTTCGTGCATCAAATCATTTCTGCACAAATTTTCTGCATATCCACCTTCATTGCACACAT
Organism: Devosia sp. A16; assembly: GCF_001402915.1. Lineage (GTDB taxonomy): Bacteria > Pseudomonadota > Alphaproteobacteria > Rhizobiales > Devosiaceae > Devosia_A. The sequence continues at coordinate 911,669 of NZ_CP012945.1, forward strand.
CTCCATGTTCCCCTCCACCAGACTGTGCATAATCACCTCGACCATCATCGAGGGGCCGAGCCTTGCAGATTTCTCCCACCACCGCTGTGCACCAGGCCCTGGCCGCCCTCGCCGCCTATGACGACCCTGCCACCTTCATCAGCCTCAAGCCTGAAGCCGCGCTCCTCGCCGAAGCCGCCGCGCTCGAAGCCGCTGGCCCCGCGGACAAGCCGCTCTACGGGCTGATCTTTGCGGTGAAGGACAATATCGACGCAGCGGGTTTGCCCACCACCGCCGCCTGTCCCGATTTCGCCTACGCGCCCGAGCGTTCGGCTTTCGTGGTGGCCCGCCTCGAGGCGGCCGGCGCCATCGTCCTGGGCAAGACCAATCTCGATCAGTTCGCCACCGGCCTTGTCGGCGTGCGCTCGCCCTATGGCGTGCCGCGCAACGTGCAACGCGCCGACCTGGTGCCGGGTGGCTCGAGCTCGGGCTCGGCTGTGGCCGTGGCCGCCGGCATCGTCGATTTCGCCCTCGGCACCGACACCGCCGGTTCGGGCCGCATCCCGGCCGGGATGAACGGCATCGTCGGGCTGAAGCCGACGCTGGGGCTGCTCTCGGCTACCGGCATGGTGCCGGCCTGCCGCACGCTCGACACCATCTCGGTCTTCGCCCGCGACGTCGCCACCGCCTTCCGCGTCACTGCGATCGCTGCCGCCTATGACGCCGCCGACGCCTGGTCGCGCCCGCTGCCGGCGCCAACCCTTTCCGCCGCGCCGCCAAGCTTGCGCGTCGGCGTGCCGCCACCGGCGCAGCGGAAATTCTTCGGCGACGCGGCCGCGGAAGCCGCCTACGCCGCCGATCTGGAAGCGCTCGCCGCCCGCGGCGCCGAAATCGTCGAAGTCGATTTCGAGCCGCTCCACGCGGTGGCCCGCCTGCTCTACGAGGGGCCCTGGGTGGCCGAGCGCTATGCCGCAACCAAGGCCCTGCTGGAGACGAGCCCCGATTCCTTCCACCCGGTGACCCGCAAGATCATCGAGGGCGCCCGCGGCCTCACCGCCGTCTCCGCTTTCGAGGCGACCTACCGGCTGATGGATCTGAAGCGCGCCGTGGCGCCGCTCTTCGCCGGGCTCGATTGCCTCGCCGTGCCGACCGTGCCGCGCGCCTATAGCGTGACCGAGCTCGAAGCTGACCCGATCACCCTCAATTCCAACCTCGGCAGCTACACCAACTTCGTCAACCTGCTCGATCTCGCGGCCTTGTCGGTGCCGACGGCCGCCCGTTCGGACGGGTTGCGCGGCAGCCTGACCCTGATCGGCCGCGCCGGCAGCGACGGCTACCTCGCCGGCATCGGCATGGCACTGACCGGCGAGGCTTCCGGCGCGCCGCTCAAAGCCACGCCGGATCGCTTCGAGATCGCCGTGGTCGGCGCCCACCTCTCCGGCCTGCCGCTCAACAGCGAGTTGACCGGCCTCGGCGGCAGCTTCGTGCGGACGGCCACCACCACACCCGACTACCGCCTCTACGCGCTCCCCGGCACCACGCCGCCCAAGCCCGGCCTGCTCCGCGTCGCGAACGGCGCCGGCGCCACGATCACCGCCGAAATTTGGTCGCTGGATGCTGCGGGCTTCGGCACGTTCGTCGCGAAGATCCCGTCACCGCTCGGCATCGGCACGCTGCGACTGGCGGATGGCACGACGGCCAAGGGTTTTTTGGTGGAAGCCGAAGCGGTCAATGGTGCCCGGGATATCTCGGAGTTCGGCGGCTGGCGGAGGTTTTTGGCGGCGAACGTGCCGGCCTCTCCGTGATCCTCCCCCGCCACGCGGGGGAGGACTACCTGCACCGCCGGTGTTCCCTAAACCCGACTGAACCGCTCATAGGCATCGCCGACGATCGCGATGTGCTTGCGCATCGCTGCTTCCGCTTCGGCCCGGTCCCCGCGCAGGATCGCCTCGACGATCAGCCCGTGTTCGGCATGCGATTGCGCGAGGCGCCCGCGCGCGCCGAACTGCGCTCGCCGGAACGGCTGCAGCCGCTGCCGGGTCGAAATGGTGATCTCGCCGAGATAGCTATTGTGCGCCCCCTCGTAAATCGCGGTGTGGAACGCATCGTTCGCCTCGGCATAGCCGGTGGTGTCGCCGGCCCGCACGATCCCGGCCATCACATTGTGCTGGGCGTCGAGCGCCTCGCGTTCCGCCGCCGTCATCATGCGGGCGCAGAGCCCGGCGCACAGCGCCTCGAGATAGCCCATCACCTCGAACATGCCGGCCAGCTCGTCGGGCGCGGGCTTGGCCACCAGCGCGCGGGCATGCGGCTTCTGGTCCACCAGACCGCTCGCTGCCAAGAGCCGCAGGGCCTCGCGTACGGGAGTGCGCGACACCGCGAACTCGCTGGCCAGTCGCGTCTCATCGAGCGGCGTGCCGGGTTCCAGCTCGCCGGCGATGATACGGCTGGCCAGCACGCGGCGGATCTCCTCGCCGGAGGTGCGTTTGAGCATAGTCCCCTCTAGGTCCCGCGTCGTCGTTCTACGCGTCGATGACGCTGACATGCGCCGCCGCGACGCGCCAGCCATCCGGCATCCGTATCCACGTCTGCATCTGCCGGCCAACCCGCCCGGGTACACTGTCATGCGAGAACAGCGTCGCGGCGATGGCGGTGTCGTGTCCGTAAGTGGTGATCACCGTTTCGGCAAGCCGCCGATCGACGCCGGTGGAGCGGCGCAGCAGCCGGAAGGCGCGGATCGCCTCGCTGCCATAGAGGTTCTCGGCAATGCCGTAGCGCACGGTGAGCGGGCTATCGAGGAACAGCTCGTCGAGCACCGCCACGTCGTCGGCGATGAGCGCCGCCTCGTAGAGTTCGAACACCGCCGTGACTTCGGCCAGCACCGCGGGATCGTTGACCATCATGCCGTGACCGCCTGCTTGAGCGCCGCGAGCGGTGTCACCCAGCCGACGATGCCGCCCTGCGCCGCGATCATCGCCAGGGTCGCCGCCTTGAACTCGGGGAAGTAACTCTCGGTGGCATCCTCGATCACCAGGCACTCATAGCCCCGATCGTTGGCCTCGCGCATCGAGGTCTGGACGCAAACCTCGGTGGTGACGCCGGCGAACACCAGGTGGGTGATGCCAAGCCCCTGCAACTGCTCGTGGAGCCCGGTGGCCCAGAACATTCCCTTGCCCGGCTTGTCGATCACCAGCTCGCCGTCGAGCGGCGCCAGCGCATCGACGATCTGGTTGCCCGGCTCCCCTCTCACCAGCAGCCGCCCCATGGTGCCGGCCTCGCCGATCTTGAGGCTCGGGTTGCCGCGCCGGATTTTTGCCGGCGGGCAATCGCTCAGGTCCGGCTTGTGCGCCTCGCGTGTATGGATCACCGGCCAGCCCTTGTCCCGGAACAGCGCCAGCAGCGCCGCCGTCGTCGGAATGATCGCCTCGAGCCGCGCGACATCATTGCCGAGCGAATCCCCAAAGCCGCCGCGCTCGATGAAATCGCGCTGCATGTCGATGACGACGAGGGCGGTGTGGTCGGGGTCGAGTGGGTAGGGGTAGGGCCGCGAAGGGACGGAGATCATCGACGGATCTCCATGACGAAGGAGCCGCGGCAGGGGATGTGGAGGACGAGGTAGTCGGCGGAGTTGGCTTGCCCGCGGCGGCGCGGTGATCCTCCCCCGCGTGGCGGGGGAGGGGGACCGCCGAAGGCAGTGGAGGGGGGAGCCAATGTCTGCGAGTCTTGCTCCCCCCTCCACCAGCTTCGCTGGTTCCCCTCCCCCGCCACGCGGGGGAGGATGACGGAGAGGCCGGCGCACGCCATGCTCCCCATCAGTCTGGTGAGGAGGCCCTTCGCCCTGCCACGGACCCGATCGAGGGCCCCCTCACCCGGCGCTGCCCACCGCCAGCCTCTGCCCCAGCCATGAGGTTCGGTCTGCCCTGTCGCGGCCGCAGCGTCCATCTCAGTGTCCCGCCATGTGTTGTCCGATGGTGTTGCGGTCGGTGTCCTCGATCCGCGCCACATAGTTGATGGTGCCGCCACTCATCACCGCCACCCGGTCGGCGAGCTCGAGGATTTCGTCGAGATCCTCGCTCACCAGCAGCACTGCCGCCCCGCGGTTGCGCTGCTCCATGATCTGGCTGCGGATATCGGCCACCGAGGCGAAATCCAGCCCGAAGCAGGGGTTGGCGACGATCAGCACATCGACATCGCCGCTGAGCTCGCGCGCCAGCACCGCCCGCTGCACATTGCCGCCCGAGAGCGTCTCGATCGGCGCGTCCGGACCCTGCGTCTTCACCCGGTACCTGGCGATCAGCTCTTTCGCCTTCTCGCGCATCGGGCCGGGCGACATCCACCAGCCGAGCTTGGCCACCGGCGGCTTGTCGAACGAGCGGAACGCCAGGTTCTCGGCAACGCTCATCCGCGGCACCGTGGCGTTCTTCAGCGGCTCCTCGGGCAGCCCGAACACCTTGTAGCGGTCGAAGGCGCCGCGTTTGGGCCGGAAGAACTCGCCGTTGATGTAGATGCCGCCATCCGACAACGGCCGCTGCCCGGAGAGCGCCTCGACCAGCGCCGATTGCCCGTTGCCGGACACCCCGGCAATGCCGACGATCTCGCCGGCCTTCACCTTGAGATTGACCGACTTGATCGCCGGCAGGCCGTCATTGTCCTCGGCGAACAGCCCGGCGAGCTCCAGCCGGTCGGCCCCCTCATTGTGCTTCTTGCGCGCTGCGCGCTCGCGGATCGCCGTGTCGCCGATCATCATGGCGCTCATGTCGGGGACGCTCACCAGCTTGGCGTCCCCCGCCCCGGTGAAGCGGCCGCGCCGCAGCACGGTGAAGTGGTCGCAGAACGCCTTCACCTCGCGGAACTTGTGCGAGATCATCAGCACGGTGATCTCCTTGCGGTCGGCCATGCCGCCCAGGAGCCCGAGCATCTCGTCGGCCTCGCCCGGCGTCAGCACGGAAGTCGGCTCGTCGAGGATCATGAAGCGCTGGTCGAGATAGAGGAGCTTCAGGATTTCGAGCTTCTGCTTTTCGCCCGCCGACAGCGACGATACCGGCGTGTTCATCGGCACCCGGAACGGCATCTCGGCCATGAAGGCGTCGAGGTGCTTCTTTTCTTTCGCCCAGTCGATGATGGCCGGCGCATCGGCGCGCGAGATCACCAGGTTCTCCGCCCCGGTGAGGCACGGCACCAGGGTGAACTGCTGGTAGACCATGCCGATGCCGTTGGCCCTCGCATCCCGGGGCGAGCGGATCGATACCGGCTGGCCGTCGAGCGTCACCTGCCCCTTGTCGGCGCTGTAAAAGCCCATGATGCATTTGACCAGCGTCGACTTGCCGGCGCCGTTCTCGCCTAAAAGTGCATGGAACGAGCCGGCTTCGACCTTGATCGACACATCGTCGAGCGCCACCAGCGGCCCGAACACCTTGGTCATGCCGATGGCTTCGAGGGATGGCGCACGACCCGTCATCACAGTACCTCGATCAGCGCACTGGAGGTGGCGACCGCGCCGAACACCCCGCCCTGCATCTTGATCATGTCGATGGCGGCGAGGTGGTTGTCGTACTTGGTGGCGGCGCAGCAATCCTCGAGCAGCACGCATTCGAAACCGCGATCATTGGCCTCCCGCATCGTGGTGTGGACGCAGACATCGGTAGTGATGCCGGTGAGCACGATATTGCGGATACCCTTGAGCCGAAGGATCAGCTCAAGGTCGGTGGAGGCGAACGAGCCCTTCCCCGGCTTGTCGATGATTGCCTCGCCCGGTTCCGGCGCGAGTTCCGGGATGATTTCCCAGCCCGGCTCGCCGCGCACCAGGATGCGCCCTTGCGGCCCCTGGTCGCCGATACCGGCGCCGATCCGCTGCGAGCGCCAGCGCTTGTTGGCCGGCAGGTCGCTGAGGTCCGGCTTGTGGCCTTCGCGCGTGTGGATGATCGGATAGCCTTTGGCGCGGAAGGCGGCCATCAGCTTTTTCAGCGGCTCGATCGGCGCCCGGGTCAGCGAGATGTCGTAGCCCATCGAGTCGACATAGCCGCCCGGCCCGCAGAAATCGGTCTGCATGTCGATGACCACCAGCACGGTGTTGTCGGGCCTGAGGTCGCCGTCATAGGGCCAGGGATAGGGCGTCGAGGCGATGGTCCTGCCGCCGGGGACGGCAGCCGCGTCGATCCGTTCGTCCATGGAACTGCTCATCGTCTCCGGCCTCACTTGGTGATCGACAGTTCGCCCGGCACATCCCGCGCCGCGGCCTTCGAGCCGGCGGAAATGATCATGATGATCAGCGTCAGGATGTAGGGAGCGGCGTTGAAGAAGTAGTAGCCCTGCGAAATGCCGATCGATTGCAGCGAGGGCCCGAGCGCTCCGGCGGCGCCGAACAGCAGCGCGGCGAAAATGCACTTGATCGGGTCCCAGCGCGCAAAGATCACCAGCGCCACGGCCATCAGCCCCTGGCCCGAGCTCAGCCCCTGGTTCCAGCTGCCCGGATAGTAGAGCGACAGGAACGCCCCGCCGATGCCGGCGAGGAAGCCGCCGGCCGCGGTGGCGAGGAAGCGCACCAGGTCGACCGATACGCCCATCGCCTTGGCCGAGGCGGCGCTGTCGCCGGTCATCCGGACGATCAGCCCCCAGCGGGTGTTCCTGAACGCCCAGAACATGAAGACGGCGAGCGCGATGCCGACGAAGAACAGCGGGTTGACCTCGAGCGCCTGGGCGAGCGCCGGATTGCCGGTCCAATCCCCCAGGGGGATGGCGTCGAGCCGCGGCGCCGAGGGCTGGATGAACGGCTTGCCGAAGAAGAAGGCGAGGCCGGTGCCGAAGCTCATCATGGCGATGCCGACGGCGATGTCGTTCACCCGCGGCAGCTTGCAGATGTAACCATGCAGCGCGCCGAGGCAGAGCCCCGAGCCGCCGGCGGCCAGCACCCCCAGCCAGGCATTGCCGCTGAGGTAGCTCACTGCGTAGGCGACCATGGCGCCGAGCACCAGGTTGCCCTCGAGCCCGAGGTTGATGCGCCCCGATTTCTCGGTGAGCGTTTCACCCAGGGCGACGAACATGAAGGGTGTCGACACCCGGATGGCGCCGCCGAGCATGGCGATCAGCACGGTGACCAGGGCGTTGTCCATCAGGTGCGCTCCCCCGTTGCCTTGGGCTGGAAGAGCTTCAACCGGCCGTAGAACGTCTCCGATACGAGGAGCACCACGAACATCATTCCCTGCAGCACCAGGATCGTTGCGTCCGGCATGCCCATCCGCCGCTGGATCACCCCGCCGGCCGCCGCCAGCGCCCCGAACAGGATCGCCACCGGGATCACCGCCAGCGGGTTCTGCCGGGCGAGGAAGGCGACGAGAATGCCGGTAAAGCCATAGCCGGCGACCAGCGAGGCATTGGCCTGCCCGTGGATCGCCGCGACTTCGAAGAAGCCGGCGAGCCCGGCGCAGGCGCCGGCAATGGCGCAGCAGACCACCATCAGCCAGCCCACCGGCAGGCCCTGCGCCCGTGCCGCCCTGAGGTTGCCGCCGGTCATCCGCGCCGCAAAGCCGAAGGTGGTGCGGCTCATCAGCACCCAGAGCAGCAGCGCCAGCACCACGCCCGCCGCAAAGCCCCAGTGCACCTCGGTGCCGGGGATCGAGCCGATGCGATAGGCATCGCCGATCGGCATGGTCGAGGGCTTGTTGGCCGAGGCCGGGTCGCGCAGCGCCCCCTCGACGAAGAAGTTCATGATGGCGATGGCGATATAGCTCATCAGCAGCGAGGCGATGGTTTCGTTGACCCCGCGCGCGTATTTAAGCCAGCCGGTGAGCCCCACCCACAGCCCACCGGTCAGCGCTGCAGTGAGGGCCATGACCAGGAGCGTCAACGGCACCGGCGCGGCATTCGAAACCAGCGGAATGGCGATGGCCGCAGCGCTGAAGCCGCCCAGCACCAGCGCCCCCTCGCCGCCGATCATGGTGAGCCCGATGCGCGCCGGAATGGCGAAGGCGAGCCCGGTGAGGATCAGCGGCGCCGCCCGCTGCAGCGAATTCTGGATCGAGAACGACGAGCCGAAGCCGCCGGTCCAGATCAACTGGTAGAACTGGACCGGATCCTTGCCGATGGCGAGGAGGAACAGCGCGAACAGCACCGCCGAAACCACCAGCGCGCCGAGCGGAATAGCGATGGACTCCGCCAGCCGCAACAGGCCGAGGTTCGGCCCGGCCTTGGCTGGGATAGCAGCGGTGTCGGCGGTTTCAGCGGTCATCGTCCCACGCGCTCCATCTCTTGCGGCGGTCACTGGGTCACCTCTCCCCTCAGGGGAGAGGTCGCCGCGTAGCGGCGGGTGAGGGGTGAAGCGTCAGCCGAGTGCACTCTGATGCAGCACACCCCTCACCCAAGCTCCGCTAAGGACCTTCGGTCCTAGCTGCGCTACCCTCTCCCCTGAGGGGCGAGGGGCGCCGAGATCCGAGATCAGGTAATCGACCCCTGCACCCCCTCGAGCAGCCAGTTCATGCCGTCGAGGTAGGGGTCGTAATTGTCGTAGTCCTTGTCGACGACGACCTTGCCGGTATTGTCCTTGAGCGTCCCCTTGTAGATCGGAGCGCCGGCGACCAGCGCGGCGATGGCGGCGTCGGCGGCCTTGATCGCCTCTGGCGTTGCGCCGGCGCCATAGGGCGTGTTGCGCAGCATGTCGTTATTGTAGCCACCGACCAGGAAGTTCGGCGGGGTTTTGCCGGCGGCGATGTCGTCGGCGTAGGATTTGTAGATCGTCTCCCACTTGTACTCGGCGCCGGTGATGAAGCCCTTGGGCGCCAGCGGCGCCTGGCTGGCATTGTGGCCGGCGGTCTTCACCCCGCGCCCCTCTGCGGTCTCGATCACCACCTTCGGGCTGTCCACATGGCAGGTGATGACCTCGCAGCCGGCATCGACCAGCGCATTGGTGGCCTCCGCTTCGCGCACAGGCAGGCTCCACTCGCCGGTGAAGATCACCTGCACCGTGGCATTGGGGTTCACCGAGCGCGCGCCGAGCAGTGCCGAGTTGATGTTGGAGAGAACCGAGGGGATTGGCTTGGCCGCGACGAACCCGATCTTGCCGCCCGAGGAGAGCCCTGCGGCGACCCCGTTCACGTAATGCGCCTGGTTGAGGTACGGGAAATACGAGCCGGCATTTGGCGGGTCGGTATCCTTGTTCCACAACGGCGCGGCGTGCCGGAAGGTGACGTCGGGATATTTCTTCGCCAGTTCCACCACGAACGGGTTGTAGTAGCCGAACGAGGTGGCGAGGATCAGGTTGGCGCCATCGAGGTTGATCATCGACTCCATGGACTTGGCCACGGCGTCGGTCTCGGGCACATTCTCTTCTTCCACCACGGTGATGCCCGGCAGTGCCTTCAGCGATTCCACCGATACGGCATGCGCCTGGTTCCAGCCGAAATCGTCCTTCGGCCCGACATAGACGATGCCGAGCACTACGCTGGTCTGCGCTTTGGCGATCCCGAACGGCAGCGCCGACGCGGCAAGCCCGGCTGCACCGGCTTTGAGCAATGTACGGCGAGAGATGGCAGTGAGTGTCATGACGTCTTCCCCTGGATTGCACCTTTGGACGCCGCCCTTCCGGGCCCAGCGCCGGTATCCGAGGAGATCAATGCAATCCATGTGCCAAGCCGGAGCAGCGTCTGTTCGGTGCTATTCCATCAACGTTTTCAGCGTCTTGACTGAAGTGACGCGAGAATCCCGCTTGCTCGGCCGAACCATTGAATGCTTAATGAGTCCGCAGGCTCGCCATATCTGCCTATTATTTGATCATCTCCATGTGCGTTGCATACAATAGCTTGACCACCGCTAACCAAGGACCGTTTGCCCATGGCTGACTGGATGCCGATTGCCCTGGGCCGCGACGTGCCTCCCGGCGTGACCCGGGCGGTGATCGTCGAGGGACGCGAGGTGATGATCTGGCGCGGCGAGGATGGCGTGGCGCATGTCTGGGAGGATCGCTGCCCGCATCGCGGCATGCGGCTCAGCCTTGGCTTCGTGCGCGGCAATGCGCTGAACTGCCTCTACCACGGCTGGCAATATGGCTCCGGCGCCAATTGCCTCCGCATCCCGGCGCACCCGGACCTGACCGTGCCACCCACCATTCGGGCCAACGCCTATGCCGCAGCCGAGGCCGGCGGCATGGTGTGGATGAGCAGCACTGGCGCTGACGCGCCGCCGCAACTGCCCGAGCTCGCCCCGGTGCTCAGCCTCGCCGTCGAAGCGGCGCCCGAGCGAGTGCTTGCCGAACTTGGCGGCTCGACCGCCCGGGCGCTGGTGACGCTGCCCCTCGCGGGCAGCACCCTGCACATCGGCTGGCACCGCGTCCATGCGACGAAAACCATGCTGCACGCTGTTGGCGCCGACATCGACATCGCCGCCGCCACGGCGCATCTGCGGGCCCTGCGCCAAAACCTCGAACAGGGAGCCGCCGCATGAGCCTCACCGACGACCGGGCCGCGCTCGACCAGTGGTACACGCTCGGCGCGCTCAAGGACTTTCCCATTGGCGTCACGACACAGTCGCGCCTGCTCGGTGAGGATCTCACCGTCCGCCGCCACCCGGATGGCGTCGAGGTCCGCGCCGCCGGCCGCGCCCTGTCGGTCCGCACCGACTACCGGCATCTCTGGGCCAGCTTCGGCACGCCGGAGCGGGGACTGTTCGAGCTGCCCGAAGCCCGCGAGCCCGACCGCCGCTGGATCTTTTGCGGCCCGGTGCGCGTCCGGGCTTCCGGCCTGCGGCTGGTCGAGAATTTTCTCGACCTCGCCCACTTCCCCTATGTCCACACCGATATCCTCGGTTCCGAGGCGCACCCCGAAGTGGCCAAGTACGAGGTCGAACAGCGTCGCGATGTCGATGAGCTCTGGGCCACCAAATGCGAGTTCTATCAGCCGAGGGCCGCGGCGGCCTCGGACGAGGGCCAGATCAGCAAGTACATGTACCGCGTGGTCAGCCCCTTCAACGTCATGCTCTACAAGACGCCGCCCACCGCGCCCGAGCGCTGGGACGTCATCGCGCTGTTCGTCCAGCCGCTCGATGAGGCAGTCTCGGTCGCCCATGCCTTCATGCTGGTGATCGACGAGACCAGCACCGACGCCGAACTCAGCGCATTCCAGCAGATGATCTTCGTCCAGGACAAGATCGTGCTCGAGAACCAGCGCCCCTCGCTCTTGCCGCTGCAGCCGGGCCGCGAAACCCCGACCCGCGCCGATCTGAGCTCGGTGCTCTACCGCCGCTGGCTCAAGGAGAAAGAGCTTCGCTTCGGCACGGACCCCAGAACGGACCTGCCCAATGCCTAAGCTCTACGACTATGTGCTTTCGGGCAGCTGCTACAAGGTGCGCCTGTTGCTCAATATGCTCGGCATCGCCCACGACACCCGGGCGATCGATTTCTTCCCCGGCCGCGAGCACAAGCAGCCGGGGTTCCTGGCACTGAACCCCCTCGGCCAGTTGCCGGTGCTCGAAGACGACGGCCTCGTCCTCCGCGACGCCCAGGCGATCCTCTGCCACCTCGCCAACAAATACGACGCGTCAGGCCAGTGGCTGCCGCGCGACGAGCGCTTCGGACCGGTCATGATGTGGCTGAGCTTTGCCGGCGGCGAACTCATGGCCATCTCCGGCGCCCGGATGATCGCCATGCTCGACTATCCCGGCGACCTTGCTGCTCTGCGGGCAAAGGCCCGCGCCGCCCTCCGCCTCCTCGACGACCACCTTGCCGACCGTGCCCAGGCCGGCGGCCTATGGCTTGTCGGCGACACCCCGACCATCGCCGACCTCGCCGCGTTCCCCTACGTCGCCCTGAGCCACGACGCCGGCATCGGCCACGAGGATTATCCGGCCATCAACCTCTGGCAACGCCGGGTACGGAAGCTGCCGGGATTCGTGGGAATGCCGGGGGTGCCGGATTATTTCTAGGCTTGCAGACCGGTCTACTCATGGGCCTGCCGCCGACCCGACAGTCGGGAGTCATCTCCCGCTTGCGGGGGAGGGGGACCACGCATAGCGTGGTGGAGGGGGGAGCCCCACGAGCGGAGCTGGCCTTGCGATCACCGGACTTCATTCGCGAGCGCGCGAGGGACTTGCGTCGCACGATGACGCAGCCGGAAAGGCTGCTTTGGGCGTTGCTCCGCCGTAACGAACTGGGTTGGCATTTTCGTCGCCAGCACCCTGTCGGGCCCTACGTCCTCGACTTCTATTGCGCGTCGATGAAGCTGGCCGTTGAGGTCGACGGTCCGGTACATCAGGAGCAGATTGACCGAGATCAGCGTCGAACGGCCTGGCTGAGGAAAGAGGGGATCAGGGTGCTCCGGTTCTCCACGGAGGACGTCGACGCACGACCTGCTGCGGTGTTGGCGGCTATTGCGTCCGCTGCGTCCGGTTCAACCGCCTGACGGTGCGTGGGGCTCCCCCCTCCACCAGCCTTCGGCCGGTCCCCCTCCCCCGCAAGCGGGAGAGGAATCCCGACTGCGAGCTAGTGAGCCAATCCCCTCAGCCCCGCACCTCGAACCCGTTCCCCACCGGCCCTGCCTCGTCCACTGCCTCGATCGTCTCGACCAGAGCTTCGAGCGGCCCGAGCGTGCAGGCCATTTCCAGCGCCCCGACCAGCGCTTCCGGCCCCGCCGCCACCAGCGTCACCTCGGCGCCATCGGCACTCACCCAGCCGCGAATATCGAGCCAGCGCGCCCGTTCGGCGACGAACTCGAGGTAGCTCGCAAACTCCAGGCGGCCGCGGATTGCATAGCGCCGCCGCACCGGCGCGCCGCCTTCGACATCGGTGGAATAGTGCTGGTGCATCGCGCGAAGTTAAGCCGTTTCCGCGCTGACGGTCGAGCCCGCGTCCCCTCTCCCCTCTGGGGCGAGGGGGCGATGGGGCACCACCAGCCCCCTACTCCACCCGCGCCGTCGAGCCGCGCCCGACCAGCGTCACCGGCAGCACCAGGTCCTCGGTCGGCCGGGTGGGATCGTCGAGCCGCGAGATCAGCAGGTCCGCTGCGCGGCTGCCCAGCTCGGCCAGCGGCTGGCGGATGGTGGTCAAATCGATCAGCGGCCAGCTCGCCCATTGCATGTCGTCGAAGCCGAACACCGAGACGTCGCCGGGAACGCTCATGCCGCTGTCCTTGAGCACGCTCAGCGCCGCGATGGCCACCAGGTCGTTGACGCAGGCGATCATCGTCACCTCGCGCCGGCGGATCGCCTCGACCGCCTGCGGCGGCAGTTGCGGCACCAGGTGGACGTTGACTTCCCAGATCAGCTCCAGCCGCCCCGCCGCCGCGTCGACAAAACCCTGGCGGCGCTCGAAGCTGCTGGTGAGATCCTGGAAGCCCGAGAGCATGCCGATGCGGCGATGCCCCAGCGCAATGGCGTGCTCCGCCATCAACCGCCCGCCCGCATAGTGATCGGCATGCACGCTGTCGAGCCCGGGGAATTTCGCATCGAGCGAGACGATCGGGAAGATCGGCGGATCGCCCAGCTTGAATTTCGGGTGCAGCAGCGCCACCGCGCCATCGACGCCATGCTTGGCGAGGGTCCGCACCACCTTCTCCTCGCGCATCGGCGCATTGCCGGAATCGATCACCAGCGTTGCGTAGCCATGCGCCTCAGCGCGCAACTGCACCGCCTGGGCAATTTCCGGGAACACCGGGCTGGTGAGGGTGGGCAGGATGCAGCCGATGATGTTGTTGCGGCCGGTCTTCAGCGCGCGGGCCGCATTGTTGCGCGAGTAGCCCAGTTCCTTGGCGATGCGCCGTACCAGCGCATCGACTTCCGGGGTGACCTTGTTGAGGTCGTTGAGCACATAGGACACTGTCGCCGAGGAGACCCCGGCGGCTTTCGCCACGTCCTTGATGGTCGGGCTCCTGCCCCGCGTCATCTGATCCCCGTTTCCCGCATCGTCATCTGTGGATGAAGTTCATAGCCCTGCCAAGTGCTTAGCGCCGAGCGACGGCGGGTCCAACCAAAGCACGACGAAATCCATCTTGACTCCCCCTATAGCACCCCGCTTATCTATTTACACGATTAAACGACCCGATCGTTCAGTCTCATCGCATCGTGTGGAGGAGTTTCATGTCCAAATCCGTAACCCGCGTGGCGTTGCGCCGCGCTGCCCTCGGGCTGGTCAGCGCCACGGCGCTGCTCGCCGCCACTGCCGCCGGCGCGCTCGCCGCCGACAAGGTCCTGCTGCTGGTCAATGGCGCGTTGGGCGACAAGTCGTTCTTCGACTCGGCCAACAAGGGCATCGAGGAGATCAAGGCCAAGTATGGCGACGAGGTCGAGACCAAGGTGCTCGAGATCGGCGACGATCCGACTGGCTGGGAGCCGGCTTTGCTCGAAGTTTCCGAGCAGGATTGGGACCTGATCATCGGCGGCACCTTCTCACTCAGCGAGACTCTCGGCACGGTGGCCGAGCAGTATCCGGACAAGAAGTACATCCTGTTCGATGCGAGCCTGCCCTTCGAAGGCGGCGCCTACCCGAACGTCTATGCCGTGCAGTACAAGCAGAACGAAGGCTCCTATCTGGGCGGCATCCTCGCCGCGGGCCTCCTGAAGTCGGGCCTCCCGGCCGATGCCGGCACTTCGCTTGGCTTCCTCGGCGGCATGGATATCCCTGTCATCAACGACTTCCTCGTCGGCTATATCGCCGGCGCCCAGTCGGTCACCCCTGACGTCAAGGTGTCGGTCGCCTATGCCGGCTCGTTCACCGATGCGGCCAAGGGCAAGGAGCTCGGCCTCGCCCAGTATCGCTCGGGCGTCGCCATCGGCTTCATCGCCGCCTCGCAGGCCGGCCTCGGCCAAGCCGCTGCCGCCAAGGAAACCGGCAAGTTCGTGCTCGGGGTCGATTCCGACCAGGAAGCCATCTTCGCCGAGAGCGATCCGGCGATCGCCAGCCAGGTGGTGAGCTCGGTGCTGAAGAACGTCGATGTCAGCCTGGTCCGGGCCTACGACCTCTATAAGGAGGGTAAGCTCCCCTTCGGTTCGGCCGAGACGGTCGGCCTCGCTGAAGGCGCCGTCGGCATCGTCGAGACCGGCAACTACGAGAAGCTGGCATCCGCCGAGACCAAGGCCGCCGTCGCCGACGCCAAGGCCAAGATCGCCTCCGGCGAGATCGTCGTGCCCACCGCCTTCGGCATGGACACCGCCGCGATCAACGCCATCCGCGACGCCGTCCGTCCGTAAGCGCCAATGCAGAGCTCGCCGCATATGGCCGAGGGTCCCATCGTCTCGTTCCGGGGAGTGTCGAAAACCTACCCGAACGGCACCGTGGCCCTGACGGAGGCTTCCTTTGACATTCGAAGGGGCGCCATCCATGCCATTTGCGGCGAGAACGGCGCCGGCAAATCGACGCTCATGAAGATCCTGTTCGGGCTCGAAAGCCCGAGCGCCGGAGAGGTCCTGATCGATGGCGCCGCGGTCGATACCGTGACGCCGGACTTTGCCGGCCGGCACGGCATCGGCATGGTGCATCAGCACTTCTCGCTGGTGCCCATCCTCACCGTCACCGAGAACATCATCCTCGGCCACGAGCCGCGCGCCTCGATCTTCATCGATCGCAGCAAGGCGCGCCGCCAGGTGGTGGAGCTCAGCCGGCGCTTCGACCTCGCGGTGGATCCCGATGCGCGCACCGACACACTCTCGGTCGCGGCGCAGCAGAAGGTCGAGATCCTGAAGGCGCTGGCCCGCGATACCCGCCTCTTGATCCTCGACGAGCCGACCGCCGTGCTGTCGCCCCCCGAAATCGAGGAGCTGTTCAACCGCCTGCGCGACCTCCGCGCCGCGGGGATGACCATCCTCTTCATCTCGCACAAGCTGCACGAAGTGCGGGCGCTGGCCGAAACCGTCACCGTGCTGCGCGCCGGCAAGGTGGTGGGCACCACGCCGCTTGCCGAGATCGCCGATGCCGAGATCACCCGCATGGTGATGGGCCGCGATGTCGACGTACCGCGGCGCCAGCGCCAGGTGATCGACGCGCCGGTGGTGCTCGAACTCGCCCATGTCTCGACCCGCTCACGCGACCCGGCCGACCGCATCGAGGACATCTCGCTTTCGATCCGCGCCGACGAGATCGTCGGCATTGCCGGCGTCGATGGCAGCGGCCAGCGCGGCCTCGTCGGGGTGCTGAGCGGGTTGATGCATCCGGCCTCCGGCAGCATCCGGCTCTCCGGCGCCGACATGTCGCGGGCCGCCGCGCCCGACTGGCGCCAGGCCGGCCTCGCCTACCTCCCCGCCGATCGCTACGCCCGCGGCGGCACCGCCTCGCTCAGCCTCGCCGACAACGCCGTTGCCGGCACCGATGGCGACAAGGCGCTGCAATGGGGCCCGTTCCTCCGCCGCGGCGCCATCCGCAGACGGGTGCAGCAGATGATCGCCGATTACGCGGTGCGGGCCGGCGGCACCGGTGAGCGGCTGGATTCGCTGTCGGGCGGCAATGCCCAGAAGCTGATCGCGGCACGCGAGCTTGCGGGCGCGCCGAAACTGCTGATCGCCGACCAGCCGACCCGCGGCGTCGATGTCGCCGCCGCCGCCCTGCTGCATGGCCGCATCGACCTCGCCGCCCGCAACGGCGCCGCCGTGCTGCTGATCACCGCCGATCTCGATGAGTTGCTGCGGCTCGCCGATCGGGTGCTGGTGCTGTTCAACGGCCGGATCGTGGCCGACCTCGCCAACCATGCCGGCCTGACGCCCGCGGCGCTCGGCCCCTACATGCTCGGGCTGGAGACGGCCGCATGACCCGCGCCATCCTTGCCGGCCTCACCGAATTCGCCCTCACCGCACTGGTCATCGTGCTGGTGATCCTCGCCGTGCTGGTGCCGCTGGCGCTGTCGCAGCCCGACCCGCTCGAAGTACTGCGGCTCTTCGTCCTAGGCCCGTTCGGCACCATCCGCCACATGGGCAACATCCTCGAGGCGGCGACGCCCACCATGATGACCGGGCTTGCCGCGACCGTCATTTTCCGCGCCGGCATGTTCAACCTGGGCGTCGAAGGCAGCTTCTTTCTCGGCGGCCTCGCCGCCGCGGCCACTGCCGTGCTGCTGCCGCTCACCGGCTTCGTCGCAACGCCAGCCGCCATTCTGATCGGTGCCCTGGTCGGTTCGCTCGCCTGTATCGTGCCGGGCTACCTGCGCGTGCGCTTCGGCGCCTCCGAAATGGTCAACTCGCTGGTGCTGAACTTCGCCTTCCTGTTCGCCGGGGTGTATTTCCTCAACTACGTGCTGCGCGACCCCAATGCCGGGGCGCTGATGTCCTACAAGCTGCCTGCCGATTTCACCCTCGATCGGCTGCTGCAGGGCACCCGCCTCCATAGCGGGGTGGTCATCGCCTTCCTCGCCTGCCTTGTCGGCGGCATCTGGCTCTATGGCACCCGCTCCGGCCTCAATATCCGCATCGTCGGCTCGAGCCCCGGCTTTGCCAGCCATCTCGGCCTCCCGTCGTCGAAGCTGTTGATGCAGGCGCAGATCGCCGGTGGGCTGATCGCCGGCATGGCCGGGGCCATCGAAGTGCTCGGGCTCTATAGCCGCTTCTCCTGGACGGCCCTCCCCGGCCATGGCTGGACCGGCATCACCGTCGCCATCCTGGCGCGCGAAAACCCGTTCCTCGTCATCCCGGCCGCGCTGTTCCTCGCTTATCTGCAGGTCGGCGGCGACATGCTGGCGCGCAATCTCGACGTGCCCAGCGAAATCGTCGGACTGGTGACGGCCGCCATCATGCTGGCCGTGACCGCTGCCGCAATCTTCCGCCACCCCGCCTTCCTTCGCCTGATCCGCGACATCAAGGGCCAGGAGCAAGGCGCATGATCGAGTTCTTCAGCGCCTTCGCCGACCCCGCCGTGTTCGCCACCGTGCTCAGGGTGATGACCCCGCTGCTGCTCGCGGCGCTCGGCGTCCTCATCTCCGATCGGGCCGGCGTGCTCAATATCGGCATGGAAGGCATCATGCTGTCGGGCGCGCTGATTGGCGTCCTGGTCAGCGCCGCCACCGCCAACCCGTTTCTCGGGCTCCTGGCTGCCCTCGTGGGCGGCGGACTGCTGGGCGCGTTGATGGCGTTCTTCATCAACGGACTGGGCACCCAGTTCATCATTACGGGCATCGCGTTGAACATGGCGGCACTTGCCGCGACGACGCTGGGCCTGTTCCTTGCCACCGGCGACAAGGGGATGTCGGGCGCGCTCAAAAGCGGCGTGCTGCCCAATATCGACATCCCCTTGCTCGGCGGCGTGCCGGTTCTCGGCCCGCTGCTCTCCGGGCACCACATGCTGACCTACATCGCCATCCTCGCCGTGCCGGCCGTCGCCGTCATGCTGGCGCGCACCCCATTCGGCCTCCACATCCGCGCCGTCGGCTCCGATCCTAAGGCAGCAGCCGCCGCCG